>NZ_BADK01000413.1 GCF_000333595.1 Azospirillum sp. B506
CGACCCTACATGCGGACGGACCGGGCCAAGATCATCGGCATCGGCCGCGAGACGCTGGCCCAGCGCAAGGACGGCACCGTTTTCCCCATCCATCTCAGCGTGGGCGAGGCGCGGCTTGGCAAAGAGGTGACCTTCGTCGGCATCATCCGAGACATCTCCGAACGTCTGGCGGCGGAGCAGCGGGCGTCCTACCTCGCGCGGCACGACCCATTGACCGGTGTGCTGACCCGCACCGCTTTCCTGGAGGACTGTGAAGCGCTGTTCGCCGGCAACCGGTCCGGCTCCGCGGAGGATGGAGCCGCCGGCGGCCTGTTCGCGCTGTACTCGCTCGATGTCGACCAGTTCAGCGATGTGAACGAGGCCTTCGGCTTCCATGTTGGCGATGCCGCGCTGAAGGCGATGGTCAGCCGCGTGACCGAGGTGCTGCCGCCCAACACGATCATCTGCCGCATCGCTGCCGACGAGTTCGCAGCGCTGTCACGGGTGACCGACGGCGAGCATGCCCGCACGCTGGCCGGCGTTCTGCATGACCGGCTGACGGCGTCGATCTACGCCGACCGCCATTGGGTGCGCCTCCGGCTTTCGGTCGGCGCCGCAGTGCAGGACGAGACGGTCAGCACGCTGGAGGATCTGAACGCCAAGGCCAAGCTGGCCCTGCAGGCCGTGCAGCACAATGGCGGCAACGCCGTCTGCTTCTACACGCCGGAGATGGCCGCGGCGGCGACGCGGCGGATGCTGCTGACCATGCATCTGACACACGCCATCGAACGCAACGAATTGCGCCTCGTCTACCAGCCAATCGTCGACAAGGCCGGCCAGGTGCGATCGGCGGAGGCGTTGCTGCGCTGGGACCATCACGCGCTGGGGCCGGTCTCGCCGGGGGAGTTCATCCCGGTTGCCGAGGAAAGCGGCCTGATCGTGCCGATCACCGATTGGGTCCTGTCCACCGCCATCGGGCAGATGAGCGTCTGGGAGGCGGAAGGCGTGCTGCCCGACCGGGTCTTCCTCAACATTTCCGGCCAGCAGTTCCTGCGCGGCAACCTGACCCTCCGGCTTGGGGAGTTGCTGGAAGAGCATCCGTCGCTGCGCCGCCATCTGGGGCTGGAGATCACCGAACAGGCGGCGGTGCGCGACCTGAAGGTGGCGGTGCGGACCTTGGGCGAACTGGCCGATCTGGGCATCCAGGCGGCCATCGACGATTTCGGTTCCGGCTATTCGTCGCTGAGCTATGTGCAGCAACTGCCGGTGGCGAAGCTGAAGATCGACCGCGCCTTCGTCATCGACGTGCCGGAGAATCCCAAGAGCAATGCGCTGGTCCGCGCCGCCATCGGCATGGCACACGGCTTGGGCCTGACCACCGTGGCGGAAGGGGTGGAGAC
>NZ_BADK01000412.1 GCF_000333595.1 Azospirillum sp. B506
GGGCCGACCTGCAGGTCGTCGCCCAGGAGTTCGTGCGCGGACGCGCCGCCTCGGTGTCCTTCTGCGCGCTGGGCGGCCGGATGCTTGAGGGCTTCGCCTATACCGNCCTGCAACACCAGCAGCCAGAACCCTTCGGTCCGGCGTCGGTGATCGAACTTGCGGATCACCCGCCGCTGATCGACATGGCACGGCGCATCGTCGAGGTGACACGCTATTCCGGTTTCGGCGGTATCGACGCCATTCTGCCGGAAGATGGCAGCCAGCCCGTTTTCCTGGAGTTCAACGCCCGTCCGACCCAGACCGTCCATCTCGGCGGCCTGGCGGACAGCGACCTGTGCCGGGCAATGGCCTGCGCCTTGACCGGCCAGCCCCATGAGCCGGTCTTTGGCCGGGCGGCAACGCGGCAGGTCGCGCTGTTCCCCGCCGAGTGGATCCGCGATCCCAACAGCCCCTACCTGACCTCCGCCCATCATGACGTGCCGTGGAGCGAACAGCGGATGACCGCGGTGATCCTGACCGTGACGCCGCATCTCCGTTCCGCCTGAACGGACCGCTGCCGGGCAATCACTCCGGCGGCTGTACCAGCGACAAGTCGCCGGCAACCTCGTGCCTGAGGTCGATGCCATCGACGGTCAACACCACGCGGACCGGCAATGCCTTCACCCCGTCCAGCCGTCCCTCGGCCAGGGCACGGCCGACCGCCAGTTCGATTTCCCTCTGAGATGTAACGCCGACCTGCTTGAGAAATTTGCGCAGGTCGAGGTTGAAAGTCTCGTTGTCCATCGCCGCCCTCCGAATTGGAACCGCCGTTTCCCGTGCCGTTCGGAACCCGTTCGGCGCGGTGTTGGTTCCATGAGCGGTGGTTTCATGAATCCGGCCTGCCATTCCGGCCCAAGGGGGGAAGACTCTGCAGGCCGCAACCTGAAACGGCGAAGGCGCCGGTCGAAAACCGGCGCCTTCCGTTCACTATCATACCGGCGACGCCAGATCATCCCGACGCAAACGCACAGCTCGCCCCCGGCGTCCGGCACCGGGCGGACGAGCGTGGCCGAAAAACGGTGCGGCCTCAGTCGTCGCGCTGGGTCCGCTCCATCCGTTCGTGCCGCTCCTGGGCCTCAAGGCTCAGCGTCGCGATCGGACGGGCATCCAGCCGGCGGACGGAGATGGGATCCCCCGTCTCCTCGCAATAGCCATAGCTGCCGTCGACGAGGCGCTCCAGCGCAGCGTCGATCTTGGAGATCAGTTTGCGTTCCCGGTCGCGGGTCCGCAGTTCCAGCGCACGGTCGGTCTCGGCCGAGGCGCGGTCGGCAATATCCGGTTCCTGGATACCACCTTCCTGGAGGCTGTTGAGCGTGCCGGTGGATTCCGCAAGAAGTTCCGCGCGCCAGCGCAGCAGCTTCTGGCGGAAATACTCCCGCATGATCGGGTTCATGAACTCCTCGTCATCCGACGGGGAATAGTTCTGGGGCAGAAGCGGCGACGTCATCCGAAAGCATCCAGCGAAAAAGGGGTGATCCGGGCGGCGCGGAGTATAGGCACGCCACGGCGCGACCGCAACCCATTGGTTCGCCCCCGCAACGACCAAACAAGCCCTTGGAATAAAAAAGATTTGTCAGCGTTGCAGATTCGCCCACCCTGACTGTCCTGCGGGTTTGACGCGCCGCTCTTCCGCTCGGGCCTGTCCCCCGAGGTGTGGACGCAGCCGGACACCCAACCGCAGCGCCCCGCCCCAGCGGCACCGGCGCCCGCATCGGTGCGGGATGCGGCCAGCCGAATCAGGAGGTCAGCTTCGCCAGTTCGACCTGCGCGCGCAGGTCGATTTCATCGAGGATTTCGGCCAGGGCCGGGTCATCCACCTGGGCGCGGCGCGTCTGCACCACCTTGGCGAGATCGACCAGCTTCTGCATCGACAGCGAACCGGACAGCAGCCCGTGCTGGATTTCCTCCAGCCGGTCAAGCATCTCTTCCGCCCGCATCTTGCCGCGGGACGCACGGGCGGTGGCGTCGTCGGTGACGTCGACCTCCTGCAGGGCCAGCACGCCCGAAACCCCGGCGCTGGCGGCGGTGCCGCTGACGCCGTGGGCGGCGCCGGCCTCTCCCACCAATTGCTTGGAGAAGGCTGCGCCGGACGAGCCTTCGGCCTTGCCGGTGCGGCGGACCGAACCACTGCCGCGTATGTTTCCGGAGCCTTCGACTTTCATGATCCGTGCAACCGTTTGCAGTAAAGGATGCGTAAACGCGCACACAGTAGATGGATCAACCTTAACATCCGGTCAAGGCTTGCCGCAATCGGGCAAAAATTGCCGGCCGGCTGTGACCAAAAGGCGCCATAGTCCGGGTGTTTTTCAGGGCAGAGGCGGAAAGCCGCCATCCGCGGCGGCTGGCACGGCGTTTGTATAGGGATGGGCACGAGTTCAGGAGTGTCCGCGTCATGATCCCCACCGCCCTTCACCTTCTGCGCCGCCGTGCCGTCCCGGCCCTGCTGACCGCCCTGCTGGTGTTCGGCATCGCGGCCGCACCGGCGCTGGCCGCATCCGCCCGTATCAAGGACATCGTCGATGTCGAGGGTGTGCGCGACAACATGCTGATCGGCTATGGGCTGGTGGTGGGCCTGAACGGCACCGGCGACAGCCTGAACAACTCGCCCTTCACCGAACAGAGCCTGACCGGCATGCTGGAGCGGATGGGCGTCAATACCCGCGGCACCAACCTGCGCACCAAGAATGTGGCGGCGGTGATGGTGACGGCGACACTGGGCGCCTATGCGGCCCAGGGCACCCGCATCGACGTCACGGTATCGGCGATGGGCGACGCCAAGAGCCTGCTGGGCGGCACCCTGCTGGTCACCCCGATGATGGGCGCCGACGGCGAGGTCTATGCCGTGGCTCAAGGTCCCATCGCGGTGTCCGGCTTCACCGCCCAGGGCCAGGGCGCCAGCGTGACCCGCGGCGTGCCGACCTCCGGCCGCATCTCCTCCGGCGCCATCGTCGAGCGGGAGATCCAGTTCTCGCTGGCCGAACTGCCGGTGCTGCGGTTGTCCTTGCGCAACCCCGACTTCACCACCGCCCAGCGGGTGGCCACCGCCATCAACATCCAGCTGCGCGGCAACCGCGCCCCAGCGACCGACCCGGCCTCCGTCCTCATCAACGTGCC
>NZ_BADK01000411.1 GCF_000333595.1 Azospirillum sp. B506
GACTCGATTGCCGTCAGCCGGTTTTTCCAAGGGCCAGCGTGGTGGCGTTGTCGATGCTGACCTTCTCGGTGACCGGGTCGGGCAGCACATTGCCGCTGTTGATGGTGAAATTGATGCCATACTGGCCCAGGGCCGGATAATTGGGCGACGAGAAGGCATCGAATTCGCTGGCGTTGGTCTTGACCACCCGATTGCCGCGGAACAGGGTGTTGTGGAAATAGACGCAGACTTCCGGAATGCCGCTCTGAGCCGCTGCAACGGCACCACAGAAATTCTGGAAGGCGTCGGTGTTGTAGAGCAGGCTCGACGGCGTCTCTGCGTTCGGCGCTTGGTAGAACATCGGCATCTGCGAACCGGTAATGATGACCGGCTTGCTCAATGCCGCCACTTGCACGCCATTGGCGTCGAAGGCGGACAGCAGGAACGGCAATGCCGTGCCGGTGAAGTCCATGCTGTCGGTACCGTGGAGCACCACGAAGCCATCAAAGAATGCATAATTGTCTAATATATAGCGAGCCAGTCGGCACCAATCCGTTGGCTGAAGATTGGTGCTGTCCAGCGTCTTTGTGGAAGATTCCGGGAATTCAAGACCGGTCAGGTACGATATATTCAAGTCCTGATAATTTTCTTTTATTATCGGATCTATTATAGACGTGCATGCATTGGCGAAATTTTTGGCCGTCATTGGAGACAATGGCGTTCCAACGCAGCTGATGGTTCCACCTGTGTTGATGATTCCTATATTCATAAATATCTCCATCAATTATAGTTGCTGTTTGATTTATTCACAGCTCACCATAAAGCGGCCATATATCTGCCAAAACAAATGGCAAGCCGGAATTTACCATTTTTACGATCCGCTCTTGGAGCACCTCAATCAAAACAAGCGATGCCTTGGATGCCGATCGATAAAAAACACGCTATTGGGGCAATTTACCCATATCAATCTTTATTTTATATCATTTTTCGACAAATAACACTCATTGGTAATCATACAGACCATGATAATCTCGGCATCGCCCTGGGCAGCTCAATGACCTTATGCGGCACGCCCGCCGACCGCTGTTGCCTGAGTCATATTTCCACCGCGCGGCCATAGAATGAAACGGCCCGGCCCTCCATCGGGAGCCGGGCCATCGCACGGTCGGTCTGCCGCTTACTGATAGCCGCCTTCGCGGGCACGGTGCTTGGCAGCGTCTTCCTGGGCCTTCTCGGTCGCGCTGCCGATCTTGCCGGCGCTGGAATTCCGGGCGGAATTGCCGGCATCGGCAGGGTTCCGCGGCTGGTCGCCGCGCAGGGCGTCGCCCGGCTTTTGGTTGGGCTGGTCGGCCAGAACGATGCTCCTCGGTCGGATTTCGACTGGCAACAACGAGGAAACAGCAGCGGCCGGAGATCGTCGCGGATCAGGGGTACGCGGCGTCAGCCCGCTGGCCGGCCTCGCCGTCGGCGCGGTCCAGCGCGGCGTTGATCTCGTCCAGCGTGCGTCCGCAACCAGTGCAGATGTCGCCGTCGATGGCGCACATGCCCAGGCAATCGGGATCGTCGCTCATGGGGCTGGCTCTTCAATGAAGGTTGGCGGTGCTAGGTCATCCCTAGCGGAAAGCCTGTTCGGCCACAAGGCGTCCGATTTCAGGACAGATCCCCTCACCATCAAGACCTGACATCCACCCAGGCTGGCGGCGCGTGACTGGAGCCAGTTGCCAGTCCAGGGATGACCCCATTAAGATTGTCTCCATGGATTCCAACACGAAGGATCGTATGCCCACGGCAATACTGGTGTCCTGCGCGATGTACCGGCATGGCTCCGCGAGGATGCCTGCCGCG
>NZ_BADK01000410.1 GCF_000333595.1 Azospirillum sp. B506
CAGAGCATGACCGGACCGCGTCGCATCGNCCAATCCGTTCCCGAGGTCGCCGGCAAGTGCTGGGCCAAGCGCGGGCTGGCCTTCGTGCGNCTGATCACCGACTGGCCGTCCATCGTCGGCCAGCAGCTGTCGCTGCGCACCGCGCCCGACAAGCTCAGCTTCCCCCGCGGCAAGCGGGAGGAGGCGACCCTGCACATCCGTGCCATGGGCGCCATCGCGCTGGAGCTGCAGCATCTGGAACCGCAGATCATCGAGCGGATCAACAGCTTCTTCGGCTACCGCGCGGTGGCGAAGATCAAGCTGATCCACGCGGCCCTGCCCTCCACGCCATCGCCGGTGGTGCGTCCGCGCGCCCTGACGATGGACGAGGAGATCGGCATCGCCACCACCGCCGCGACCATCGAGGACGAGGAACTGCGCGCCACGCTGGAACGCTTCGGCCGCTCGCTGATGGCCCGGCCGAAGCGGGCGGCGCGATAGCCGGCCTGCTGGACGCATCCCCGCATCATTGTCTATACGTCAACATCTGGTAGGAACGAGGGCAAAGTGAACCGCAAAATTCTCGGACGCAGGTATTTCGGGCTGGCCGGCTTTCTCGCCATCGGCTTCACCGCCGTGTTCGGCACCGCCATGACCGCGGCACCCACCGCCGCTCAGGCCGCCGCCACCCTGCCGCCGGTGTCGGAGCTGATGGCCGACCGCGTCATGGGTGATGCGAATGCGCCGGTGACGATCCTCGACTATTCGTCGATGACCTGCCCGCACTGCGCCCATTTCCACGCCGACATTCTGCCGAAGATCAAGGAAGCCTACATCGACACCGGCAAGGTGAAGCTGATCTTCCGCGACTTCCCCTTCGATCAGGCGGCGCTCACCGCCAGCATGCTGGCCCACTGCGCGCCGGCCGAGCGCTACTATCCGTTGACCGACGTGCTGTTCAAGAGCCAGTCGACCTGGAGCCGCGCGGCCGACCCGGCGAAGGCGCTGGGCCAGTACGGCAAGCTGGCCGGCATGAGCCAGGAAACCATCGACTCCTGCCTCGCCAACAAGGATCTGGCCGACGCCATCCTGAACAGCCGCCTGACCGGCCAGAACCAGTACAAAGTGGAAGCGACCCCGACCTTCATCCTGAACGACGGCAAGGCCCGCATCGAAGGCGCCCAGCCGTTCGAGGAATTCGCGAAGGCCATCGACAAGCTGCTGAAGTAAGTCAGTCTTAAAGATCTTCGTGAGCAATGCCCCCTCCCTGATCCTCCCCCGGCTTCTGGCGCTGGAGGGCCGGGGAGAGGGCATAGTTTTGCAGTTCCTGCAGTTTTATAAGCCCAGTACACCAAAGGTTCTTTCCCAGTGCAGTTCACGCGCCTCCGCCTGTCGGGTTTCAAGTCTTTCGTCGATGCCACGGATCTGGTCATCGAACCCGGCATGACCGGCATCGTCGGTCCCAACGGTTGCGGAAAGTCCAATCTGGTCGAGGCGTTGCGCTGGGTGATGGGCGAGACCTCGGCCAAGCGCATGCGCGGCGACGACATGGACGACGTCATCTTCGGCGGCACCTCCAGCCGGCCGGCGCGCAATCTGGGCGAGGTGACGCTGGCGGTCGACAACCGGTCGCGCACCGCCCCGGCCGGCTTCAACGAGCATGACGAGCTTGAGATCACCCGCCGGATCGAGCGCGGATCGGGTTCCGACTACCGCATCAACGGCAAGCTGGTGCGGGCGCGCGATGTCCAGCTGCTGTTCGCCGACAACGCCTCGGGCGCCGCTTCTCCGGCCCTGGTCAGCCAGGGCAAGGTGGCGCAGATCATCTCCGCCAAGCCGCAGGACCGCCGCGCCCTGCTGGAGGAGGCGGCCGGCATCACCGGCCTGCATTCCCGCCGGCACGAGGCCGAGCTGCGGCTGAAGGCGGCGGAGACCAACCTGACCCGCCTCGACGACGTGATCGGGGCGATGGACACCCAGCTGCAAAGC
>NZ_BADK01000409.1 GCF_000333595.1 Azospirillum sp. B506
GGACGTCCCGCCATGCCGAGCCGGACGGCCCGGCCATCGGCAAGGTCGAGTTCCTGCTGGAGGATTTCGTGCCGCCGCGGCTTGACGTGGCGCTCGCCTCGCCGACGACGGAGCTTGCCGCCGATGGCGAGGCCGACATCGCGCTCGACAGCCATTACCTCTATGGCGCCCCGGCCTCCGGCCTGCCGGGCGAGTTGACGGTGACCCTGCGCGCCGCCGCCAACCCCTATCCCACCCTGCCGGGCTATCATTTCGGTCTGGTGCAGGAGGACGTGAAGCCGGCCCGCGCCGACCTGCCGGGCTTCATCACCGATTCCAACGGCTCGGCCCGCCTGAAGGTCAAGCTGCCGCGGCCGCCCGACAGCACCCGTCCGCTAGAGGCGGTGGTGCGCGCCACCCTGTTCGACATCGGCGGCCGTCCGGTCGGCCGCGACTTCGTGCTGCCGGTGCGCCACCAGCCCTTCGCCATCGGCATCAAGCCGCGCTTCGAAGGCGACGGCGTGCCGGAGGGGGCCACCGCCGGATTCGACGTGATCGCCGTCGGTCCCGACGGCAAGCCGACCGACCGCGCCGACCTCTCCTACGAGCTGTTCGAGGAGGAGTACGATTATGCGTGGTACGAGGCCAACGGCCGCTGGGACTACAAGGTCACGGTGAAGGACCAGCGGGTGACCGGCGGGTCGCTGTCGGCCCAGGCCGCCGCCCCGGCGTCGGTCGAAACCCCGGTCGCCGCCGGCCGCTACCGGCTGGAGGTGTTCGATGCCAAGACCGGCGTCGCCAGCAGCTTCCGCTTTGCCGCCGGCTGGTGGATGACCCCGACCGCCGGCGAGCGGCCCGATGCGGTGGACGTGTCGGTGATGATGCCGGCCTATCGCGCCGGGGAAACCGCCTGGGTCTTCGTCAAGCCTCCCTATGACAGCCAGGTGCTGGTGGCCGTTGCCGACCGCGGCGTCACCTATGCCGTCACCCGCGCCATCGGTCCGCAGGGCGCCTTCCTGGAAATCCCGGTCGGGCAGGGCTGGACCAGCGGCGCCCATGTGCTGGCAACCGCCTTCGCCACCTCCGACCCGCAGTCGAAGAAGCCGCCGCGCCGCGCCGTGGGCCTTGCATGGCTGGCGATGGACAAGGCCCCGCGCACGCTGGGCGTCCGCCTCTCCGCCCCGGCGGAGACGGAGCCGCGCCGCGCCGTGACCGCCGACATCGCGGTGGAGGGCGTCGCCGAAGGCAAGCAGGCCTTCGTCACCCTGGCTGCCGTCGACGAATCGGTGATGCAGCTGACCGATCAGCCCTCGCCCGATCCCGCCCGGCATTATCTGCGCAAGCGCCCGCTCACCGTGGAGCTGCGCGATTCCTATGGCCGCCTGATCGACCCGGCCGCCCTGGACGCCGCCCGCCCGCCGGTTCAGCCGACGCCGCGCCTGCGCCAGATCGCCGGGCTGGTCCCGCCCAAGTCGGAACGGGTGGTCTCGCTCTATTCCGGCATCCTGACCGTCGGCGCCGATGGCAAGGTCTCGGTTCCCTTCGACCTGCCCGACTTCCAGGGCCGCCTGCGCCTGATGGCTGTGGCCTGGAGCGAGGGGCGGATCGGCCAAGCCGAAAGCCAGATGCTGGTCCGCGACCCGGTGGTTGCCGACGCCGTTCTGCCGCGTTTCCTCGCCCCCGGCGATTCGGCGCAGGTGTTGCTGTCGCTCGACAACCTGAACGGCCCCTCCGGCGACTACCGCATGACCCTGAGCGCCGAGGGAGCGGTCGCCATCGTCCATGGCGACGCCGACGGCGAAACGGGCAAAGAGTTGGCCGTGCCGAAGCTGGCGCGCGGCAAGCGGGCGACCGCCGGCCGGGTTCTGACCGCCACCGCGGTGGGGGCCGGCCATGTCACGCTGGACGTCACCGGCCCCGATGGCGTCCGTGTCACCCGCCGGTGGGACGTCACCGTCCGTCCGGCCACGCCGCCGGTCACCCGCCGCATCGGCGCCGCCCTGCCGACCGACAAGAGCCTGACGGTTCCGGCCGACATCGCCGCCGGTTTGCGGCCGGAAACCGTCTCGGTGGGGGCCACGGTGGCGCCGCTGCCGGATCTGGACGTGCCGGGCCTGCTCTTCGCGCTCGACCGCGCGACGGCGGGCGGGGCAGAGCAGACCGCCAGCCGCATCCTGCCGCTGCTGTCGATGAGCGACATGGCTGCCGGTCTCGGCATCGCCCCGGAGGACCGGATCAAGGCGCGCGTCCAGCGCAGTGTCGACCGGCTGTTGACCTTCCAGCGCGTCGACGGCGCCTTCGCGCCCTGGTCGCCGAAGGGCGACCTCGATCCCTGGCTGACCGCCTATGCGGTCGATGTGCTGGGCCGGGCCAAGGCGGCGGGCTACCGCATTCCCGACCAACCCTATCGCAAGGGTCTGGACTGGTTGAAGCAGGCCATCGACAACGCCTGGGTCGAGACCGCCGACTTGCCGGGCCGCGCCTATGCGCTCTATGTGCTGGCGCGGGCCAAGATGATCGACGCCGGTGCGGTGCGCTATTTCCGCGAAAACTATTGGGACCGGTTGCAGACCGACTTCGGCCGGGCGCAGATCGCCGCGGCGACCGCCGTGCTGGGCGACCAGCCGGGGGCGACGGAGGCCTTCTCCAAACTGACCGGCGCCCGCATGGTGACCGCCAGCCTGCGCGACCAGGGCTCGTCCCTGCGGGACGAGGCCGGTGTCGTGGTGCTGATGGCCGAGAGCGGCGCGGTCGAGCGTGACCGCATCTTCCAGGCCGGCGAACGTGTGGCGAAGACCTTCGCCGCCGTCCGCACCACCAATCCGCAGGAGCAGGCCTGGTTGCTGCTGGCGGGCAAGGCGCTGATCGACCGTGCGTCGCCGATGAAGCTCGCCATCGGCGACCAGACGGTGGAGACCGCCAAGCCGCAGATCCTGGCCGTCGACCCGGCCGCCCCGCCCGCCATCCGCAACCTGGGGGCCGAGGTCCGCCAGACCGTCTCGGTTGCCGGCGTGCCCGACCAGCCGGCCGGCGCGGAGGAGCAGGGGATGACCATCCGCCGGCGCCTGTTCGACATGGCCGGCCGGCCGGTCGATCCGGCCGGCATCCGCCACAACGACTTGCTGGTGGTGATTCTGGAGGGCGAGGTTGGCGATCCGCTCGACCATTCGGTGATGGTCAGCGATCCGCTGCCGGCCGGCTTCGAGATCGAGAATGTCCGGCTCGCCAACAGCGGCCAGCTCGGCAAGCTGTCCTGGCTGGGCGAGCTGTCGGCCGTCCGCAATGTCGAGTTCCGGGAAGACCGCTTCCTGGCCGCTGTCGAGCTGCCGAAGGCGGCCCCCCGCTTCCGGCTGGTCTATCTGGTCCGCGCCGTCACTCCCGGCGACTTCGCGGCCCCCGGGGCCCAGGTCCAGGACCTGCAGCGACCCCACCTGTCCGCCCGCACCGCCGCCTCCCGGCTGCGCGTGCTGCCGGAGTGAGGCGGCCGCCGGCCGGTGGACGGCGGGCGGTGTTCAAAGATAGCTCTGCTCCCCCCGGTGCTCCTCCCGCCGGCGGGTGAGCAGGGTCAACCCTGCGACCACCACGGCGAAGGCCAGGGTCAACAGCAGGTAAAAGGCCAGTGCAAGGCCGACCGTCATGGTGCCGAGCAGCACCATGGCCAGTATCCAGACGCCCAACGATACGATGGCGCGTGCCGACATGGGTTGTCTCCTGTCCCCTGTCCTGATCCGCCCGATAAACTTAAACCCGCCCTGAACCCGGCACGGCATTCCGGCCGTCTGTTTTTCGCAGCGTCCACTTCCCACATGCGGTGCGGGACGCCGGACGGACGCGCGTTCACCGCAGAGCCTGCCACAGCCGCCGGCATCATCGGGGCGTGGCATCCTGTCACTGTGCGGGCGCGCCGCAGCAGTCGCGGGCTGAACGGTTTCCGCCCAAGGCCCCGGGCTGCGGGCCAGTCAACTGGTTGGCATGGTCAACAAGTCGATTGACAGCAAGCGGCACTGACCTTACCTTTACGTAAACGTCAGGGAAGGGAGCGGACAGCGTGGATCGGCTTTCGGTCGGCAATGGCGCGATGGAGACGGGGGAGGATGCCGGCGACAGCCGTCTGTCCCCGCGGCTCGCCATCGGCGAACTGGCCGGGGAGTTCGGTCTGACCCACCGCACCATCCGCCATTACGAGGATGAAGGGCTGCTGGCGCCGGAGCGGATCGGCAGCAACCCTGGAGGCGCCCGCGTCTACAGCCATCGCGACCGCGCCCGTCTGGCGCTGATCTGCCGGGGCAAGCGGCTGGGTTTCAGCCTGGCCGAGATCAAGGATTTCCTGAACCTCTACGACACCGGCGACGCCCAGATCGAACAGATGCGCTACATGCGCACCATCGCGCGCCGCCGGATTTCCGCGCTTGAACAGCAGCTCGCCGACGTCAAACAGACGCTGGCGGAGCTGTGCACCATCGACACCCAGATCTCCGAGCATCTCAGCCGCAACGGCATCACGGAGACGCAGGACATGGAGGAGAAGCACTCATGAAATCGGTCGTCATCGCCGGTTATGCCCGTTCCCCCTTCGCCTTCGCCCATAAGGGCGAGCTGACCAAGGTCCGCCCCGACGATCTGCTGGCCCGCGTCATCGCGGCGCTGGTCGAGCGCACCGGCCTGAAGACCGATGACATCGAGGATGTGATCGTCGGCTGCTCCTTCCCCGAGGGCGAGCAGGGGCTGAACGTCGCCCGCAGCATCTCCTTCCTGGCCAAGCTGCCGCAGACCGCGGCGGCCACCACGGTGAACCGCTATTGCGGCTCCTCCATGCAGTCGATCCATCAGGCGGCCGGCGCCATCCAGATGGGTGCCGGCGAAGTCTTCGTCTGCGGCGGCGTCGAATCGATGACGCGCGTGCCGATCATGGGCTTCAACCCGATGCCGAACCCGGCGCTGAAGGAGTCCTATCCGGAAGCCTACTGCTCGATGGGCATCACGGCGGAGAATGTCGCCCGCAAATACGCCATCTCCCGCGCCGAGCAGGAGGCGCTCGCCGTCGCCTCCCATGCCAAGGCGGCGGAGGCCCAGGCCGCCGGCCGCCTGTCCGATGAGATCGTCGGCATCCGGACACCGGCCGGTCTGGTCGACAAGGACGGCTGCATCCGTCCCGGCACCAATGCCGAAGGGCTGGCGGGCCTGAAGCCGGCCTTCACCGCCGACGGCACCGTGACCGCCGGCACCTCCTCGCCGCTGACCGACGGCGCGTCGGTCGTTCTGGTGACGACGGAGGAGTATGCCCGTGCCAACGGCCTGCCGATCCTGGCGAAGATCCGCTCGGTCGCCGTCGCCGGCTGCGCGCCGGAACTGATGGGGCTGGGTCCGGTTCCGGCCACCCGCAAGGCGCTGGCCCGCGCCGGCCTGTCGATCGCCGACATCGACATCATCGAGATCAACGAGGCCTTCTCGTCCCAGGCCATCGCCTGCATGCGCGACCTCGACATCGACCCGTCCCGCATCAATCCGGACGGCGGCGCGCTGGCGCTCGGCCATCCGCTGGGGGCCACCGGCGCCCGCATCACCGGCAAGGCCGCGGCCCTGCTGAAGCGCGAAGGCAAGCAGTTCGCGCTGGCGACCCAGTGCATCGGCGGCGGCCAGGGCATCGCCACCATCCTGGAAGCGGTCTGACGAACGGGATCGGGGAGGAAACGACCATGAAGATCGAACGCGCCGCCGTGATCGGTGCGGGCGTGATGGGTGCGGGCATCGCCGCCCATTTCGCCAACGCCGGCATCCCCTGCGTCCTGCTCGACATTCCAGCCAAGGATGGGCCGGCCAAGGAGGGCACCGACCGCAGCGCCATCGCCAAGGGTGCGGTGGCCAAGATGCTGAAGACCGATCCGGCTCCCTTCATGCATCCTAAGAACGCCAAGCTGATCACACCTGGCAATCTTGAGGACGATCTGAGCCTGCTGGCCGACGTCGACTGGATCGTCGAGGCCATCGTCGAGAACCCGGCGATCAAATCCGACCTCTACAAGCGCATCGACCCGGTGCGCAAGGCGGGTTCGGTGGTGTCGTCCAACACCTCCACCATCCCGCTGGCGGTGCTGACGGAGGGGCAGGGCGAGCAGTTCCGCAAGGACTTCCTGATCACCCATTTCTTCAACCCGCCGCGCTACATGCGGTTGCTGGAGATCGTCGGCGGCGCCGACACCCGCGCCGATGCGCTGGCCGCCATCGCCGACGTCTGCGACCGCCGTCTCGGCAAGGGTGTCGTCCACTGCAAGGACACGCCGGGCTTCATCGCCAACCGCATCGGCGTCTTCTGGATCCAGGCGGCGGTGAATGCCGCGGTCGATCTCGGCCTGACGGTGGAGGAGGCGGACGCCGTCGGCGGCCGTCCGATGGGCATCCCCAAGACCGGCATCTTCGGCCTGATGGATCTGGTCGGGCTGGACCTGATGCCGCACATCGCCAAGAGCATGTCGGCCACCCTGCCGGCGAACGACGCCTATCGCGGCCAGATGCGCGAACACCCGGTCATCACCCGGATGATCGCCGAGGGCTATACCGGCCGTAAGGGCAAGGGCGGATTCTACCGCATCAACAAGGCCGGCGGCGGCAAGGTGAAGGAGTCGGTCAACCTCCAGAGCGGCGAGTACGCCCCATCGGAAAAGGCCCGGCTGGACAGCGTGTCGGCCGCCGGCCGCGACCTGCGCAAGTTGTGCGAGCACCCGGACAAGGGCGGCCGCTTCGCCCGCCGCGTTCTGGCCCAGACGCTGGCCTATGCCGCCAGCCTGGTGCCGGAGATCGCCGACAGCATCGTCGCCGTCGATGAGGGCATGCGGCTGGGCTACAACTGGAAGCAGGGTCCGTTCGAGCTGATCGACCGGTTGGGCACCGACTGGTTCGCCGAGCTGTGCCGCTCGGAAGGCATCCCGGTCCCGGCGCTGGTCGAGACCGCCGCCGGCCGCCCCTTCTACCGGGTCGAGGGCGGCAAGCTCCAGCATCTGACCACGGCCGGCGTCTATGACACGGTGGTGCGTCCGGATGGCGTGCTGCTGCTGTCGGACATCAAGCGCGCCGCCGGCAAGCCGGTGTGGAAGAACGGCTCGGCCAGCCTGTGGAACATCGGCGACGGCGTGCTGTGCATCGAGTTCACCAGCAAGATGAACGCCGTCGATGGCGACATCATGGCCGCCTACGAGAAGGCGATGCGCCTGATCGGCGACGGCAAGGGGGATTGGAAGGCGCTGGTCATCCACAACGAAGCCGACAATTTCTCGGTCGGCGCCAATCTCGGTCTCGCCCTGTTCGCGCTGAACATCGGCCTGTGGCCGCAGATCGAGGAGATGGTGGAGGGCGGCCAGCGCACCTACCGCGCGCTGAAATACGCCCCCTTCCCAGTGGTGGCGGCGCCCAGCGGCATGGCGCTCGGCGGCGGCTGCGAGATCCTGCTGCATTCCGACCATGTCCAGGCCCATGCAGAGACCTATGTCGGCCTCGTCGAGGTCGGCGTCGGCCTGATCCCGGCCTGGGGCGGCTGCACCGAGATGCTGGCCCGCCATCAGGCCAACCCGAAGGCGCCGCGCGGCCCGATGCCCGGCATCGCCAAGGCGTTCGAGATCATCAGCACCGCCACCGTCGCCAAGTCGGCGGCCGAGGCCAAGGAACTGCTGTATTTCCGCGCCACCGACGGGATCACCATGAACCGCGACCGGCTGCTGGCCGACGCCAAGGCCAAGGCGCTGGAACTGGCGCAGGCCTACACCCCGCCGGAGAAGACCACCAGCTACGTCCTGCCCGGCCCCACCGCCAAGGCGGCGATGGAGCTGGCGGTGGAGGGCTTCGCCCTGCAGGGCAAGGTCACACCGCACGACAAGGTGGTTTGCGCCGCGCTGGCCGAGGTGCTGAGCGGTGGTGAGGAGGCCGACATCGCCAAGCCGGTCGGCGAGGACCACATCCTGCGGCTGGAGCGCGAGGCGTTCATGGGGCTGGTGCGCACCGGCGGCACCATCGACCGGATCGAGCACATGCTGCTCACCGGCAAGCCGCTGCGGAACTGAGGGGGAGGAACGAGAGATGCCGATCTACAAGGCTCCGCTTGAGGATGTGCGCTTCGTCCTGGACGAGATCGTCGGTCTGGACAAGCTGTCGGCCCTGCCGGGCTACGAGGACGCCACCCCGGAACTCGTCGGCCAGGTGCTGGAGGAAGGCGCCAGGCTGTGCGAGGAGGTGCTGTTCCCGCTGAACCAGTCCGGCGACGGCGAGGGCTGCCATTTCGAGAATGGCGAGGTCCGCACGCCGAAGGGCTTCAAGGAGGCCTACGCCACCTACATCGAGGCCGGCTGGCAGGGTCTGGCCTGCGACCCGGCCTATGGCGGGCAGGGGCTGCCGAAGCTGGTCAACATCATGCTGGAGGAGTTCATCTGCTCCGCCAACCTCAGCTTCGGCATGTATCCCGGCCTGTCGCTCGGCGCCTACAACGCGCTGGCGATGTACGGCTCGGACGAGCTGAAGCAGCGCTTCCTGCCCAAGCTGGTCGACGGCACCTGGTCCGGCACCATGTGCCTGACCGAGCCGCATTGCGGCACCGACCTCGGCATCATCCGCACCAAGGCGGTGCCGGATGGCGAGGGCGCCTACAAGATCACCGGCACCAAGATCTTCATCTCGGCCGGCGAGCATGACCTGACCGAGAACATCCTGCATCTGGTGCTGGCCCGCCTGCCCGACGCCCCGGCCGGGACCCGCGGCATCAGCCTGTTCCTGGTGCCGAAATTCATGCCCAACGCCGACGGTACGCCGGGTGCCCGCAATGGCGTCGCCTGCGGCTCCATCGAGCACAAGATGGGCATCAAGGCGTCGTCGACCTGCGTCATGAACTTCGAGGACGCCACCGGCTGGCTTGTGGGCGAGCCGCACAAGGGCATGCGCGCCATGTTCGTGATGATGAACGCGGCCCGTCTGGCCGTGGGCATCCAGGGGCTGGGGCTGGCCGAGGTCTCCTACCAGAACGCCGTCAACTACGCCCGTGAGCGGCTCCAGGGCCGGTCGCTGTCGGGGGTGAAGGCACCGGACAAGCCGGCCGACCCGATCATCGTCCACCCGGACGTGCGCAAGAATCTGCTGACCGCCCGCGCCTATGGCGAAGGCGCCCGCGCGCTCGGCGCGCTGGTCGCCTATCACCTGGACGTGGCGGAAAAGCATCCCGACGCCCGCACCCGCCGCGACGCCGACGAGTTCGTCCAGCTGATGACGCCGATCGTCAAGGCCCTGTTCACCGACATCGGTTTCGAGTCGGCCAACATCGCCGTGCAGGTCCATGGCGGCCATGGCTTCATCTGGGAAACCGGCGTCGAGCAGTATGTCCGCGACGCCCGCATCTGCCAGATCTATGAAGGCACCAACGGCATTCAGGCGCTCGACCTCGTCGGCCGCAAGCTGCCGCAGGATATGGGGCGCATGCTCCGTCACTTCTTCCATCCCGTCGGCCGCGACATCGAGGCGGCGATGGAGAGGGATGAGCTGGGCGAGTTCGTAATGCCGCTGGCCAAGGCCTTCGCCAAGCTGCAGCAGGCCACCGCCCTCATCGCCCAGAAGGGCCTGAAGGATCCGGAGGAGGCCGGTGCCGCCGCCAGCGACTATCTGCGTCTGTTCGGTCTGGTGGCACTCGGCTGGAGCTGGCTGACCATGGTTAACAAGGCACAGGCCAAGCTTGAGGACGGAGAGGGCAATGCTGCCTTCTATGAGGCCAAGATCAAGACGGCACGCTTCTACATGACCAAGCTGCTGCCGCAGGTGAACAGCCTGTTCATCACCATCACCGCCGGCGCCAAGCCATTGATGGAACTGGAAGACGCTGCTTTCTAACTGCTTTCTGCGAGGCGCGGCCCTGAAAGCCGGTACGGTGCCTGAATAAGGTGCCGTACTGGCTTTTTTGTGATTTCTGCAAGAGCGAAAGGTGCATTCGCACATTGACCTAAAATTGTCATCGCTCTTTGGAAATATCACCGGTGGGAAGTGCTGGCCCTGACCGGTAGGCCTTCGGTGCGGTGACAAAAGTTAATTTCCGGTTGTCGATTATCGTCCCTGCGTGTTACATCTCAATAGAGATTACGTTCGGCCGGTGCCTGCTATATCCTTTGGATTTTAGGGAATATGCGGGTGGCGACAGACCCCTCCTTTTCTCAAGCCTCCGGGGCATCTTTAGGAGGGGCAGGCATGGTTCGGGAGTTTGAACGATGAAGATCCTGATCGGTGATGATCACGTCCTGTTCCGGGAAGGTCTTCGCCGGCTGCTTGAGCAGCTTCGCGACAATGCTGACTTTGCGGAGGCCAGCAATTTCGACGAGCTTCTGGAAATGGCGGCGTCGAAGGATCAGGCTTATGACCTTGTCCTGACCGACCTGCGCATGCCGGGGTGGCCTGGATTTTCCGGTATCGGCATGCTGCGCGATCGGCAGCCGAACGCCAAGGTCGTGGTCGTGTCCGCGTCTGAGGCGCAGGCGGATGTGCGGGAGGCGCTGGAGAACGGCGCCGCCGGCTATATTCCCAAATCGTCCAGCGTGAAGATCATGTTGAGCGCGCTCGACCTGATCTTTTCCGGTGGCGTCTATGTCCCGGCGACGGTTCTGCGCGAGGGGGTCGAGTCCGACCAGCGCGGTGCCGGCGGGGTGATCCCGCCGACCGACCCGCAGTTGGAACAGTTGTTGACCCAGCGTCAGCGCGAAGTGCTGGACCGTCTGCGTGAAGGCAAGTCGAACAAGCAGATCGCCCACGAGCTTGGCCTGTCCGAAGGCACGGTTAAGATCCATATGACCGCGATCTTCAAGTCGCTGGGCGTGCGCAATCGCACCCAGGCCGCGATGGCTTTCCCGCAGTCACACTCGGCCTGAGACGCATCTTCACAAAAACGAACCCCCCGCCGGAATGATCCGGCGGGGCGTTTCGCTTTATGCCAAGGGATGCACCGTCATCCCATGCCGGCCACATAGCCCCGCAGCGACTCCACCTCCAGCTCGGCATCGTCGATGCGTGCCTTCACCACGTCGCCGATGCTGATGACGCCGACGACCCGGCGGGACTCGACGATGGGGACATGGCGGATGCGCCGTTCGGTCATCACCGCCATCATGTCGGCAACGGTGTCGTCGGGAGCGGCGGTGATCAACTCGCGCGTCATCAGGTCGGCCGCCGGGCGATCCAGAGCGACGGCACCGTCGCGGGCAATCGCACGCACGATGTCGCGTTCCGACAGAATGCCGACCGGTTGCCCATCGTCATCCATCACCAGCACGGCGCCAATCCGATGTTCGGTCAGCAGGCGGGCGACGGCGGCAACCGTGTCGTCCGGTGCGGCGGAGACGATCCGGTTGCCCTTGCGCTTCAATAAGACTGCGACATGCATGGCGGTACGGCCTCCCTTCCGATGACCCGATCAACCGTATCTGGGGATAACCGTACAATCCGCAAGGCAAGCGATAAAAAGAAAAAGGCAGCCTCCCCCGAATGGGGAAGGCTGCCTTCCGGTTGCCAGGGGCCGTTTGCGACCCCCGAATTCCGGCTTTAGAAACGGTAGCCGACGCCGACACCGATCAGCCACGGGTCCAGCGTGACCTTCGAGGAGACCGGCAGGACGGCGGTGCCCACGCGGGCGTTGGCGGTCACGTCGGTCTTCAGGAAGATCTTCTTGACGTCGAGGTTCAGCGACCAGTTGCCGGTCAGGGCAACGTCGACACCGGCCTGCAGGGCCCAGCCGAAACGGTTCTTGTAGTTGGTGTCGGTGATGCGCAGACCGCCGGCATTGGGGCTCTCGGCCGCATCCTCGTTGTAGAACAGGGTATAGTTCACGCCGGCGCCGACATACGGGCTGATGCGCTCCTTCGGCAGGAAGTGGTACTGCACGGTCAGGGTCGGCGGCAGCAGCGACACCTTGCCGATCTCGGTCGAGCCGCCGGCGCCGGCGATCAGGTTGCCCTTCACGCGGTGGCGGCTGGTGCCGGCGATCAGTTCGGCAGCGATGTTGTCGGTGAAGAAGTAGGAGAAATCGACTTCCGGAATGAAGTCGTTGCCGACCTTGGCCTTGCCGACGTCACCGAGCGTCGAATTGTTGATCGTACCCTTTTCCTGCGGCACCACAGCCAGGCCGCGCGCCCGGACGACGATGTCGCCGGCCGACTTGCCCTTGAAGTCCTGAGCGAGCGACGGGGAAGCGATGGCGACAAGGGCCGAGGTCGCCAGCAGGGCGGCGGCGGCGCGCGACAGGATGGTCATGGGGTCTGCTCCAGGCAATGCGTTGTTGCTGTTCTGTGGCATCAGCCAATGGAGCTATTACCAGACAGTGAGTACGGGTACTAGGGGGGCCACAACCCTTCCTCTCCTAATGCAGCAGCTATGCAACAGTGACGAGTTGTCGCATGGACAAGGAAATCATGGATTTGGTTTGATCGTCCGTTGCGGAATCAGCGCCATGCAGTTCTGGACGATGGCATAGCATTGGCCAAGTCCCGCCGATCCGCCGGAAGCGCCGCCATACACCACGCGCTCGACCACGCCGTTCTTCAAACTGAAAGTTGCTTCGCAATCGAAGCTGTTGACTTCATAGCCATAGACCGGCCCACCATAGCCATAACCGTAATAGGGCCGCCCCCAGCCGCCGCCGTAAAAGCCCAGCGGGGGCGGGCTGGGGTAGGAGACGAGGCGGGAACTGCGGTAGGTGAAGAACTCCCGGTTGTCGACGCTGGCCTGCCGCTCCGGCACCCCGGCGCAGGACAGCAGGGTTGCCTTCGGCATGCCGATCAGGGCGGTCTGTGCCACCAGCGCCTCGTCTGCCGCCGGATTGGCGCAGCCGCCGAGTGCAGCGGCGGCGGCCAGAGCCGTCGCGCAAAGCGCCTTCCCGGCCAAAGGCCGCGCCCGACTTTCCTTAACCGACCGACACACACGCATCGCACGCCTCCTCCGCCCTCTGACAGGGGCCTCCGATAGGGGACTGCCGGTCACCGCTTCCTGGCTGGCGACAGGTCGGACTCGGCCACGCCCAACGCCCGCACATCCTCCGGCAGACCACGGCCGGTGGCCAGCCCCGCCGCCACCCGGCCCATGGCCGGCGCGGTCTGGATGCCGTAGCCGCCCTGGCCGGCCAGCCAGAAAAATCCTTCCGCATCCGGGGCGAAGCCCACCACCGGCACCTTGTCGGCGACGAAGCTGCGCAGGCCGGCCCAGCGGTGGGCCAATCTCCGAACGGAGAAGCGGGACGCCTGTTCCAGCCGGTCCACGGTCACCGCGACGTCGATGTCCTCAGGCTGCACGTCGCAGGGTTCGACCGGGGTCTGGTCGGCGGGAGAAGCCAGCAGGCGGCCGGCGTCGGGTTTCACATAGAAGGATTCGGCGATGTCGGACACCATCGGCCAGCCGTCCAGTCCCGCCTTGTCGGCCGGATCCTCGAAGACGGGGTCGAAGGTTATGGCGGTGCGCCGTTTCGGCACCAACCCGATTGCGGCAACCCCGGCGAGTTTCGCCAGCTCGTCCGCCCAGGCGCCGGCGGCATTCACCACCACCGGTGCCGCGAAGCTGCCGGCACTCGTCTCCGCCAGCCACAGCCCGTCCTTCCGAGCGAGCGCCCGCACGCCGGCATCGCTCATTACCCGGCCACCGCGTGCCTTCAGCCCACGCAGATAGCCCTGGTGCAGGGCATGCACGTCGATGTCGCGGGCGTCCGGCTCCCACACGCCGCCGGCGACATAGTCCGGACGCAGGAAAGGCGCGCGGGCGAGAACCTGGTCGCGGTCGTGGCGTTCGACCGACGGGGTCAGGCGGCGGCCCTGCTCGAACTCCGCATCCAGCTTGGCGGCTTCGTGATCACGCCCGATGATCAGAACGCCGCGGGGAGTGAGCAGTTCATGCTCGGCGAATCCGGCGGGTGGATCGGTGTAGAAGTCCCAGCTCGCCACCGTCAGGGCGCGGATCGGCGCCGGGCCGTAGGTCTGGGTGTAGAGCGCTGCCGAGCGGCCGGTCGAGTGATAGCCGGGCTGCGATTCACGCTCCAGAACCAGCACACGGCCATGGGCGGCCAGCTCATAGGCGGCGGAGGCACCGGCGATGCCGGCCCCGATCACCAGGAAATCGACGCGCTCCAACGGTCCCGCTCCTCGAATTCTTATCGGCCGCCTATGGGGTGACGGTGCTTTGGTTGGGCATGTGATCCGGCAGGGCGACCATTTCAAGGATCAGTTTCTGCCGCAATGCCGCGACGAAGCTGTCCTTGTCCATGGCGCTCTTCACGAAGCTGCCGGGACCGCCGATCACGGACTCCTCGAAATACGCCTCCAGCCAGGGGAATTCGTCGAGAATGGCGAGACCGTTGATGACGATTCCGCGCTTCGTCACCCGGTCGCGCGCGTTGGCCGGATCGATCCCGCCGTTGGAGAAGCCGTTGGATACGATGTCGATCACCTGCCGCGGCGCCTTGCCCCCTTGATCCAATTTGCCGCGGTCGAACAGCTTGGCCGCCTCCAGGATGGCGCTGCCGATGGCGGTCGAGTCACCCTGGAAGCCGCGGGGCAGGGCGTCGATGCGGTCGGCGAAACGGCCGGCATCCTCCGGCTTGTCCAAAGCGGTCCAGGGGATCAGCACCCGCAGGCTGTTCGGTCCGGAATAGGCGGCCAGCGTCACCCGTGTCCCTGCCGACGCCAGCGCGTCCGCCACCGCCGGATCGCGGAAGGCGGCGGCATGGCCCTGGAGTTGGAACTCCAGGTCGCCGGTGGTGATCGAAGCCGAGCCGTCGAGCGCCAGAACGAGCGCCACCCCGACCTTGCCGACCTTGCCGTCCGGCGGAGCGGCCAGCGCCCCAAAGCAGCAGGACAGCAGGACGAAGAGAGCGGCAATCGCGGCACGCGGCATTCCCATCGGCACTCCATCGGCTGCCAGCCCCGCTCACCCGTGCGAGAGGGCGTGGCGCACCACCTTGACCATCACCGACGGCAAGGCGTGATCGCCCAGCCGGTCGACCGGCACCCAGGTGCCGTCGGCTTGCCGCCAGTCGGCGCCGGCCTGCCCGGCGACCACCTCAAGCTCCAGGTGAAAATGGGTGAATGTATGGCGGACCAGACCGGGCAGCCGACGCCAGCGCGCAGGCAAGGGCTGTTGCGCCGCCACCGCAGTGTCTCCCGGCAGCTCCGGCCCCCAGGATGTGGACGGCACCTCCGCCATGCCGCCCAGCAACCCCTCCTCCGCCCGGCGGCGCAGCAGGACGGCGCCGTCCGGGTTCAGCAGCCAATAGGCGACTCCGCGCCGGGTCGGCTTTTCCGCCTTGGCGGCCTTGCGCGGCAGGTTTTCGGCGATGCCGGCGCACGCG
>NZ_BADK01000408.1 GCF_000333595.1 Azospirillum sp. B506
CTGTCGGGCCTGGCGATGCTGGTGATTCCGGGCGGCTGGGACGGCATGTGGGGGGCGGTCGCCGCCATCACGCTGCTCGGGATCGCCCAATCCATCGGGATGTCTCCGCAGATCACGGTGCTGTTCAGCATTTCCCGGCCGGACATGGAGCGGTTCGGTCGCACCACCATCCTCGGCATCTACCGGGTGTGCGAGCGCGCCGGCCTTTTCATCGGGCCGATGGCGATGACCTGGTGCGCCGACCGCTGGGGCTATGCCATGGCGCTGACGGTCTTCGGCGGCATGGCGCTTGCCGCCTCGCTGCTGCTGACCGTCGCGGCGCTGTTCGGCGCCTATCCGGAAGGCGGCCCGTCCATTCCAGTTCGCGAACAGGGGGAAGCACTATGAGCGACGGTGATTTCGCAGACGGTCTCGTCGTTCCCGACGTGTCCGACCCGAAGGGGGGCTTCCTGCTGTCCTGGGGCGATGCCATGACCTGGGACGAGTATGAGCTGATGGTCCAGCGCACGCTTGAACCCTTCGAGGGTCGGTTCGAGCAGCGCTATTTCGACTATGTGCATCCGACCTCGCTCCAGGGGCACTGGCCGGAGCATCAGATCAAGCCGACGGTCGTGCGCATGGCCTACAGCGACTGGGGCGATCCCGACGGGCCGCTGCTGATCTGCGTCGGCGGCATCGCCAACACCGCGCGCCGCTGGGACTATCTGGCGCTCGGGCTGTGCGAGGACTACCATGTCGTCTGCCTCGACTGGCCCGGCCGCGGGATGAGCGGCTGGATGCCGACGCAGGGCGACTACACCATCGCCACCAATGTCGAGGTGATCCGGCAGCTCATCGCCCATCTCGACTGCGAACGGGCCAGCATCGTCGGGTCTTCGCTGGGCGGCAGTTCGGCCATCGCCTTCTGCGCCAAGCATCCGGGCATCGTCGAGCGGCTGGTGCTGAACGACATCGGCCCCTACATCCCGGGCGAGCGCCGCCGCCGCCGTGCCCAGGCGGTTGCGCGCCACTATGTCTTCCGCCGTCCGGCCGACCTGTTCCGCCGCCTCGGCGCCTCGGCCAAGAACGAAGGGCCGGTGACCGAGGACGAACTGCTGCACAACACCTTCTTCCAGACGCAATGGTCTGACGGCCATGGCGGGCGCATCTACCGTCACGATCCGCGTGCCCTGCAGGCCTATGCCGAAGAGGCGCAGGACAGCCTGACCCAGTGGGAGGAATGGGCCGGCATCGACATTCCCGTGCTGGTGCTTCATGGCATGCTGTCGGATGCGCTGCTGCCCGAGACGGTGGACGAGATGACCGCCAAGCCGGGGGTGACGGCGATGCATGTGCCCGACACCGGGCACACCCCGGCGATGAGCGACGCCAACCAGATCCATTTCGTCCGCAGCTGGCTGGCGGGGCAGGGACCGGACGCGCATTTCACCAGCCTCAACCCGCCCGCCGGCCCGCGTCACCTGTTCGGTGCCGCTCCAGTTCCGCCGAAGGGGGGAGGCGCCCGGTGACGCCCCGCGGCAGGGAGCCGGCCGGCGGCCCCGAGGAGGCGCTGCGCAGCGACCGCCGCCGGCTGCTGCGCCAGACCATGGCCCTGCACGACATCACGCGGCTCGAGTCCATCCGCTGTTCCGATTTCGGCCAGGCGCTCGGCGACATCGCCCGCATCCTCGCCTTCACCCTGCATGTGGACCGGGTGGCGGTGTGGACGGTGACCGAGGCCGCCGGCGGACTGCAGGCCACCCCGGTCGCCAGCCATGGGCTCAACGCCTGGGAGGCGGAGGCGTTGCCGTTGTCGCGGTTCCCCCTCTATTGCGAGGCGTTGACCGCCGAACGCTCGCTGGTCGCGGAGTCGCCCGCCGGCGACAGCCGCTTTGCCGAGCTGCTGGAGCCGGTGCTGCTGCCGGCGGGGGTGATCTCCCTCGTCCATCTCTGCGTCAAGGTCGATGGACGGCCGGTCGCCCTCCTGCGCTGCGAGCAACGGCGGACCGGGCGGCGCTGGACCGACGACGAGGTCCATTTCATCGAGTCCGTCGCCGGTTTCGTCGCCCTGGCCTCCATCGGGCAGGACCGCAACCGGGCGGTGCAGGCGCTCCACGACAGCGAGAAGCGCCTGCGTCAGGCCAAGGATCAGGCCGAGGCGGCGACCCGGGCGAAGTCCGATTTCCTGGCGATGATGAGCCACGAAATACGCACGCCGATGAATGGCGTGCTGGGCATGCTGGACATTCTGGGCCGCAGCCGTCTGGACGCGGGCCAGGAGCGGTCGGTCGCCGTCATTCGCGACAGCGCCGTTTCGCTTCTGCGCATCATCGACGACATTCTGGACTTCTCGAAGATCGAGGCGGGGAAGCTCGAACTTGATCCGGTGCCGCTGAGGCTGCCGGATCTGGTGGAGGGGGTGACCGCCACCCTGTCGCCGATGGCGGCGGAAAAGGGAGTGATCCTGACCGGCGCCGTCGATCCGGCCATTCCTCCCTGGCTGATCGCCGACCCGGTGAGGCTGCGGCAGATTCTGCTGAATCTCGCCAACAATGCCATCAAGTTCACGGCAGAGGGGGAGATCGGCGTCAGCATCTCCGGACTGGGGGTTGCCGACGGCCGGGCCGCGCTGCGCATCGCCGTTCGCGACTCCGGCATCGGACTGACCCGCGAACAGGCCGACCGGCTGTTCCAGCCTTTCGTCCAGGCGGAGCAGTCGATCGCCCGCCGGTTCGGCGGAACCGGGCTGGGGCTGTCGATCTGCCACAAGCTGGCCGAACGCATGGGCGGGCGCATCGGCGTCGACAGCGAGCCGGGACGGGGCAGCATTTTCTGGGTCGAGCTGGTCCTGCCGGTGTCCGATGTTCCGCCCGAACCGGACCCCGCCGCCCCGTCACCGGACCGGGGCGGGGAGATGCCGACGCTCCTTCCCGACGGTCCGATCCTGATCGCCGACGACCACCCGATCAACCGCGAGGTGATCCTGCGCCAGCTCGATCTGCTGGGCTGTGCCGCGGACGCGGTGGGGGATGGCAAGGCCGCTCTCGATGCTCTCGCGCGCAAGCGCTACGTCCTGCTGTTGACCGACTGGGACATGCCGGAGATGGACGGGCTGGAGTTGACCCGCGCCGTTCGGGCGCGGGAGGCCGCGGGCAGCGGGTTGGCCGGTCTGCCGGGGCGTCTGCCGATTGTCGGCATCACGGCCAATGCCTTCTCGCGGGAGGTCGAGCGCTGTCTGGCCATGGGCATGGACGATTGCCTGACCAAGCCGGTGGAGACGGTCCGTCTCGGCCATTGCCTCGGCCGTTGGCTGCCGACGGGTGCGCCGGTCCAGGCTCCCGCGTCTGCAAAGGCTGCCTTTTCCCCGTCCGCCGAACCGCCTGTGCCTTCCGATGCCGGCGAGGCGATCGACACACGCCGTTTCCATGACCTGCTCGGCGATGACCGAGCTGCGATCCGTGGGCTGTTGAAGCGCTTTCTCGAAACCAGCCTGCCGCTGCGGGAGCGGTTGGGCGAGGCCATCGCCGATGGCCGCTCCGCAGAGGAGGTGCGGCAACAGGCGCACGCGCTGAAGGGCGCGTCGGGCATGGTGGGCGCCTCCGCTCTCGCAACGGTGTGCCTGGCGTTGGAAAAGGCGGCGATGGCTGACGACTGGGCCGGGATTGGTGCGGCCTCAGAGGCGCTTGCACCGGCCTGGAACCGCGTCAACGCCTTCGTCGACCGCTATTGAGGCCGCTTTGCGATCGCAGTTGAACGGCATCGCCCCCCATCAACGAGCGTCAGGAAAGCCAGTGGAAATGCATCGGATATGCCATCTCGCACTCCAACCGGACAGCATGGTGCCTGCGGCCGGAGGCTGTCATGGGTGAACGCGACTTCCTGTTCATGCGTCACGGCGAAACCGCCTACAACCGGCTCCATGTCCGCTGCGGCGGCGACGTCGACATTCCCCTGACCGAACAGGGGGAGCAGCAGGCCTGGGAGGCTGCGCAAAGCCTGTCGGCGTTGCCGGACCGCATCGACGCCATCGTCGCCAGCCCATTGCTGCGCACCCGCCGCACCGCCGAAATCCTGCGGTCGGTGCTGGGCGACGTGCCGATCCGGTTCCATGACGGACTGATTGAACGCCGTCTCGGCCAATGGAACGGCATGGCCATCGCGGAGACCCAGCCGCTGATCGATGCCGGCGCCACGCCGCCCGGCGGCGAGGGGGAAGCGGAGTTTCGCGACCGCGTCGGCCGTGCCCTGGACGAGATCGCCGGCCATGGCCATCGCCTGCCGGTGCTGGTCGGCAGCAAAGGCGTCGGGCGTGTGCTCGGTATCCTTCTCGGCGATCTCCGGCCGCCGATGGCGAATGCCGGCGTGGTTCGCTTCCATTTTCCGGCAAGACAGGAAAATTGAGAAATTTCATAGCGATACCGTTACTTTTTCGCGTCGTGCGCGCAAAAAATTGGACAAAGAAGAGAGTTGGATGTATGCAAATATCCCATAGGTTTCGCTTTTCCTCTGTCGCCGCCTCAAAAGTTTGCGTATTGCGTCTCGCCGATGTCGGTTCGCGTGCGGGATGAATGGAAAGGAAAGTGCCATGCCGACCTTCTTCAGCCGGAGCCTGACGGCCCGCGCCTTGATGCCGATAGCCATCCTGCTGACAGGCATCGCTGTGGCCGCCATCGCCGGTCTGGCCTACACGAACATGGTGTCCGTCCGCGAATCTCTGTCCAACCGCGCCCGGATGATGACGACCATTCTCGTTGGCGGTGCGGCTGAAGCCATGTGGGGCATGGACAACGACGCCGCCACCAATCTGCTGTCCGCGCTGGCGGCCGATCCCGATTATCTGGGCAGCACCCTGACGGCGAAGGGTGGGCGGGTTTTCGCCAATCACGGCAAATCGGCCGCCGAGTCCGGCGACCCGGCGTCGGTGATCACCGCGACCGCCCCCCTGATGTATGGCGCCGGCAAGGCGAAATCGGAAATCGGCACCATCGAGATCCGGCTGACCGCCGAGCATGCCTACGCCATGATCCGGATCGAAACGGCGAAGATCGCCGTGGTTGGCGGCTTTGCCCTGTTGCTGGTCTGCGGCGTCCTGTTCGTCATCGTTCGCGGCGTGACCCGTCCCATCGTGCTGATGACCGCGGTCATGGGCGATCTGGCCGACGGCAAGACCGATGTCGTCGTGCCGGCGCTGGACCGCCGTGACGAGGTGGGCCGGATGGCCGCCTCGGTGCAGACCTTCCGCGAGAACGCCATCGCCAAGCTCCAGCTGGAAACCGAGCAGGTGCGGATCCGCGAGGAGGCGGAACGGCAGCGCCGGCAGGATATGACGCGGATCGCCGAGAGTTTCGATGCGGAGGTCGGACATCTGCTGTCCACGGTCAACCGCACCTCCACGGAGATGAGCGGCTCCATCGGCATCGTTGCGGAAAGCGTCGCGGAAAACGCCAGCCGCAGCCGTATGGCCGCCGGAGCGGCCAACGAGGTCACGGCGAACGTCGAGACCGTGGCCGCCGCCGTCGAGGAACTGGTCGCGTCGATCCGGGAAATCTCGTCGCAGGCGTCGTCGTCCCACCTGGCCTCCGGCAACGCCAATCGCCAGCTCGATGAAACCGTGGCGCTGATGCGCAAGCTGGTGAACGACAGTTCGCGCATCGGCGACGTTCTGACGCTGATCTCCTCCATTGCCGGGCAGACCAACCTGCTGGCGCTGAACGCGACGATCGAGGCGGCCCGTGCCGGTGAGGCCGGCAAGGGCTTCGCCGTGGTCGCCACCGAGGTCAAGAATCTGGCCAGCCAAACGGCGAAGGCGACCGAAGAGATCAGCAATCTCATCGGAACCATTCAATCCTCGTCGGGAGCCGCCGCCAACAGCATCGACGAAATCGCGTCGGTGATCGTAACCCTGAATGAAATCAGCGCGTCGATTGCCGCCGCGGTGGAAGAGCAGAATGCCGCGACGGTGGAGATCAGCCGGGCGGTTCAGCAGGCGGCGGTCGGGGCCGAGAAGCTGCGCGAGAATGTGGAGGGCGTTTCCCAATCGGCCCAGCACAATGATGAGGCGGTCACGCAGCTTCATACCGGCGTGCGCAACCTGGAGACGAACTTCCACGATATGAAAGGTCAGGTCGATCACTTCATCGAAAAGCTGACGACCGGCTGATTTCCTTGCCCGTCTGGCGGTGTGGTGCCTGCTCGCAAACTCCGCGACAGGCGCCACGGATGCCGATCCCGGCATCCAGGTTGCTTCTCTTCCACCGGGAAGCCAGGATCCGGGCGTCCTGACCGTCGGCCTGTCGCTGTTCGGTTGAACCGTCCGTCCGGTTTGTCCGGGACGGAACAGGCCCCGCTCACGAAACCGTGTACGGTGCGGTGGGTTCCGTCGCCGCCCGGACTGGTGTAGGCTTCGCTCGGGCACTGGCCTGACGGGAGGCGGAAATGTCGGTTTGGCGCCGCTATCTGGTGAAGGACGGGACCGGCCGTCTGATCGACCTGCCGAGCAGCCAGCTCGACCGGGCCGACGACGGCACGGCCCCTCTGCCGCATTTCGCCGGCCGCTGTGTGGAGGTGGTGGCGGCGGTGATCGTCGGCGACCGCAAGACCCACGCCCGCGTTACCGAACTGGCCTTTACCAAGCTCTATTTCGATCAGATGGGGTATGTCGACGTCGCCAAGCGTGAACGGATGATCCGCCTGATGCTGGAAAGCTGCGCCGACCGCCGTTGCCGCGCTGAACGGCAGGGTGTCTCCCAGGACAAATGCGCCCGTCTTTCCCGCCGCGCCGTCGCCGCCCGCGACCAGTTGATCCGCGAATTTGGCTGGGAGCCGAAGCCATCCGAGCGGGATGCCGCCCTCAGCCGTCTCGACCCGGCCCGCCTGCGCGGCGCGGCGCCGGAACCGTTGCGCACGCTGCATTGAGTCCAGCCCTCTCCCGGGCGGGACGGTGTGGTTCCGTCCGCGCAAAGGAGGGGAGGGGGGCTTTTCGACCCGCTCTTTCAGGGCCATATGCGAACGAACGCAAAATTTGGAGCCTGTCGAACGCAGATGAGCCCTCCCGATACCGCCCAGACGCTGTCTTTCGCGCGCGTGCGACAGCTGGCCCTGATCGGCGCCGGATGCACGATCATCCTGCTCGGCCTGCTGATCGCCCCCTTGCCCGGCCCTGGCGGCCTGCCGGTGATGCTGCTTGGCGGCGTGCTGGTGCTGCGCAATTCCGCCGACGCCCGCCGTCTGTTCATCCGGTCGAAGCGCCGCTATCCGCGCATGTTCAGCCCGGTCGAGCGCATCCGGCAGAAGCTGCGCGGCCGCCGCCTGCGCAAGATCCATGGCGCGTGAACCGCGCGCACCTGCCGGGGGGGGTGCCCGGCAGGTGATGACAATGCCGCCGGTCAGGGAGCGGGCAGGGCCGGAACGCCGTCCTTCCACTGGTCCCAATGGCCGACAATGTGGTCGACCATGCGGGAGCCGACCAGCTCCACATTCTCCACCGTCTCGGCGAAGCCGCCGGCGGTCTCGCCGGGCTTCGGGTCAAGATGCTGGAGCGTCGTCTCGTTCGGGTTGCCCTGGTCGAAATTGACGGCACCCCGCAGGCTCATCACCCGGTCGGAGCCTTGCAACCGCTTGATGACCAGTGTGATCGCCGCCGCTTCCATCTCAGTGATCACATAATCGTCCGCACCGTAGAGCTTGGCGATGTACTGCGCCTGGGCCGACATTCCAGGACCATGGAAGAAGGTATCGCCGGTCATGTGGGTTCCGGTGCCCACGAAAGGAGCACGCTGCGCGGCTTCCTGGGGATATCGCTTGCGGTAGGCACGGGCGGACTCGCTGTCCTTCAGCGGCGTGTCGGCGGTCAGCCGCATCGCCCACGACACCAGCGCCGGGTTCATCGGGAACAGCCGCACCGCCTCGTAGCCCTTGCGCGGCATGAAGGTCGGCTCGCCCGGCTTGTTTTCCTCCGGCGCCCAGCGGTGCCCCAGGTCATAGTCGACCACCCAGGTCGCCCAGTTCACCTCACCGATGGTGCCGCGCGACGGCGGGGTGCCGGCCACGCCGGTGATCAGAAAATAGGCTTGCGACAGGTCGAACTGCGGATTCAGCAGGATCGCCTGCATCGAGGCGGAGGAACTGACCTTGCCCATGCCCAGCACCGATCCGCACACACCGTCTGCATCGCAATACACCGGGTTCAGTGCGCCCTTTACCGGGATCGGCTCGGCCGTCTGCCAGTAGCGCTCGTACCAGTGCTGGAACTCGCCCGCGCGGTCGCCGGTGTTCTTGCCGATCTCGAACATCGAGCCGACGAAAACCTTGACCTTGATCGGCTCGGCCGCCTGAAGCGGACCAGCCAGCCCGAACAGGAGCAGAGCCGACAGGGCGGCACCGCGGCAGCGGGAGAACAATGACATCGGACCTTCACTCCTTGGCACGGGAAACTTACCTGAGTATGCAACGGCTGTACCATCCGCGTCTCCCTCTCCGTCGCTTCATGCGGGCTGGCTGCGGTCTGCCCTGCGGAAGCGGGCACTGGACAGCGTTGCCCTGCAGCCTCCATCTTGTGCGTCCGTTCGCATGAGGAGGTTATCCTGTGAAGTCGGGCAACGCGCTGCTGTCCAGCTATGGCACCACCATTTTCGAGGTCATGTCCCGCCTGTCGGAGGAGCATGGCGCGATCAATCTGGGCCAGGGATTCCCCGACGACCGCGGGCCGGCCGATGTGCTGCAGGCGGCGGCCGACGCCCTGCTGACCGGGTGGAACCAGTATCCGTCGATGATGGGCACGCCCGACCTGAGGCAGGCGCTGGCTGCCCATGCCGGCCGCTTCTATGGCCTGGACGTCGATTGGAAGACCGAGACGATGGTCACCTCCGGAGCGACGGAAGCGCTGACCGCCTGCCTGCTCGGCCTGATCGATCCGGGCGACGAGGTGGTGCTGTTCCAGCCCATGTACGACAGCTACCTGCCCATCGTCCGGCTGGCAGGCGGTGTGCCGCGCTTCGTCTCGCTGAAGGCGCCGGACTGGAGCTTCAGCCGGGCCGACCTTGAGGCTGCCTTCTCTCCCCGCACCAAGCTGATTCTGATCAACGATCCGCTGAACCCCGCCGCCAAGGTCTTCGACCGCGCGGAGCTGGATCTGATCGCCGAGTTCGTCCAGCGTCACGACGCGCTGGCCGTCTGCGACGAGGTGTACGAGCACATCGTCTTCGATGGCCGCCGCCACATCCCGCTGATGGGCCTGCCGGGCATGCGCGACCGCTGCCTGAAGATCGGCTCGGCCGGCAAGACCTTCTCGCTGACCGGCTGGAAGGTCGGCTATGTCACCGCCGCCCCGCACCTGCTGCAACCGGTCGCCAAGGCACACCAGTTCCTGACCTTCACCACCCCGCCGAACCTCCAGGCGGCGGTCGCCTATGGGCTTGGCAAGGAGGAGGGCTATTTCACCGGGCTTGCTGCAGGGCTTCAGGCCAAGCGCGACCGGCTGTCGGCCGGACTCGCCTCGGTCGGATTCGACGTGCTGCCCAGTGCAGGCACCTATTTTGTCGCCGCCGACATTTCGCGCTTCGGCTTCGACGGCGACGATCAGGCCTTCTGCCGCTGGCTGGTGGCGGAGGCGAAGGTGGCTGCCATCCCCGTCAGCGCCTTCTTCGTGGAGAACGCGCCGACCAACGTCGTGCGCTTCTGCTTCTCAAAGAAGGATGAAGTGCTCGACACCGCCATCGACCGCTTGCGGACTCGTTTCCTGTCCAGCTAAAATTCCACACATACGAATACTGTCCGGGCTGACGGCCCGGATATTTGACAACTCTTAACCGGTTGGCGCGAAGATCGGCTCCACCCCCGCCGGTCCCGGCCTTTCAGTCTATGGAACGGTTGGGGGCCACGGAACGGCGGAGCGCAGGTGATGCCACGTCTCCCGACCTTTCGGTTCCCGTCCATCAGGGGGCTGTCCTTCCGGAACGGCGTCCTGGTGGCCGCCGCCCTCGCGCTTGCCGGGGTGTGGGGCGGCTATGTCCTGATGGCGTCCTCCATGCTGGAAAGCCAGACGCGGGAGGCCATCGTCAATGCCCAGACGACGGCACGCGCCTATGAAAGCAGCACCAGCCGAACCGTGCATGACGTCGATACCACGTTGCGCTCCTTCGCCGAACGCTACGCCGAGGGTGTGCTGCCCCGCGCGCGCCGCATCATCGACGATGGACTTTATGACGCTGCCCTGATCCATCACTTCAGCGTCTTCGGTCCAGATGGCGTCCAGCGGTTCCGCAGCGAGGGGAGCGGGCCGCCCGAAAGGCTGGAGGGCAGCGACCTGCTCGCCTATCACCAGGGAGAAGGGCGGTCGCTGATGAAGATCGGCCTGCCCTTCAGCGGCTCGGAGACCGGGCGGCCCTTGCTGCGCTTCTCCCGGCGGCTGGAGGATGCGGCGGGGAACTTCGCCGGGGTGGTGGTTGCCAATGTCGATCCCGACTATCTGTCCAGCTTCTACCGGCAGGCCGATGTCGGCCGCAACGGCGTGGTCACGCTGGTCGGGCTGGACCGGATCATACGCGCCCGCGGCTCCAAGGACGGAATGGATTCCGTCGGGATCGACAGCAAGGGTTCCAACCTGTGGGTGGCGCTCCGGCAGTCGTTGAGCGGGGTCTTCTGGCAGGACAGCATCGCCGACGGCATCCGCCGCGTCTATGCCTACCGGTCGGTCGAGGGCTACCCGCTGGTTCTCGTCGTCGGCATCGCGGTGAAGGACATCGACGCCGCGGTCGCCGGCTTCCGCGGACAGATGCAGATCATCGCCGCGCTGCTCGGCATCTCCATCCTGCTGGTCGCCGCCTTCCTGCTGGTCCAGCAGCGCAATGCCGAGCGGCTGGCGGCGGCGCTGGCGGTCAACCGCGATTTCCTGGCCCGCGTCAGCCACGAACTGCGCACGCCGCTGAACGCCATCCTCGGCTTTTCCGAGATCATCAAGGACCAGATGTTCGGGCCGTATGCCGGGGAGCGCTACGCCGACTACGCCCACGACATCCACACCTCCGGCCAGCATCTGCTCACCCTGATCGATGATATCCTCGACCTGTCGCGCCTGCAGGCCGGCAGGTTCGCGCTGCTGATGGAGGATGTCGATCCGGTTGCCGCCGCCGAATGGGCCATCCGCATCGTCACTCCGCAGGCCGAGCAGAAGTCGATCCGGCTGGAGATCAACCGCCCGCCATCCCCGGCCCTGGTGCGGGCGGACGAGCGGGCGCTGAAGCAGATGCTGCTGAACCTGCTGGGCAACGCCCTGAAATTCACGCCGGAGAACGGCCGGGTGCTGGTCAGCGTCGCGCGCGGCATCAATGGCCGCTGCGTCGTCCGCGTCACCGACAACGGCATCGGCATGACGGCGGAGGAACTGCGTCAGGCCTCCATTCCCTTCGGACAGGCGTCCGCCATGACCACCCAGCCCGGCCGCGGCACTGGTCTCGGCCTGCCCATCGTCAAGTCGCTGATCGAGGCGCATGGCGGCAGCCTGCGCATCGACAGCCGGCCCGGCCAGGGCAGCCAGGTCACGCTGGAATTCGCCGGCTGACCCTGCGGTCTGCCGCCGGTCCGCTGCGCAACCAAGGCGATCTTCGCGGCAGTGGCGCAAAGCCATGGCGAAACCCCTGCCGCTTGGGCATACTCCGCGCCGGTTTTGTCCAGGTCCGAGCCGACGCCAGGGCTGTCCCCGGCCGCGTGCTATCGGATCCACCCGCGGAATTGGGGCCTGTCTATAATGTTGCGTGCGCTGGCGCGTGTCTGTGCCGTTCTTGTCGCGTGCTCCGGCACGCTCACCGTATCCCAGACCTTCGCCGCCGACCCGCCGGCCGAGCCGGTGCCCTTCGGCGTGTCCAGCGTCGAGGTGGTGGCGGAGCGCGATACGCCCCAGGCCTGCTTCACCTTCACCGACCGGCTGGAGCGTTCGCGCGCCGTCAACTACCGCGATTATGTCGCGGTGGAGCCGGCGGTGGACGGTGCCGCCATCGCCCGCGACCGCACGCTGTGCGTGGAAGGGCTTCGTCATGGCGAAAGCTACCGCGTCACCCTGAAGGACGGGCTTCCCGGCGCCGACGGCAAGCGCCTGCCGGCCGCCGACACCCGCGAGGTTCAGGTCCCGAACCGCAAGCCGTCTCTGGCCTTCCGCGGCGCCGGCTACATCCTGCCGCGCGTCGGGGCGGACGGTCTGCCGCTGCGCTCCATCAACCTGGACCGGGCGAAGCTGCAGGTTCTGCGCATCGCCGACCGGGCGCTGGTCGAGAAGATCTATTTCGGCCGCATCACGCAGCAGATGACCGACTACGACATCGGCGAGATCCTGGACAAGTCGGGCCAGGAGGTCTGGCGTGGCGAGATGGGCATCGGCAACCAGCCGAACCGCTCCGTCACCACCGCCTTCCCCATAGACGCCGTGCTGGGCAAGCTGGAGCCCGGCGTCTATGTCGCCGTCGCCGGTGCGGACGAGATCAAGCCGGGCGGCTGGGACCGCAAGGCGACCCAGTGGTTCGTCGTCTCCGACCTCGGCCTCAACACCATCCTCGGCGAGGATTCGCTGGTGGTCTTCGCCCGTTCCGCCCAGAGCGCGGCTCCGGCCGCCGGGGTTGACCTGCGTCTGGTCGCCCGCAACGGCACCGAACTCGCGCGTGTGCAGACCGGGGACGACGGGTTGGGGCGTTTCGACCTCGCCGCCCTGCGCGCTGCCGGGGCCGAGCCGGTGCAGGCGCTGTTCGCCGCGCGCGGCGACGGCGACTTCGCTTTTCTCGACCTGACCGCCGGCGGTGCTCCGCCGGCCGAGACTGCGGACAAGCCTGCCGCCGCCATCGTCCGCCCGGCGGCCGGGGGACTCGACACCTATCTCTACACCGAACGCGGCATCTACCGGCCGGGCGAGACGGTGCAGCTGACCGCGCTGCTGCGCGACGGCGACCTCAATCCACCGCCGGCCGGCAAGCAGCTGACCATCCGTGTCCTGCGCCCCGATGGCTTCGAGGTGGAACGGCGCAGCCTGACCGACAGCGGGGCCGGCGGCTATGCCACCCGCATCGACCTGCCGATGAACGCCTATCCCGGCAATTGGATCGTCACCGCCCATGCCGAGCCGGACGGCC
>NZ_BADK01000407.1 GCF_000333595.1 Azospirillum sp. B506
CCATCGGCTTGCGACCGATCTCGGCGCTGGTCGACATCACCAACTACCTGACCTTCGATGCCGCCCGTCCGCTGCACGTCTTCGATGCCGACACGGTGAAGGGCAACATCACCGTCCGCCTGGGCCGCGAGGGTGAGACGCTGGCTGCGCTGAACGGCAAGGAATACACCGGGCTGCGTCATGACGTCTAAACTCCGTCTTTCGGTCCGCCGGAACGGAGTCCCGGCGGACCTCGCAAGCAAATTGCGGACTGTCCGGATGCAGGCGGCCCCCGTCGGGGCCGATCCCCGCCTCAGGGATTGGTGACGGCGTCGGCCGGAACGGCGACCTTGCGCAGGTCGGCGGTCGATTTGGACACGATCAGCTTCGGCTGCGGCAGGACCACCGGCATCTTGCGGGCATCCTCACCCTTCAGCACCTTGGCGATCATCTCCGCCGCCGTGCCGCCCATGTCCTCGACCAGCGGCGTGTAGGCGGCCAGCCACTTGTTCAGCACGAAGGTCTGGGTGCCGCCGAACAGGTTGACCCGGTCGCCGACGGCCTTCTGGATGTCCCCGGCCTTCGATCCCAGGTAGCTGTCGGCGCCGGCATAGACCGCATCCACCGTCAGCTTGCCGGATTTGATCTCGGCCATGACCTCGTCCAGCGCATCGGTGTCGGGAGCGACGCGGCGCGAGGTCAGCTCGACACCGTTCTTGGCACTCCATTCCGTGACCTGCGCCTCGATGATCTTGGCGTTCGGTTCGCGCGCGTTGAACAGCACAAGCAGCTTCTTCAGCGGAGCCAGCTTGTTGAAGGCCGACAGCTGCAGGTCGATCGGCACTCCGTTGGTCACGCCGGTCGTGTTGACGCCGGGCTCCTCCATCGACTTCACCAGCTTGCCACCGACCGGATCGAAGACGATGTTGAAGACGATGGGAATACGATCCTGGATGATCTGCTGGGCGACCTGCGTCGTCGTGGTGCCGAACGAATAGGCGATGTCGAACTTCTTGGCGGCGATGTCCTCTTCCAGGGCGCGCAGGCGCCCGGCCATGACCCCGCGATCCTGATTGCCGACCACTTCGGTGTATTTGGCCTGAACGCCCAACGCCGCCAGCTTTTCCTTGAGCGCAACCTCCGGTTCCGTGATGCCGCGCCACAGGATCAGAAGAATATTCTTCTCCTGCGCCATCGCCGGGGTGGCGACTGTCACGGCCATCGCAACCGAAAGCGCCGCAAGAAGAGACTTGCTGGCCCAACTGATCGATGCGCGAACAGATTTCATGCCAATCTGGATGGTACTCGACTTCATCGGCGTTTCCTTTAGCTCAGCGGCGGCCCAAGGCACCCGCATCAGTGGAGCCGGAATTTAAATTGATTGCCGCTTGCGAGCAATTGACAATTTTGCCATCCTCCTCAGACGAATGAAGCACGGAAACATGGCTGAATTGCAAAGAATTTGAGACATTTTTTCGCGCAACGGCTGCGAATTTCGGCCGGAAACCAAGAGGCCAGCGAGACACCATGACCCGTTTCGGAACGATCATCAGCGCGGTCTGCGCCCTGTTCGCAGTCGTTGCTGCCTCAGAAGCCCAATCCGCCGGCACGGTGCAGGAGTTGAGCCTGCCGTCGCGGGTTCTCGACAAGGACTACCGCTATACAGTCTACCTGCCGGACGGTTATGACGACAGCTGCACAACCTATCCGGTTGTTTACCTGTTGCATGGCGCCAGCGGCAACGAGCGGGACTGGCTGGACAAGGGCAACGTCAAACCGGTCCTCGACCAGATCATCGCGGAAAAGCGCATTCCTCCGACCGTCGTGGTCATGCCCGGCCATCGCGGCATGTGGTGGGTCGACGGCGATGGCGAAAAGTCGGAAACGGTTCTGTTGACGGAGCTTCTGCCGACGGTCGAACAACGGTTCCGTGTCTATGCCGAGCGTGCCGGACGGGCCTTCGGCGGCCTGTCGGCCGGCGGATATGCGACCATCCGTCTCGCCTTCACCCGGCCGGAGCTGTTCGCGGTCGGCATGGCGCTGAGCCCGGCGATCTACAGCCCCCTGCCGCCCTCGAACAGCTCGGCGATGAAGGATCCCGCCTTCATGAAGGACGGGGTGTTCGACGCAGATCTGTGGGTCCGCCTGAACTGGCAATCGCTGTTCGACGCCTACCGGTCCCAGCCGCTGCGGGTGCCGCTGTATCTCAATGCCGGCGACCATGACCGGTTCGAGATCGCCTATCACACTGCCGTGCTGCACCGGGAGCTGTCCCGCCTGCAACCGGATGCGACCGTCTTCCGCGTGGTGGATGGCGACCATGAATGGCGGGTCTGGCACGACACCATCGGCGATGCGATGACCTACGCGCTGGCGCGGATGAAGGCGCCGCTCCCGGCTTCCGCTGCGAAGGTCGGAGCGCCATGCGGCTAAAAAATCCGCGCCTCGCCCTGTTTCTGATGGTCGCCGGGGATGCGACCGGCAATTCCTTCATGCCGGTCTATGCCCACGGCCTGTACGCCTCCGGCGGT
>NZ_BADK01000406.1 GCF_000333595.1 Azospirillum sp. B506
CCCACGAAATCAGCCAGCCGCTGGCCGGGCATCGTCACCAGCGCCGGCGCCCGGCCAACGCTGGCTGAAGGCTCCCACACCTGACGTGGCGGAGGCGCTGTCGAACCTGGAGGACATCCGTAGCGCCGGACTGCGCGCCGCCGACATCCTGCGTGCGCTTCGGTCACTGGCGAAGCAGGCGCCGCCGGTGCTGGAACCGCTGTGCGTCGATCCGCTGGTGGAGGAAGTGCTGACCCTGACCGCTGACGAGATCGGCAAGCGCGGCGTCCGCCTGACCGCCGACCTCCGCGGCAACGGGGCACAGGTGTGGGGTGACCGCACCCAGCTGCAGCAAGTGGTGCTGAATCTCGTCACCAACGCCCTGGACTCGATGGCTGTCGATGGGGGCGTCCGTGGGGCTGCTCATGCCCGGAAGCGCGAGATGCTGGTGGAAAGCCGGGTGGCGGACGGCGTGCTCGCGGTCAGCGTCACCGACACTGGCAGCGGCATTTCCCCCGACATCCTGGCGCGGATCTTCGATCCCTTCTTCACCACCAAGGACAGCGGCATGGGGATGGGGCTGTCCATCTGCCGCTCGGTCATGGCCGCCCATGGCGGGACCTTGTCGGCGCACAGCGACGAGGCCGGCAGCCGCTTCACCTTTACGCTGCCGGTCGTCGCAGCGGGGTGACCGCGCCGCGGGGGGCATCCCCGCTCGCGTCCCCGGCCTGCATTCTGATGGAAAGTCCCTGCCGGGTTCAGTCTTCAACCCGGCGCAGGGCCACGATGCTCCGGTCCAGTGCCAGCGGGGCGGAGTCGACGAAGGCCGCCACCTCCTGGCGCAGGGACGTCACCAGCTGGGACGGCGCGACTCCCGCCAGTCCGTCCAGCAATTTGCGCAGGCGCTGCTCTCCCAAGCGGTTCGAGGCCGCATCCGTGGCTTCGACGACTCCGTCGCTGAGCGCCACCAGCGTCTCGTTCTTCAGCAGTTGGAACGGGTGCGTCGTATAGACCGCCTCGGCGGTCAGGCCCAGCGGCCGTCCGCAGGGAGCGGGCACGGGCGTCACCCCGCGCGCCGGCCCGACCGCCAGGATGTCGGCATGACCAGCATTCGCGATCCGGGCCAGGCCGGTCTGCGGATCGAACAGGCAGAACAGTGTTGCGGCGGTGCCCACCCGTCCGCCTTCCGCCCTGCCGCCTTCCACCGCCGTGCCGCAAACCGCCGCGTTGAGTTGCTGGAGAATCGAAGCCGGGTCCGGATCGGATCCCTCCAGACCGGCACGGTCGACAGCCTGCCGCACCAGGGTGACGATCCGCGCCGCCGCCAGCGGCGCCGACAGGCCGTCTCCCGCCGCGGTTCCGGTCAGGACGGCCACGCCGCCGTCGCGCAGCGCGAAAAGATCGAGGAAATCTCCCCCGCCGCCCGGTGCCGGGTCGTAGCCGATGGCATGCCGGACGGGGAAGGAGGGACCCGGCGGCGGCAGAACCGGCGAGGCCATCGCTTGCAGCAGGAGGCGGGCCGCCTCGCGCTCCCGGCCGGTCCGCTCCGCGACGGCCTGGACCTGCTTGCGCAGCCGGTGCCGTTCCAGGCAGTCGTTGACGCGCCCTTCCAGCAGGCGGGCGTTGAAGGGCTTGGGAAGATAGTCCGCGGCGCCAAGATCGAGGCAGAGCACGGTTTCCTCCATGTTGGTCAGGGAGGAAATAACGACGACCGGCGTGTCGGACAGATGGCCGTCCTTCGTCAACCGTCGCAGCACCTCGGTCCCGCTGAGCCTGGGCAGGTTGAGATCGAGGAGGATGAGGTCGAACGGCGTGGCCTTCGCCAGATCCAGGGCCTGGCGCCCGTCCGCGGCCACCACGACATCGGTGAATCCGGCCTTGCGCAGATAGAGGACGATCAACTCCTGGCTGAACTGGTCATCCTCGACCAGGAGCAGACGCTCGGGGCGCGAGTCGGAGGCGGGCTGCGTCATGACGTCTAAACTCCGTCTTTCGGTCCGCCGGAACGGAGTCCCGGCGGACCTCGCAAGCAAATTGCGGACTGTCCGGATGCAGGCGGCCCCCGTCGGGGCCGATCCCCGCCTCAGGGATTGGTGACGGCGTCGGCCGGAACGGCGACCTTGCGCAGGTCGGCGGTCGATTTGGACACGATCAGCTTCGGCTGCGGCAGGACCACCGGCATCTTGCGGGCATCCTCACCCTTCAGCACCTTGGCGATCATCTCCGCCGCCGTGCCGCCCATGTCCTCGACCAGCGGCGTGTAGGCGGCCAGCCACTTGTTCAGCACGAAGGTCTGGGTGCCGCCGAACAGGTTGACCCGGTCGCCGACGGCCTTCTGGATGTCCCCGGCCTTCGATCCCAGGTAGCTGTCGGCGCCGGCATAGACCGCATCCACCGTCAGCTTGCCGGATTTGATCTCGGCCATGACCTCGTCCAGCGCATCGGTGTCGGGAGCGACGCGGCGCGAGGTCAGCTCGACACCGTTCTTGCACTCCATTCCTGACTGCGCC
>NZ_BADK01000405.1 GCF_000333595.1 Azospirillum sp. B506
GCCTATACGGCGCCGGAAACGGCCGGACCGGAAGGGCGGCCGGGTGATGGGCGAAGCGACCTCTATGCGCTGGGCATCGTGCTGTTCGAGCTGCTGACCGGCCAGTTGCCGCTGACCGGGGAGTCGGCCGCGCAATGGCTGCACGCCCACATGGCGGTGCGGCCCCCGTCCCCCGGCAGCCTGCGGCCGGATGTTCCGCCGATGCTCGACGCGCTGATCCTGAAGTTGATCGCCAAGTCTCCGGACGACCGTTACCAGAGCGCCGCGTCGTTGGCCGACGATCTGGCGCGCTGTCTGTGCGATTGGTCCGCCCATCGGCACATCCCGGCCTTCGAGCTTGCGCGCGCCGACCGCATCCGCCGGCTGGCGCCGCCCGATGCCCTGCTGGGACGGGAGGAGGAGCAGCGCCTGCTGGGCGACGCCTATGGCCGGGTCGCGGCGGGCGGTCCGGGGCAGCTTCTCTTCATCGGCGGCGCCCCCGGATCGGGCAAATCGGCCCTGGTCGCCGACTTCATGCGGCACCGGCTTCCGGCGGACGCCCGCATTGCCGTCGGCAAGACCGATCAGTATCAACCCGCCATACCCTATGCGCCGATGCTCCAGGCATTGCGCCGGCTGGCGGCCGGGCTGGTCGCCGGTCCGCAGGAGGAGCTGACGGAGCTGCGCGCCCGGCTGGCTGAAACGTTGGAAGGGCAGCTGCCGCTGTTCCTCCACCTGTTGCCGGAGTTCGAGCCGGTGACCGGGCCGGCCGGCCATGCCCTGGACGATCCATCGAGCGCGCAGCCCTTGCGCATCCGCCGGGTGCTGACCGCCGTCCTGCAAGCCTTCGCCCGTCCCGGCGCACCTGTCCTGCTGTTCTTGGACGACCTGCAATGGGCCGACGAGGCCACCCTGGCTTTCATCCGTGGCCTTGTCGACGGCCCGCCGCCCGGACTTGTGGCGGTCGCCGCCTACCGGGACAGCAGCGCCGGCATCCGGGCGGGTTTCGGCGGCTTCCTGTCTTCGCTGCGGACCGGTGCGGCGGCGCCGACCTGGATCGCACTGCCGCCGATCGGGCCGCAGGCCACCGCCGCCCTGGTCGCGGCGGTGCTGGACGAACCGGTCGACCGGGCGGAGGATCTGCTGCGGCTGATCGGCAAGAAGACCGGCGGCAACCCGCTGCATATTCTTCAACTTCTCCGCACTCTGGTGGACGAGGGGACGTTGCGCCACGATGCCGGCCGTTCGATCTGGACATGGACGGCGGGAACGGCGGCCCTGCAGCCGGGCGGCGATACGGTGACCGACCTGCTGGTGGTCCGGTTGCGCCGGCTGCCGGCCGCCAGCCGGAATGCGGTGCGGCTGCTGGCCTGCATCGGCAACGGCGCCGACGACCGGTTGCTCGCCTCGGTTGCCGGCCTGCCGTCCGCCGCGGTTCAGGCAGCGCTCGCACCTGCCGTTGCGGCGGGGCTGGTGCTGCAACGGGAGGTCGGCGATTGGGGGCTGGTGCATGACCGCGTCCAGGAGGCCGCCTATGGGCTGACGCCGGCCGGCGACCGCCCGGCCCAGCATGCGGCGATTGCCGCCGCCATGTTCGCTCTATGGCCCGATCGCGGCCCCGAGGAGCTGTTCAGGATCGCTGCGCAGATCGAGCTTTCGCTCGGCGCTCCGCTCGGGGCCGGGCAGATCGGCGGTTTCGCCGGCACGCTGATCGACGCGGCGGTGCAGGCCGTGGCCGCCGCCGCACGCGCTCAGGCGCTGACCTATCTGGCCGGTGTCGACCGTATCCTGGGAGAGGATCGCTGGACCGGCTTCTACCCGCTGGCATGGCGGGCGGCGGTGCTGACGGCCGAATGCCTGCTGGCCAGCGGCGACGCTGCTGGGGCGGACCGCGTCATCGACGGCCTGTTCCGCCATGCCGGCGGCGCCATCGACGCCGCCGAGGCGTACCGGCTGAAAGCCGCAAGGCTGACGGTGGCGTCGGATTTCCGCGGCGCGGTGCGGGTTGCGCTGGACGGTCTGGCGCTGCTGGAGATCGACCTCCCCACCGATCCGCCGCCGGGTGCGGTTGAGTCCGCTTACGAGTCGATCCGGCGCCTGCTGGACGGCCGTCCGGTCTCGGCGCTGGCCGACCTGCCGCCGATGGACGATCGGCGGATCGAAGCCGCCATGGCGCTGCTGACGGCGCTGGAGGCGGCTTTCTTCTATCCGGCGGGGGACCTGCTGCACCTCCATCTCGCCAGGATGGTGGAGCTGACGCTGACGCATGGGGTGACCGCCGCCTCGGCTCAAGGGGTTGCCTGGTTCGGCGTCTCGCTGGCGACCGTTTTCGACAAGTATGAGGAGGGCTTCGCCTTCGCCTCCACGGCGCTGGAGATGGTGGATCGTCATGGCTTCGAGCGCTACCGCACCGCGGTGCTGGTGGCGTTGGATCAGGTCAGCCCCTGGACGCAGCCGCTGTCCTACGGTCTGGCCCATGTGCGCGAAGCCAAACAGGTCGGGCACCGCAGTGCCGAGCTGCGCATGCTCTGCTACAGCTGCAACCACATCGTCGCCGACCTGCTGGCGATGGGAGAGCGGCTGCCCGCGGTGCGGGAGGAGACCGACCCGCTGATCGCCATCGCGCGGGATGCGGGGTTCGACGACATCGTCGATGTGATGTCGACCCAGCGGGAGTATGTGCTGTCGCTGCAGGAGGATGCCGGCCAGACGGTTGGCAGTTGGGAGGCCGGCTTCCTCGACCCGGCGACGGCGCCGGGCCGCACGCCGATGTCGGCACTGTATTTCTGGACCTGGCAGCTGCGCGGACAGGCTGCCCTGTACCATCGGGACTTCCCCTTGTCGCGGGCCAGCCTGACGCCGGCATTCGGCATGATGTGGGCGGCGCCGGCGCATATCTCCGTCGGGGAGCTGACCTTCTACAACGCCGTCCTGCACAGCCAGGACCCGGGGGCCGATCCCGCGGCGTCGTTGGCGGAGGTGGCGCATTGCCGGCAGCGGCTGGCCCTGTGGGCGGGCATCAATCCGCTGACCTTCCGCAACAAGCTGGCCCTGGTCGATGCGGAGACGGCAAGGCTGGACGGCCGCGATGTCGAGGCGATGCGGCTCTACGACGACTCCGCGGCGGCGGCCGCCGCCGCCGGCTTCTCGCATGAACAGGGGCTGGCTCACGAGCTGGCCGGCCGCCATGCGCTGTCGCTGAGGCTTGGCTACGCCGCCCGCGACCAGCTGCGTCTGGCATCGGCCGCCTATCGGCGCTGGGGCGCGCTGGCCAAGGTGAGGGGGCTGGAGGAGGAATTCCCCTTCCTGGCCGCCGATGGACCCGCCGACGCCCGCCGGGGCATCGAGGATCTCGACATGGAGCTGGTGCTGAAAACGGCCCATGCCCTATCGGAGGAGATCCTGTTGGACCGGCTGGTCGAACGGCTGATGGTCAACATGATCGTCCATGCCGGCGCCCGGCGCGGTGCCCTGCTGTTGATGCGCGGGGACGACCCGCAGGTGGAGGCGACCGCGACCGTCGTCGGCAGCGACATCGTTGTCCGGCTGGCCGGTGAGGTCCCGCCGGAGGATCAGGTGCCGGCGGCGGTCCTGCACACCGTGCTGCGCACCCGGCGGACGTTGTCCTCCGGCGATACGGCGCCGGCGGCCGGCGGGACGGCGGGCTCCTTCCTCTGCCAACCGCTGATCAAGCAGGCGCGGCTGGTCGGCGTCCTCTATCTGGAGAACGACCTCGCCTCGAATGTCTTCACCCCGCGCAAGGCGGCGATGCTGGAGGTGCTGGCTCCCCAGGCGGCCAACGCGCTGGAGGCGGCGCGGCTCTACACCGACCTGAAGCGTGGAGAACCGCCGCCGCCAGGAGATGGAGGCGGCGCTTCGCTCGCGCGCGCC
>NZ_BADK01000404.1 GCF_000333595.1 Azospirillum sp. B506
GTCAGCACCGGAAGCCGGCTGGACGCCTTGCGGATCAGCGGCCGCTTGGCCTCCCACTGGCGCAGCAGCGTCTCGAACGACGCCATCGCCTGATCGAGCTGGCCGATGACGTTGCGGGCATGGTTGACCGTGTGTTCCGCCACCTCGGCGCAGAAGCCGCCGATGGGCGCCGCTTCCGACACATTGTCGGTCGCCCAGTCGTTCATGCTGTCGCGGAAGCCCTGCAGGTCGCGCATCAGCCGCCGCAGCCGGGCCGGCTTGGGCGAGGTCGCCAACCCGATGGCCTCCATCATCACCGCCAGCTCGGCGATGCGGCCGTATAGCTCCTTCGGCTCCAGCGCCAGCCGCTGCGCCGCCTTCATCATCAGGTCGCGCGTCAGCGTCTGCCCCTCGGTGGAGGTCAGGCCGACCTTCAGGATCTCCGTCGATTCCAGGCCGACCGCCTTCAGCGCCTCGACGATCAGCTGATAGTTGATCAGCAGCCGCTGGTCGTCGTCGTCGCTCAGCGCCGCTTCGGCCGCGGCCACCGCACCGCCGCCCGCCAGCCCGCAGCGCGCCGCCTCCAGCACCGCCTTGCGGATGTCGTCGGGCGAGCAGCCGTCGGCCTTGGCGATCAGGTCGTGCAGCATCCGGTCATGGACCGTCATCGGAAAGGCCAGCGGCAGCGACTTCCACGGAACCACATAGACGCCGCGCCCTTCCGACAGGTTGGGCACCAGCACCTCCAACTGGTCGCGGCTGTCCTTGCGCACGCGGGTCTGGGCCAGGACCGGCGTTGTGAACGCCACGGCGGCTCCGCGTTCCTCGAAGGTGGAGGGGGCGAAATTGGTCAGGGAACGCATGGTGTCCTGCGGCCGTGGCTGCGGGGGGAGTGTCGGGGGCGGGTCTCCGTCGATTACGGCGCCGCGATACTGAATTTTGCGTTAAATCCAATATAAGCGGCAATGGGAATATAACCTTCGGATGGGCTCCAGCTCTCTGGCGGTACTCCCCGCCCCGTTCCCCCGCTGTTCGGCTCCCTCGCCCGTTGTCTGGGGAGAGGCTGGGACGCGGAGGGCAGGGGAGATGAAAGCGGGTGCGGGATCGGTGTTGAAATGGATCGGCTACGGCCTGCTCGGCCTCGTCGGTCTGGTCGTTGTCGGGATCGGCGCGGTGGTGCTGCTGTTCGACTGGAACGATGCCCGCGGCTTTGTTGCCCGCCGCGCGTCCGCCGCGCTGAACCGCGAGGTCGCCATCGACGGCGATCTGCGCGTCCACATCGGCAACCCGATCCGCATCCATCTGGAAGGGCTGCGCATCGCCAACGCCGGGTGGGCGCAGGACGGGACGATGGCGGAGATCAAGGTGCTGGACGCCACGTTGCGCCCATGGCCGCTGCTGCGCGGCGACTGGGAGCTGCCGGAGCTGAAGGTCGAGGGGCCGAAGCTGATCCTGGAGAAGAACGACAAGGGCGAACCCAATTGGAATTTCGGCCCGCCCAATGCGGAAAAGGCGGTGGCGAAGGCGGCCGCGACTCCCGACAACCGCAGCGACCTCCCGGTGATCGGGCGGCTGCTGATCGTCGATGGCCGGCTGCGCTTCCGCGACCCCACCAGCGACATCGACATCGACAACAGCATCAACACCGCGACCGGCGGCAACGACAACGGCATGGTGCAGCTGAACGGCAAGGGCAACTTCACCGGCAAGCCCTTCACCCTGGCGATGGAGGGCGGGTCGCTGCTGACCCTGCGCGACGATTCCAAGCCCTATCCGTTGAAAATCGACGCGGCCATCGGCAAGACCAAGGGCCACATCGAAGGCTCGGTGGGGGAGCCGGTGAAGATGGAGGGCGTCGACCTGTCGGTTGCGCTCAGCGGCGACGACATGGCGGAGATCTTCCCCATCGTCGGCATCCCGGCACCGAAGACGCGGCCTTACTCCATCTCCGGCCATCTCGGGCGCGAGGGCGCCGTCTGGACCTTCCGCGATCTGAAGGGCAAGGTCGGCGAGAGCGACCTGTCCGGCGACCTGCGGGTGGACACTGGCGGCGACCGGCCGATGGTGACGGCCGAACTGACCTCCAACCGGCTGGCGGCGCAGGACCTTGCGGGCCTCGTTGGCGCCTCTCCCCGTGGCACCGGCGATTATCCGACGCGCGGCAACGGCCGGGTCATTCCGGACACGCCGATCGCGGTCGAGACGCTGCGCAACACGGACATGGACGTCCGCCTGCGCGGCAAGCGGGTGGAAGCGCCCTTCGCCCCGCTCGACGACCTCGACATGCGGGTGCGGCTGACCGCCGGGGATCTGCATTTCGATCCGATGTCGTTGGGAATCGGCGGTGGCCGGATCGCCGGCATGGTGCAGGTGGACGGCAGCCGCAAGGTGCCGGCGATGCGCACCAACCTCGACATCCGTTCCCTGAAGCTGTCCACCTTCTTTGCCGAGACCTCCCTGGCCGGGCAGGTCGGCGGCACGGTGGCCGGGCGCATCCAGCTCACCGGTACCGGCAAGACGGTGGCCGACCTGCTGGCGACCTCCGACGGCAAGGTCGGCGTCGCGGTGGACGGCGGCCGGGTCACCAGCCTCGCGGTCAAGGGGCTGAAGACCAACATCCTGGAGACGCTCGGCGTGGTCATTTCCGGCTCGAAGCCGATGCCCTTCAACTGCCTGGTCGGCAACATGTCGGTGCAGAACGGCATCGCCCAGGTCGAGGCGCTGGTGCTCGACACGCCCGAGACGCTGGTTACCGGCAAAGGCCGCATCAGCTTGCGCAACGAGGCGCTCGACCTGCGCATCGTCGGCGATTCGAAGTCGCCGCAGGTCTTCGCCACCCATGTTCCGGTGTTGGTCGGCGGGACGCTGGGCAACCCGGACATCGGCGTCGATCCCACCGAGTCGGCGGCACGCGGTGCGGCGGCGGTGGCGCTGGGTGTGCTGCTGACGCCGCTGGCCGGCGTGCTGCCCTTCCTTGACCCGGGCAGCGATGAGCAGCCACAGTGTGGGCGGCTGGTGCGGGATGCCCGCTCCCCGGACAAGGGAGCGCCGGCGTCCGGCAGGTCGGGCAATGGCAGCGGGGACGGGAGGGCGTCGGGATCGGCGCGCTGACCGGACGCCGCACCTGTCCGGTACGGCCACCCGAATCGGCAAGGAAGGACGCTGCCTCTCCCAATGACCATCGACCAGATGCTATCGTTTGGGATCATCGGCGCGGTGATCGCGCTGCTGATCTGGGACCGGCTGCGCTACGACCTCGTCGGGATGATCGCCCTGCTTGCCTCGGTTGCCGCCGGGATCGTCCCGGCCAAGGAGGCGTTCCAGGGCTTCTCCGACGACATCGTCGTCATCGTCGGCTCGGCCCTGGTGGTCAGCGCCGCCGTCGGCCGTTCGGGCGTGGTGGAGGCGGCGATGCGCCCGCTGACCGCGCGGATGACCGGCGTGTGGACCCAGGTGGCGGTGCTGGCCGGGGCGGTGACAATGCTGTCCGCCATCGTCAAGAACATCGGGGCGCTCGCCATCTTCATGCCCATCGCGCTCCAGGTGGCGCGGCGGAGCGGCACGCCGGTGTCGATGCTGCTGATGCCGATGGCCTTCGGCTCGCTGCTGGGTGGGCTGATGACCCTGGTCGGCACCTCGCCCAACATCATCGTTTCGCGCGTGCGGGCGGAGATGACGGGCCAGCCCTTCCACATGTTCGATTTCACCCCGGTCGGGCTGGTGATCGCGCTGTGCGGCGTCGCCTTCCTGTCGGTGGGCTATCGGCTGCTGCCGAAGGGCAGGGCGGCCGGAGCGGGACCGGCCTTCAACATCGACGACTATACCGCGGAGGTGCGGTTGCCCGCCGGATCGCAGTTCGTCGGCCGCACCGTCGCGGAGCTGGAATCCTACTGCGAGAGCGAGGTGACCGTCGCCGCCATCGTGCGCGAGAATTACCGCCGCTATGTCCCGTCGGCCCAGTGGGTCCTGTTCGCCGACGACATCCTGGTGCTGGAGGGCGACACCACGGCGCTGGCCGAACTGGCCAAGCGTGCCGGTCTGCGCATGCTGCACGACAAGGACCAGGAGGGGGGCGAGCACGGAGACGATGTCGCCGTGGTCGAGGCCGTGGTGGAGCAGCGTTCCGCCATGATCGGCCGCAGCATCGAGGAGGTGAACCTGCGCGAGCGCTTCGGCGCCAATCTGGTGGCGCTCAGCCGGCGCGGCCGACCGATCCGCCAGCGGCTGCGCCGGGTCCGCCTGCAATCGGGCGATCTGGTGGTGCTGCAATGTCGGCAGGCCGCGATGGCCGACACGCTGGCCGAATTGGGCTGCCTGCCGCTGGCCGAGCGCAACATCGCCATCGGCCGCACGCCCAAGCGCGCGGTGGCGGTGGCGGTGCTGGGGCTGACGGTCACGCTGGTCGCCACCGGCCTGGTGCCGGTCGCCATCGCCTTCTTCGGGGCGGCGGTGGCGATGACCGCGCTGAAGGTGGTCAGCCTGCGCGACGCCTATGAGGCCGTCGAATGGCCGATCCTGGTCCTTCTCGGCTCGCTGATTCCGGTCAGCGAGACCCTGCGCACCACCGGCGGCACCGAGCTGATCGCCGGCCTGCTGTCGCAGGCGGCGCAGGGGCTGCCGCCGGTCGGGGCGCTGGCGATGATCATGGTGGCGGCGATGGCGGTGACGCCCTTCCTGAACAATGCCGCGACGGTGCTGGTGATGGCGCCCATCGGCGCCAGCCTCGCCACCCATCTCGGGCTGCGGCCCGACGCCTTCCTGATGGCGGTGGCGATCGGGGCGGGCTGCGATTTCCTCACCCCCATCGGGCATCAGTGCAACACGCTGGTGATGGGGCCGGGCGGCTACCGTTTCGGCGATTACTGGCGGCTCGGCCTGCCGCTGTCGATCATGGTGGTGGTGGTCGGCACGGCGGCCATCGCGCTGTTCTGGCCGCTGGTGCCGCTCTGACCTCCGGCCCAGGGCGTCAACCGTTGTTGACGCCGAGCGCCTCGGCCAGCCGCACGAGGTCGGCGAAGGCCCGGACCTCCAGCTTCTTCATCAGGCTGGAGCGATGGAGCTTCACGGTGATTTCGCTGATTCCAAGCTCGGCCGCCACCTGCTTGTTGAGGAGGCCGCGGGTCACCCCCGCCATCACTTCCTTCTCGCGCGGGGTCAGGGCCTCATAGCGGGTGCGGCTGTCGGCCAGTGCCTTATCCTGGCTGCGCCGATCGCCATCCCGGCTCAGCGCCGCTTCGACCGCGTCCAGCATCTCCTGATCGCGGAAGGGCTTGGTCATGAAGTCGAAGGCTCCCGCCTTCATCGCCTTGACCGACATCGGGATGTCGCCATGGCCGGTGATGAAGATGATCGGCACCCGCAGGCCGCGGGCGTTCAACTGGGCCTGGAATTCAAGGCCGCTCATCCGCGGCATGCGGATGTCCATGACGATGCAGCAGGTCGCGTCGGGGAATTGGGCGTCCATCACATCGCGGGCGGAGGCGAACAGGCGGGTTTCCAGCCCGACCGAGCGGAACAGGCTGTCGAGCGACGACCGCAGCAACGGATCGTCGTCGGCGATCAGAACGATCCTGCGATCCGGCGGGCTCTGCTCTGCCGGCCAGCCGGCCGTGGCGGAGGGCATGGTCTAAGGTCACTCGCTGTTGAGGCGGCAGGTTGTTGACGCCCGGATGCCTGGATGCGGAATGGCTGACGAAGGGCGCGTGCCATGATGAACGAAGCCTTCGCGCCCGGCACCTGACCTTTGGTATGGGGTTCCCCCCACTCAAGGTTTGCGTCGAATCCATGACCGTATAGTTCTTTCGGCCGGCAAGGTCGCCCATATTCCGAAGCAGCACTTCCGTCCCTCAGCAAGGCCGTCGCCATGAGCCCACCGGGCCGCCCCTTCCGCTCCGCAATGGCCGCAGCCCTCCCGGCTGGGGACGCCGGCCGCTAGCCGCCATGCTGCGCCCCACCGTCAGCGCGACCATCGCGATTGTCGACGACGACCCCATCGTCCGCAACAGCCTGGGCAGCCTGATCCGCTCCTTCGGCTATCGCACCTCGCTGTTCGCCTGCGCCGAGGATTTCCTGGACGCTCCGGCAGAGGGTGTCGGCTGTCTGATCTCGGACGTCACCATGCCGGGGATGAGCGGGATCGACCTCCAGGCGGCCGTGAAGGCCAGGAGGCCGGAGATGCCGGTCCTTCTGCTGACCGCATTTCCGGATCCGCGGTTGCGCGAGCGGGCGATGGCGTCGGGCGCCCACAAGTTTCTGGAAAAGCCCGTCGATCCCGACGACCTGCTTGCCATCCTGCAGCGGGTTCTCAAGGACAGCGCGCAGGCCTGACGCAAGGCGTCTATTTCCTCCGACCTATCTCATAGATCGTCTGGCTGTTATGCGGGGACCCGGCAACTGATGTATCACCGGCTATTGTCCCGTGTTTCGTCAGCCAGCAAGGTCCCATGGTCTCCGGCATCGATCCTCTCCGGGACAGGGAAGGCCCGGCTCCCCTCCAGCCCGCGGCGCCCGATGCGGTGTGGCTGGATGCCGCCCGGCCCGAACTGCTGTCCAGCGACGGGAGCCGTAGCCTGCTCCGGCTGACCGGTCCCGACGGGACGAGTTGGCTGGCGGCACGAACCGGCTGGTCCAACGATGCCGCCGGCCGGCAGATGGACCATGAGCTGAGCCTGAAATCCCTGTTGGTCGAGGATTGGGCGCTGGTTCCGGCCGACTTGCGGCTGAACCCCGACGGGGCGCTGCTGGCTTATCCCGACGAT
>NZ_BADK01000403.1 GCF_000333595.1 Azospirillum sp. B506
CTGTCGGTGCTGGTGCTGCGGGAGAGTGTCGGCTGGCGCCGCTGGGTAGCGGTGCTGGTCGGCTTCGTCGGCGTCGTCATCGTGCTGAACCCGACCGGCCGCTTCGATCTTTGGCCGTCTCTGGTGGCACTGCTCGGTGCCTTCATCTTCTCAAGCGGCGTGATCTCGACCCGCGTCCTGCGGTCGGCCTCCAGCCTGACGCTGGTCGCCAACCAGATGGTCGGCGGCCTGCTGCTCGGCGGGGTGACGCTGCCCTGGAGCTGGGAGGCGCCGGGCTGGCTCGGCTTCTTCCTGCTCGGTCTGCTGGGCGTCACCGCGTTGGCCGGCCATGCGATGATGAACCGTTCGCTGCAACTCAGTCCGGCCGCGGTGGTGGTGCCGTTCCAGTATGTGTCGATCCTGTGGGCGGTGATCCTCGACCTTGCCGTCTGGGGCACGGCGCCCACTGCCCGGATGGGCTTGGGGGCCGTGCTGATCATCGGCAGCGGCCTGTTCATCGTCTACCGCGAACAGCGCCTCAAGCGCGGAGTCGCCGCCGAAGGGGTGGCGGAGGTGCCGTAAGGCACCATGTGGCGGAGTTGCCGTAAGGCGTTTCCTCAGCCCCCAAAGAACCGGGGAACCAGCCTGACCGTCACCGGATCCACCGGCCGCCAGCCATAGTCGTAGATGACGTCGTTGGATTCCACCGGCCGCCGCCCCTCCGCCAGCGACCAGGTGATGTGGTAGGTCGAGCCGTCCGGCCGGTCGCCGGTGCCGTCGATGGCGACGACCAGGGCCTGCACCCCCTCGCCGTCGTCGGCGCAGCCGATCACCTCGCCCAGCGTGGCGGTGGGAAGCGGCTCCTGCGGGCCGACGCCGGAGCTGTGGGTCACATGGTGGGCGACCAGCCGTTCATAGCGCGGCGGGACCAGGGCCAGCAGGCGGTCGCGCTCCTCCGCCGGCAGTTCCCACCCGGTGTATCCCGAACCCATTGCCCAACTCCCCGAACCGCAAGGCGCCGGCAGACTCAACGCCGGCCGCCGTTCATGATCCCGTCCATGATCTTATTCGCTTCGGCCGGTCCGGCAATCAGCTCGATCATGCGGATGGCGGTATAGCCGGTGCGCGCGTTGCCGGCGGGACCCGACAATGCCTGTTGCGCCTTTTCCGTCAGCGAGGCGGTGGTCTTCTGCGTCATCTCCCGCAGCTCGCCGCGCAACCCCAGCGAATCCGCGATGGTCGCACATTTGCGCAGCGCGCGGGCATGGTTTTCCGCCTGGGCCAGCTGGGCGCGTCCCTCGCTGCCGCCCTCAAGCGAGCCGATGGCCGCGACGATGCCGGCATCGGCATCCTGCAGCACCTGGGTCTTCACCATGGCGTGGACCGAGTTGCGGACCTGCTTCAGGCGCTGGTCGAACTCCTTGTTGCGGCTCAGCTCCATCGCCGACCGGGTGGCGTCCAGGCTGGCGACGAGGTCGAGCGCCAGATCGGCCACCGCCATGCGGTCGTTGGCGGGGGTGTTCTGCCAAACGCGCGAGCGGTCCTCGATCTGGGCGACGACGGTGCCGCTCAACTGCATGAACAGGGTGGCGCGGTCGGCCGACTTCTGACCCAGATCCATGTCCCACAGTCCGCTCAGCAGCACCGACGGGTCGGTCAGCCGCGAGGCGGCGAGCAGCACGAAGATCTTCACCGCCTTCGGCTGGGCGCGGGACAGCCGCCGGCCAATGCTCTGGATCGCCTCGACATGGTCGCCATGCAGCTTCGGCACCGGCTTGGGCGACAGCGCCGCCTTCAGTTCGGTCACCTCCGGCGCGATGGACAGGATGGTGGCGATGTCGGCCAGTGCCCGCTTGCGGTCGGGGTTCACCCGCAGGTCGAGCGGCTCGCTGAAATGTCCGGCCACCGCCCCCTCGGCGATCTTGGAAACGGCGACCGCGCAGTCCGCCCAGAAGGCTTCGGTCAGCATTTTGCGCTCCGGCCCGTCCTGCAGGGCGGGGCGGTAGGCGCGCAGCCGCTCCTTGCCGATTTCGGCTTCCACCAGCGGCCACAGGCTGTTCATCAGCGACCGTTCGATCACGCTCAGCGGCACCGGGTCGGCCTTGCCCAGCGCCTCGAACAGATCCTCGAACGGATCGCAGAACAGGCGCTTCAGCGTCGGCCGGCGGTGCAGCCGCAACTCGACCAGACGGGGGCGGATGACGGCGATGGTGCGCTGGATGTCGGGATGGTCGTTCATCTGCTCCAGCAGATCGACGACCTGACGGAACTTGGCCTCGTCGATGTCCAGAAGCCTGTCGCCCAGCGCGACCAGATCCTTCATNCTCATGGTCAGGCCGCCTTCCCTTTGATCGTCTCGATCCGCATCACCAGATCGACGTCCAGCTGGCCGCTGCGCCAGTCGACATAGGCGCGGACCGACCGCTTG
>NZ_BADK01000402.1 GCF_000333595.1 Azospirillum sp. B506
GAGATGTCGACGGCGACGACTTTGGCGCCCACNGCATTTGCGATCATGATCGCCGACAGGCCGACGCCGCCACAGCCGTGAACCGCCACCCATTGGCCGGCAGACGCCTTGCCCTGGTCGATGACGGCGCGGAACGAGGTGACGAAGCGGCAGCCGAGGCTGGCCGCCGTGGTGAAGTCCATGGACTCCGGCAGCCGCACCAGATTGATGTCCGCCTGATGCAGGCCGACATACTGGGCGAAAGACCCCCAATGGGTGAAGCCGGGCTGGAACTGCCGGTCGCAGACCTGATGATTGCCGGAATGGCATTCGGGGCAGGCGCCGCAGCCGCCGACGAACGGCACCGTCACCCGGTCGCCGATCCGCCATTTCGTCACGTCCCTGCCGACCGCCTCGACGATGCCGGCCAGCTCATGGCCGGGAACATGCGGAAGCCGGATGTCGGTGTCATGGCCGACCCAGCCGTGCCAGTCGCTGCGGCAAACCCCGGTCGCCATCACCTTGACGACGACGCCATGCGGCTCCGGCGTCGGATCGGGCACGGTCATGATTTGGGGCGGTGCGGAAAACGCCTCGTAGACCACCGCTTTCATCGGGGTTCTCCTGCTGGAAAGGTCCCGTCATTCTACGGCGACGGCGCTGAAATTGCCTTTCAATTGAAGGCGGGGCGTCTCCGGATTATGAAGGAGTCTTTCTGAAAATATCGCCTCCTTGAAGGACTTCTTCGCCATGGACGCGCTCGATAAAATAGACGCTGCGATTGTCGACCGGTTGCAGCAGGACGGGCGCCTGTCCAACGCCAGGCTCGCCGAGCAGTTGGCGCTGAGCGAGGCGTCCTGCTGGCGCCGCCAGAAAAGGCTGGAGGAGGGTGGCGTGATCCGCGGCTATCAGGCCGTCCTGGACCGCCGGAAACTCGGCTTCGGCGTGATGGCCTTCGTGCAGATCGTCTGCACCCAGCATGGCGAGGAGGTGACCGCCGCTTTCGAGCGGATCATCCAATCCTGCCCGTCGGTGCTGAGCTGCCACAACACGACCGGCGAGGCCGATTTTCTGCTGGTGGTCGTCGCCCGCGATCTCGACGATTACAGCGGCTTCGTCGACAAGGTGCTGAGACGGCTTCCGGGCGTCGCGAGCATCCGTTCGAACCTCTCCCTGCGGGAGATGAAGGAGACCAACCGCCTGCCGGTTCTGGAAGAGCCTTATCGCTGACACCCGGCCCCGGTCCTGTAGGTCCGGGGTGGGTATCGCCCGGTGCTTCGTCAGCCGGCGCGGACGCCGCGCAGGAATTCGTCGACCGCGGTGCTGAGCGTCCCGGCTTCCCGTGACAGTTCGGCGGCGGCATCCAGCACCTGGTTGGCCATCGTGCCGCTCTCGCTGGCAGCCCTCTGCACATCGATGACGTTGGTGGAAACCTCGCGGGTTCCCGACGCCGCCTGCGTCACGTTGCGGGAGATTTCCCCCGTCGCCGCGTTCTGCTCCTCGACCGCCGAGGCGATGGCCGTGGCGATCCCGCTCATCTGGGTGATGGTCGCGCCGATTCCCCTGATCGCTTCGACGGCGTCGGCGGTCACCGCCTGCATCGTGGCGATCTGCGCGGCGATGTCGTCGGTGGCCCTTGCCGTCTGCGTGGCGAGGTTCTTCACCTCCGAGGCGACCACCGCGAAGCCTTTGCCCGCATCGCCGGCGCGGGCCGCCTCGATGGTGGCATTCAGCGCCAGCAGGTTGGTCTGGCCGGCGATGCTCTGGATCAGCGTCACCACCTCGCCGATCTTCTGGGCGGCATTGGCCAGACCGGCGACGGTTTCATTGGTCCGTGCCGCGTCCTGAACCGCCTGGGCGGAGATTTGCGAGGAGGTGCTGACCTGCTTGGAGATTTCCAGCAGCGATGCCGACATCTCCTCGGTTGCCGCGGCGACGGTCTGCACATTGGCGGAGGTCTGTTCGGCCGCCGCCGCAGAGGCGCCGGCCTGATGGCTGGTCTGCTCGGCCGTTCCGACCATCGAGGTCGCCACCGACTGCATCCTGCCTGATGCCGTGGCGACGCTTTCGACCACCGCCTTGACGCTCGCTTCGAAGGTCCGGGCCATGGCCGCCATCGTCGCCTTGCGGTCGGCTTCGGCCTTGGCCTTCAAGGCGTCCTGTTCGGCCACCATGCGGGCATTGTCGATGGCGTTCTGCTTGAACACCTCCACCGCCTGCGCCATGGCGCCGATCTCGTCGCGACGCTCCTGCCCCTCGATGGCAACGCTGTTGTCGCCGGCCGCCAGCCGGCCCATGACCTCCGTCATGCGGCGGATCGGCACGGCGATGCCGCGCGACAGGAGGAGGCCCGCACCGATGGCAACCGCGACCATCAGGACGCCGCCGGAGATGTTGGCGGTGTAGGACTTCGAGAATGCCTCGGCCTGGTCGATGGCCCTCTTGCCGAGGAGGTCCCGCTCCATCTTGTCGATCTCGGCGATCTTGGCACGCAGGCCGTCCATCGACGCCTTGCCGGCGCCGGACGCCTCCAGGGCGCGGCCCTGGTCGCGCGTGTCCGCCTTGGCCATCAGGGCGATTTCCTTTTCAGCGACCGTCGTCTGCCAGGTCTGGGCAAGCCGCTCCACCTCGGCGAAGCGACCCTGTTGCACCGCATTGTCGGCCGTCAGCCGCTTTGCCGCCGCCAGGGCTTCGGAAAAGGCGCGCTGCCCGGCGCGGTAGGGGGCGAGAAACTTGTCGTCGCCGGAAATCAGATAGCCGCGGACGCCGGTTTCCTGGTCGATCATCGATGCCTGAATCCTGGTGACCTCTTCCAGAACCTCGTAGGTATGGACGGTCCAGCCATTCGATTTCTCGATGAAGGTGAGCTGGGAATAGCCGAAGGAGAAGGCGAGGATTGCTATGGCGACCAGGAATCCGAAGGCGGCAACAAGCTTCTTGGAGATTGACAAGTTTTTAAGAAAAGACGCCATTTCTGCTTTTTCCTTACCCTTGGAACGAGCGGTGATAGGAGTCATTCCAACTCTGAAAACCACTTGTTGCGTGATTAATCAAAGAGAAGATGCCTATCGAACCCACGATGTCCGCATGTTTTCGTTCAAATATATCAGATACTCAGCGGATTTTTTTCCAGATAGGATTCAAACCTATTGTTTTTTGAAATTCTCAGGGTCATTCCTAGTTTTTGATCAAGCGAAGACATCGGATCTGTTGGCGATTACAGAATTATCTTAGAGGCCTGGTCGGGGAAAATTGCGCTTCTGGAGGAACGCCCTTTCGCCGGATGGCTCGTTGCGGTCGGAGCGGGGGGTTGCACTCGGCCGTCATTCCCGCAATGTTCGTTTCCGGACATGTCCGCGGCGCCCTCGGGCCCGCCTACCATCCCGCCCGTTACACGACCGAACAACTCCCGGACCCCTCCATGACCGCGGCCCCCGCGACCGACACCCGCCGAGGCATCCTGATGATGCTCGGCGGGATGACGCTTTTCACGCTGAACGATGCGCTAGGAAAATGGCTGGTGGCCGACCATCCGGTTGCCATGCTGCTGGCCGTGCGCAGCCTGTTCGGGCTGGCGGTGCTGGCGCCGATGATCTGGCGCGAGGGCGTGGCCGCTGTCTTCGCCGTCGACCGGTTGCCGCTCCACGTCCTGCGCGTGCTGCTGATGACGGTGGGAATCCGCCCTGGCGGCCGAGCCGCAGATCCTGCTGGTCAGCCGCACGCTGGCGGAGCGCTCCGGCGGGCTGGACGCCCTGCTCGCCCTGCCCCAGCTGGCGATGACCCCGGCGGCGCGCGACCGTCGCGTCGTCCAGCTCGACGGCGCGCTCCTGGTCGGGTTCGGCCCGCGCACCCCGGAGGCGGTCGAAACGTTGCTGCGCGCCCAGACCGGGAAGGCCGGGCCATGAGCGCCAGCCAGTCCATCACCGCCATGCCGCCAGCCCGGCGGCCCCGCCTTGCGCCCGTCCTGGGGCTGCTGGGTGCCGCGCTGGCGGCCGCCGTGCTGTTCGCCCTGTCCACCGGCAGCATTCCCCTGCCGCTCGATCGGGTGCTGTCGCATCTGGCACAGGCGGCCGGCATGCCCGGAGAGCCGCTGGGCAGCCGCGACGCCGCGGTCCTCTACACCCTGCGCCTGCCGCGCATCGTGCTGGCGGCGGCGGTCGGCGTGACGCTGGGCGTCGCGGGCGCCTCGCTCCAGGCGATCTTCCGCAACCCGCTGGCCGACCCCGGGCTGGTCGGCGTATCCAGCGGCGCCGCCTTGGCCGGATCGGCCACCATGATGCTGGGAGTCGCCGGGCTGGGGCTGTCGCGCAGCGGCCTGTCGCTGTCCACGCTGCTGCCGGTGACAGCCTTCCTGGGAGCGCTGGCGGCGACGATCCTGATCCTGACGCTGGCACGCCGGGACGGGCGTTGCTCGGCCACCGACATGCTGCTGGCCGGCATCGCCGTCAATTCCTGGGCGGCGCCGGCATCGGGCTTG
>NZ_BADK01000401.1 GCF_000333595.1 Azospirillum sp. B506
TCCGACCTTCTGCTTCGACACCGCCATGCCCTTCGGCCTGAACACGCGCCAGCACATCGCCTGGATGATGCATGGCGGCGGGCTGGAACTGATGCGCGAGGTGTTCAAGGATTACAACATCCACCACATCCCGGCCGGCAACACCGGCGCCCAGATGGGCGGCTGGTTCCGCAAGGAGATCAAGAGCCTGGAGGATCTGAAGGGCCTGAAGATGCGGATCGGCGGTCTGGTCGGCCAGATCCTGACGCCCTTCGGTCTCGTGCCCCAGCAGCTCGGCGGCGGCGACATCTATCCGGCGCTGGAACGCGGCACCATCGACGCGGCGGAGTTCGTCGGCCCCTATGACGACGAGAAGCTCGGCTTCCACAAGGTCGCCAAATACTATTACTACCCCGGCTGGTGGGAAGGCTCGGCCCAGATCCCGCTGATGTTCAACATGCAGGCCTGGGAGCAGCTGCCGAAATCCTACCAGACCATCCTGGAGCAGGCCTGCTGGGAGGCCAACAGCTGGATGATCGCCAAGTACGACACGCTGAATGCCTCCGCGCTGAAGCGTCTGGTCGGCGCCGGCGCCATCCTGCGCCCCTTCCCGCGCGACATGATGCAGGCCTGCGAGAAGGCGGCGTTCGAATTCTACGACAAGCTGGCCGCCAGCAATCCCCGCTTCAAGAAGGTCTATGACGGCTGGAAGCCCTTCCTGGAGCAGGAACGCCTGTGGTTCCGCGTTGCCGAGAACGGCTTCGACAGCTTCGTCTACAGCCAGGCTGCCCAGCAGAAATAAGTCTGCAGCGCCGAGCCGGGCGGGGCGGGTCGCCTGCGGCGATTCGCCCCTGCCTTCGCGGCAAACACTGATTTTCACGCGGCAGTCTGTCCGGTATCTGGATCATCGGTCTTCTCAATCGCACGCGAATGGAGCACACTGCCGGTCCAAGCGTGGGCAGAGCCTTCGCAATTGCACAAAAATTCGGCAGACTGTTGAATTGATCAAGTCATAGTCATTCCTCTTGTCTATTTTCTTAAACGCATGGTACCGTCGGGACCAGAAAGACGGACCGGGCCGGGGTGGCGAACCCGGACGTCAGGTCGCCTGTGACGGGAGCGGACGGATGGACGGCGGGATGATCGCGACGACAGAGACCCTGGTGCGCTTCACCGGGGTGCAGAAGACCTACGATGGCGAGCATCTGGTGGTGAAGAGCCTCGATCTCGACATCCGCAAGGGCGAATTCCTGACGCTTCTCGGACCGTCGGGGTCTGGCAAGACCACCACGCTGATGATGCTGGCCGGCTTCGAGGTGCCGACCCAGGGCGACATCTTCATCGGCGACCGGCCGATCAAGAACACGCCGCCGCACAAGCGCGACATCGGCATGGTCTTCCAGAACTACGCCCTGTTCCCCCACCTGACGATCGAGGAGAACGTCGCCTTCCCGCTGTCGGTGCGCGGCGTTGCCAAGGCGGAGATCAAGGAGCGGGTCAAGGCCGCGCTCGACATGATCAAGCTCGGCAACCTCGCCAACCGCCGTCCCGGCCAGCTGTCGGGCGGCCAGCAGCAGCGCGTGGCGCTCGCCCGCGCCCTGGTCTTCAACCCGGCGCTGGTGCTGATGGATGAGCCGCTGGGGGCGCTGGACAAGCGCCTGCGCGAGCACATGCAGCTGGAGATCAAGCGCCTGCACGAGACGATGGGTCTGACCGTCGTCTATGTCACCCATGACCAGGGGGAGGCGCTGACGATGTCCGACCGCATCGCGGTCTTCAATGACGGCATCGTCCAGCAGATCGACCGCCCGGATGCGCTGTACGAGCGCCCGGTCAACAGTTTTGTCGCCAACTTCATCGGCGAGAACAATGTTCTGAGCGGCGTTGTCGAAAATATCGAACAGGGCTGGGCGCGGGTCGCGCTCGATGCCGGCGGTTCGGTGGTGGCGCAGGCGGTGAACATCGGCGGCGCCGGCAACCGCACCTCGCTGTCGCTCCGTCCGGAGCGGGTGGCGATCGAAACCGGCGACAGCGGCGACAGCGCCATGAACCGGCTGCCGGCGACGCTGACCGACCTGATCTATCTCGGCGACCACACGCTGGCGGTGCTGAACACGCCGGCCAACCCGGAATTCATGGTCAAGCTGCCGGCCGGCTCCTATGCCGGTCTGGTGCCGGGCCAGGACGTCTACATCGCGTTCCGCCCGGAGGACTGCCGGGCGCTCGATCCGGTCTGAGGACGTGGTTCTCAGAACCAGGGTGCCTTCCAGCAACAACAACCGCGACGAATAAGGACGGGGATCATGTCGAAGATTAAGGTGGCTCTCGGTTTCGCTGCGACCTTCACCGCCCTCACGGCCCTGTCATCGGCCGCCAGCGCCCGCGACCTCACCGTCGTGTCGTGGGGCGGCGCCTATCAGGACGTCCAGAAGAAGGTGTATTTCGGTCCGTTCAAGGAGACCGGCACCCCGATGAACGACGAATCCTGGGATGGCGGCGTCGGCGTCCTGCGCGCCAAGGTCCAGGGCGGCGCCTCGACCTGGGACGTCGTGCAGGTCGAGAGCGAGGAGCTGGCTCTGGGTTGCGACGAGGGCCTGTACGAGAAGATGAACTTCTCCAAGATCGGCGGCGAGGATGCCTATCTGCCGTCGACCGTCAATGCCTGCGGCGTCGGTGCCATCGTCTATGACTTCGTCCTGGGCTACGACAAGGACAAGCTGAAGGACGCGCCGAAGAGCTGGGCCGATTTCTTCGACACCAAGAAGTATCCGGGCAAGCGCGGCCTGCGCCAGGGTGCCAAGACCACGCTGGAGATCGCGCTGATGGCCGACGGCGTCGCCCCGGCCGACGTCTACAAGGTTCTCGGCACCGAGGCCGGCATCGACCGCGCCTTCAAGAAGCTCGACACCATCAAGAACGACATCGTCTGGTGGAAGGCCGGTGCCCAGCCGCCGCAGCTGCTGGCCTCGGGCGAAGTGGCGATGACCTCGGTCTATAACGGCCGCATCGACGCCGCCAACAAGAACGAGAAGAAGAACTTCGGCATGGTGTGGAACGGTGCGCTCTACACCGTCGACAGCTGGGTCATCCTGAAGGGCAGCCCGAACGTCGATGCCGCCTACAAATTCCTGAACTTCGTCGGCAAGCCGGAGAACCAGGCCAAGCTGTCCCAAGGCATCGCCTACGGCACGTCGAACAAGAAGGCCCCGGCGCTGCTGCCGAAGGCGGTGCTGGCCGACCTGCCGACCGCGCCGGACAACATGAAGAACGCGATCGAGATCAACACCGACTTCTGGCTGGAGAACATCGACCGCCTGACCGAGCGCTTCAACAAGTGGGCGGCCAAGTAAGTAGTTTGTTGTAACTCGCCCTTAACCCCCTCTCCCCCCCCCGGGAGAGGGTCGGGGGGAGGGGGGATGCGCAGCGGCACGCATCGGGCTGTGAAGCGCCTCTCCAACTTAAGTTTTTGGCGGATCAATGCCCGCCCTTCGGTGACCGGACGCCATGCGTCCCCCTCACCCTAACCCTCTCCCCGGGGGGGAGAGGGGATGGTCCCGGGTTTCGGGGCTTTATGCACCTGCGTCTTCTCAACAGGACAATGCCGATGACAGCCGCCTTCGTTGCCGGCGCCGACGTGCCGTTGAAGCGTCGATTGAAACGGGCCGAGCGCGCCCGGCAGTTCCGTGCGCTGGGTCTGGTGCTGCCGCTGCTGGCCTTCCTGCTGTTCACCTTCGTCGTGCCGCTCGCCGGCATGATCTGGAAGTCGGCTTCCGACTGGGAGGTGCCGCAGGTGATGCCGCAGACCGTGGCGGCGCTGGAGCATTGGAACGGCCAGGGCCTGCCCGACGAAGCCGCCTTCGCCGCGCTTGCCGCCGACATCCGCGCCGCGCGGGACGCCGGCAATCTTGCGGTCGCCGCCAAGCGGCTGAACTATGTCGTCAACGGCTTCCGCACCACGCTGCTCTCCACCGGCCGCAAGCTGAAGGAGCAGCCCGCTCCCGGCACTGCGAAGGAGACGCTGATCGGCATCGCGCCGGCCTGGGGCGAGCGCGAGAGCTGGACGGCGATCAAGAGCGCCAGCGGCCCGATCACCAGCTACTATCTGCTGGCCGCCGTCGACCTGACCCGCAACGCCGACGGCGCCATCGTGGCAGCCCCGCCGGATCAGGCGATCTACCGCGACGTCTTCCTGCGCACCTTCGAGATCGGCTTCGGCGTCACCGCGCTGTGCCTGATCCTGGGCTTCCCGGTCGCCTATCTGCTGGCGAACCTGCCGACCGGCCGGTCGAACCTGCTGATGATCTTCGTGCTGCTGCCCTTCTGGACCTCGCTGCTGGTGCGCACCTGCGCCTGGATCGTGATCCTGCAAAGCGAGGGCATCGTCAACGGTTCGCTTGAGTGGCTGGGCGTGATCGACGAGCCGCTGCGGCTGATCTACAACCGCTTCGGCGTCTACATGGCGATGACCCATGTGCTGCTGCCCTTCATGATCCTGCCGCTCTACAGCGTCATGCGCGGCGTCTCGCCGGCCTACATGCGGGCCGCCGCCTCGCTGGGCGCGCCGCCGGTGACCGCCTTCCTGCGCATCTACCTGCCGCAGACCATTCCGGGCATCGGCGCCGGCTGCCTGCTCGTCTTCATCCTGGCCATCGGCTACTACATCACGCCGGCGCTCGTCGGCGGGGCCGCCGACCAGATGATTTCCTACTTCATCGCCTTCTACACCACGGAAACGGTCAATTGGGGCCTCGCCTCGGCGCTGGGGGCGGTGCTGCTGCTCTCCACCGTGGTGCTGGCGGTGCTCTACGGCAAGCTGGCGCTCGGCCGCCAGACGACGGGAGGTCTGAAGAATTGAGCGCGAACCACTCCCCCCAAACCGCAAGCCAGCGGATCGCCTGGGCCGCCACGGTGGTGTGCGGCACGCTGGTGCTGTTCTTCCTGATGGCGCCGATCCTCGCCATCGTGCCGCTCTCCTTCAGCTCCAGCACCTACCTAACCTATCCGCTGCCCGGCCTGTCGCTGCGCTGGTACGAGGATTTCATCAATTCGGCGCGCTGGATCACCGCCCTGAAGAACAGCGTCATCATCGGCGTGGCCTCGTCCATGCTGTCGATGGTGCTGGGAACGGTGGCCTCGCTGGGTCTGGCCCAGTGGAAAAGCAAGTGGAAGCCGCTGGTGCTGGCCATCGTGCTGTCGCCGATGGTGGTGCCGGTCGTCATCACCGCGGTCGGCGTCTACTTCTTCTTCGCGCCGCTGGGTCTGACCGGCAACTATCTCGGCCTGATCCTGGTCCACACCGCGCTGGCAACGCCCTTCGTCGTCATCACCGTGTCGGCGACCCTGCAGAGCTTCGACATGACTCTGGCGCGCGCCGCCGCCTCGCTGGGGGCGCCGCCGCTGTTGACCTTCCGCAAGGTGATCCTGCCGCTGATCCTGCCGGGTCTGGCGTCGGGCGCCCTGTTCGCCTTCGCCACCAGCTTCGACGAGGTGGTGACGGTGCTGTTCCTTGCCGGGCCCGAGCAGCGCACCCTGCCGCGTGAGATGTTCAGCGGCATCCGCGAGAACATCAGCCCCACCATCACCGCGGTGGCGGTGGTGCTGACGGTGATCTCGGTCTGCATGCTGTCGTCGCTGGAATACCTGCGCCGGCGCAACGAGCGGCTGAAGGGGAATGCGGAGTAAGGGAGTGGCTGAGGGGAGGAGCTTGTGCTTCTCCCCAGCCCGCTCACAGATAGGGCGGGGTGCAGGCGCTGATCAGTTCGCACTCCACATCGCCGATGTTGCGGAAGCGGTGCGGCACGCGGCTGTCGAAGAAATAGGCGTCGCCGGGACCGAGAAGCTGCTTGCGGTCACCCACCGTCAGCTCGATCTGCCCCTTGATGACGATGCCGCCCTCTTCGGATTCGTGCTGGAGCATGGTGCGGCCGGTGTCGGCCCCGGGGGCGTAGCGTTCGTGGAGGATTTGCAGGTTGCGGCTGCGCAGGTCGCCGACCTGCCGGAACGAGACCTGGCCCACCGTGCCCTTCAGCTCGCCCGCCAATTCGATCAGCTCGCCGCCCTTGAAGAAGATCTGCTCGGGTGGCGGCAGATCGTCGGAGGAGAAGAATTCGGCCAAGGTCATCGGGATGCCCTGAAGCACCTTGCGCAGCGACGACACCGACGGGCTGCTGCGGTTCTGCTCGATCAGCGAGATCGTGCCGTTGGTCACTCCGGCTCGCTGGGCGAGCGCCCGCTGGGACAGCCCATGCTGTTCGCGGATCTGCTTCAACCTGGCGCCGACGTCGAATTCCATCACCGGACTCCTGCTCCTCACCTGCTGTAGGCAATAGCCCATTCGCGCAACCCCGTCATCAGAATATGAACAGCTAAACAGGGGTTGTTTAATTTATTAAACATGGTAGGCTTCGCTCCAAGGTCCAGGCCCCCGCGCAGGAAACCCTTGAATGCCAAGGATGTTTTCGCCGGGTGCGGCCGGCCGGTTCCACATTCCTTCATCCAGGGCGGATCGAACATGCTGTCGTTGAACGACCAGGGCCTTCTCCGAACCAAGGGCTACGTGAACGGTGCGTGGCGCGCGGCCGATTCCGGGAAGAGCTTCCCGGTCACCAACCCGGCCACCGGCGCCGTCATTGCCGAAGTGTCCGACATGGGCGCGGCCGAGACGCGCGAGGCCATCGACGCCGCCAACGCCGCCCTGCCGGTGTGGAAGGGCAAGACCGCCAAGGAACGCGCGGCCATCCTGCGCCGCTGGTACGACCTGATCCTCGCCGCGCAGGAGGATCTGGCCCAGCTGATGACCGCCGAACAGGGCAAGCCGCTGGCCGAATCGCGCGGCGAGGTGGTCTATGGCGCCTCCTTCATCGAGTGGTTCGCGGAGGAGGGCAAGCGCGCCTACGGCGACGTCATCCCGACCTTTGCCGGCAACAAGCGCATCGTCGTGCTGAAGGAGGCCATCGGCGTCGTCGCGGCGATCACGCCGTGGAACTTCCCGAACGCCATGATCACCCGCAAGGTCGCCCCGGCGTTGGCTGCCGGCTGCACCGTGGTGGTCAAGCCGGCCGAGGACACCCCGCTGTCGGCGCTGGCGCTGGCCGAGCTGGCCGAGCGAGCCGGTTTCCCCGCCGGCGTCTTCAACATCGTGATGGGCAGCGAGCCGGCGGCGATCGGCAACGAGCTGACCCACAGCCCGATCGTCCGCAAGGTCAGCTTCACCGGCTCGACCGAGGTCGGCAAGCTGCTGATGCGGCAGGCCGCCAGCACCGTCAAGAAGGTGTCGCTTGAGCTGGGCGGCAACGCCCCCTTCATCGTCTTCGACGACGCCGACCTGGACGAGGCGGTCAAGGGCGCCATGGCCTCGAAGTACCGCAACGCCGGCCAGACCTGCGTCTGCGCCAACCGCCTGCTGGTCCAGGCCGGCGTCTATGACGCCTTCGCCGCCAAGCTGGCCGAGGCGGTCAAGGCGCTGAAGGTCGGCGACGGTGCCGAGCCGGGCGTCACCCAGGGTCCGCTGATCAACGCCGACGCCATCGCCAAGGTCGAGGAGCTGATGGGCGACGCGCTGGAGAAGGGCGCCACCGTTGCGCTCGGCGGCAAGCGCCACGCGCTGGGCGGCACCTTCTTCGAGCCGACCATCCTGACCGGCATCACCACCGAGATGCGCGTCGCCCGCGAGGAGATCTTCGGGCCGGTCGCCCCGCTGTTCAAGTTCGAGACGGAAGAAGACGCCATCCGGATGGCGAACGACACCGAGTTCGGGCTCGCCGCCTATTTCTACAGCCGCGACATCGGCCGCGTCTGGCGCGTGGCGGAAAAGCTGGAATACGGCATGGTCGGCATCAACGAAGGCATCATCTCGACCGAAGTGGCCCCCTTCGGCGGCGTCAAGGAGTCAGGGATCGGCCGTGAAGGCTCCAAGTACGGCCTCGATGATTTCATGGAAGTCAAATATCTCTGCGTCGGCCTCGGCGCCTGACNGTCGTCAAAGAAAAAGCAAACATGAGCACCAACCAGTCCTTCGTCGCCCGTCGCGAGGCCGCCGTCTCCCGCGGCATTTCCGCCGGCATGCCCGTCTACATCGACCGTGCTGAGAATGCCGAGATGTGGGACGTCGAGGGCAAGCGCTTCATCGACTTCGCCGGCGGCATCGCCGTGCTGAACACCGGCCACCGCCACCCGAAGGTGATGGAGGCGGTGAAGGCCCAGCTCGACCGTTTCACCCACACCTGCGCGATGGTCACGCCCTATGACAGCTTCGTCGAGCTGGCGGAGAAGCTGAACGCGCTGGTTCCCGGCCCGACCCCGAAGAAGACCGCCTTCTTCACCACCGGCGCCGAGGCGGTCGAGAACGCCGTGAAGGTCGCCCGCGCCGCCACCGGCCGTCCGGGCGTGATCGCCTTCTCCGGCGGCTTCCACGGCCGCACGCTGCTGACCATGGGCCTGACCGGCAAGGTCGTGCCCTACAAGGTCGGCTTCGGTCCGTTCCCGGCCGAGATCTTCCACGTGCCGTTCCCCAACGCCTATCGCGGCATCAGCGAGGCGGAGAGCCTGAAGGCGCTGGAGACCCTGTTCAAGTCCGACGTCGACCCGGCCCGCGTCGCCGCGATCATCATCGAGCCGGTGCAGGGCGAGGGTGGCTTCAACATCGCCAGCCCGTCCTTCCTCCAGTCGCTGCGTGCGGTCTGCGACAAGCACGGCATCGTCATGATTGTCGACGAGATCCAGACCGGCTTCGCCCGCACCGGCAAGATGTTCGCCTTCGAGCATGCCGGGATCGAGCCGGACCTCGTCACCATGGCGAAGAGCCTGGCCGGCGGCTTCCCGCTGTCGGCGCTGACCGGCAAGGCGGCGCTGATGGACGCCCCGATCCCCGGCGGCCTGGGCGGCACCTATGCCGGCAGCCCGCTGGCGACCACCGCCGCGCTGGCCGTCATCGACGTCATCGAGGAGGAGAAGCTGGTCGAGCGCAGCGAGCAGCTGGGCGAGCGCATCGCCGGCCGCTTCCGCGCCATGGCCCAGCGCAACAGCCTGTCGGTGATCGGCGATGTTCGCAACCTGGGCGCCATGGTCGCCATGGAGCTGGTGACCGACCGCGAGACCAAGGAGCCGGCGGCCGACCTGACCAAGGCGCTGGTCGCCAAGGCGGCGGAAAAGGGCCTGATCCTGCTGTCCTGCGGCACCTACGCCAACGTCATCCGCATCCTGGTCCCGCTGACCGCTTCGGACGCCCTGGTCGACGAAGGCCTGGACATCATCGAGCGGTCTCTGGAAGAACTGGTGTCGGCGTAAGCAGTTGCTCTCTCCGCCCTGGATCCCCTCTCTCCCCCGGGGAGAGGGAAGGGGCCCAAGCGAAGCTTGGGAAGGGTGAGGGGGATGCATGGCGAGGATTATCAAGAAATGCGGAGCGCCGGCACAACACCGGCGCTCCGCAATGCGTCCCCCTCACCCTAACCCTCTCCCCAGGGGGGAGAGGGGACTCAAGGGCGGGGGAGGGCCAATAATTCAGGAGGAAGACACCTTGGCCGGACCCTTGTCGCACATCCGGGTGCTGGAGCTGTCGCGCGTGCTGGCCGGGCCGTGGTCGGCGCAGACGCTGGCCGATCTCGGCGCCGACGTGATCAAGGTGGAACGGCCGGGCGCCGGCGACGACACCCGCGCCTGGGGTCCGCCCTGGGCCGGCGACCAGTCCGCCTATTTCCTCTCGACCAACCGCGGCAAGCGCTCGATCACCATCGACTTCGAGCGGCCCGAGGGGCAGGAACTGGTTCGCAAGCTTGCCGCCCAGGCCGACGTCGTCATCGAGAATTTCAAGGTCGGCGGACTGGTCAAATACGGCCTCGACTATGACAGCCTGAAGGCGGTCAACCCGCGGCTGGTCTACTGCTCGATCACCGGCTTCGGCCAGACCGGGCCGTACCGCAACCGCGCCGGCTACGACTTCATGATCCAGGGCATGGGCGGGCTGATGAGCATCACCGGCCAGCCCGATGGCGAGCCGGGCGGCGGCCCTGTCAAGGTCGGCGTCGCGGTGACCGACATCTTCACCGGCCTCTACGCCACCATCGGCATCATGGGCGCGCTCGCCCACCGCGACCGCACCGGCGAGGGGCAACAAGTCGACCTTGCGCTGCTCCACGTGCAGGTGGGCGTGCTGGCG
>NZ_BADK01000400.1 GCF_000333595.1 Azospirillum sp. B506
CCTCGCCGGGCAATCTCTCGGCAATGAGCGCTGACGTTTAGCCTTGGGCCGCCCTGGTGGGCCCACAGGGCGACGGCCCTCCGCCGCGCGCCGGAAGTGCGCTACGGGCCTCCACGTCCCGTGGACTACCGGGACGGCAGCGCGCACTTTGGAAACCTCTGTACAGAGTCCACAGCGGCATCACGGACCCGAAAAGCAAAAGTGAACTCTCCCGATGCCAGCCACTAGGCGGCATCGCTGGCACCCCGCCTTCCATCTCCGCGAAGACATTAGGTCTTCAAACGAATATTGCATGTTCTGCGGCGAGTTGTTATTATTAACTCATAGTTAACA
>NZ_BADK01000399.1 GCF_000333595.1 Azospirillum sp. B506
GCTTGCCGTAGACCATCGCGAGCGCCACCGTGGCGAGCAGCAGCACCGCTCCCAACGCCGAGGCGAGGCCCCAGTTAACCGTTTCCGTTGTGTAGAAGGCGATGAAGTAGCTGATCATCTGATCGGCGGCTCCACCGACGAGAGCCGGCGTGATGTAGTAGCCGATGGCCAGGATGAAGACGAGCAGGCAGCCGGCGCCGATGCCCGGAATGGTCTGCGGCAGGTAGATGCGCAGGAACGCGACCGTCGGCGAAGCGCCCAACGACGAGGCGGCGCGGACATAGGCCGGCGGGATCGCCTTCATCACGCTGTAGAGCGGCAGGATCATGAAGGGCATCAGAACGTGGGTCATCGCCACATACACGCCGAACCGGTTGTAGACCAGTTGGATCGGATCGTTGATCACGCCGAGCCAGCGCAGCGTGTCGTTGATGATGCCGTTGGTCTGCAGGACGACGATCCAGGCGCAGGTGCGCACCAGCAGCGAGGTCCAGAAAGGCAGCAGCACGCAGATCATCAGCAGGTTGGCGCTGTTCGACGGCAGCGTCGCCAGCAGATAGGCGACGGGGAAACCGAGGATGAGGCAAAGCGCCGTGACGGCGAAACCGATGGTGAAGGTGCGGAAGAAAATATCGCGGTAGATCGCCTGATCCTCCGGCGCCGCGAAGATCGAGCCGTTGTTGTCACGCTTCAGGTCAAGCGAGGCCAGCAGATAGAAGTCGGTCAGCGGGCCGCTGGCGCCCTTGATCGCCGCCCAGGTCTCCTGCTCGCCCCACATCTTGTCGATGCCGATCAGCGTGTCCTTGGCGGTACCCGGCTCCGGCGCAGTCTTCAGGTGTCGCGCCGTGGCCATCAGCGTCGTGCGGAAGCCATTGATGGTGTAATTCAGGCGCTTGGACGCCGTGGCCAGGGTTCCGTCGGCGCGGGCCTCCAGGATGTCGCCGGCCAGCGCGGCGAACGCCCGCTCGTCCGGCAGGGTCTTGCCGTCCCAATGGGACAGCGCCGACACCGTATGGGGGAGGGCGCGGGGGACCTCCCAGTCTTCGACCGAATGCCAGAGCATACCGGCGATCGGTCCGAGGAAGGTGAATAGAAGAAAAACCAGGAGGGGAAGGATCAGGGCCAGCGCCTTGAATTGGCGTGCCCGTTCCGCCCGCCTCAGGCGGCGCTTCAATGGCACTTCCGGAGGCGCATCGGCGCCGGCGACGAACGCGGCTGTCATGAGCGGGACCTCTTCGATCAATATTCCCTCTCCTGATCGACCCGGGAGAGGGTGGCGCAGGTGGCGCCGGGTGGGTCCGAAAAGCGTGGGCACATCGGGTGGACCATGTCCTCACTCGGCCCTGCCACGCCTGGGGCATGCCCTCTCCCGGCGTCGCCGGGAGAAGGATTCGCGCCTGCCTTACTTGGCCGCCCATTTGTTGAAGCGCTCGGTCAGACGGTCGAGTTCTCAAGCCAGAAG
>NZ_BADK01000398.1 GCF_000333595.1 Azospirillum sp. B506
ACACGAGGGGGACCAGCCTTGCAGTGGGGGGGATCGGTTCGATGGCGGGAAGATCGGCTGAACAGCGGAGAAGTTGCGGGGCTGGGTCCGCCAGGCTGAGCGCGACCAAGGCAAGCGGGCCTGCCCCGACGACGGATGAGCAGGAGCGGATCAAGGCGCTGGAACGTGAGGTGCGGGAGCTGCGCCAAGCGAACGAGATCCTACGCAAGGCGTCGGCGTATTTCGCCCAGGCGGAGCTCGACCGCCCGTTCCGAAAATGATCGCCTTCATCGACGCGCACCGCGCCGTTCACGGGGTCGAGCCGATCTGCCGAGTGCTGCCGATCGCCCCGTCCACCTATTACGCCCATGCCGCCCGACAGGCCGATCCGTCCAAGGCGCCGGCCCGCTCGCGAAGCGACGCCGAGCTGAGTGGGGCTATCCGGCGGGTCTGGGACGCGAACTTCCAGGTCTATGGGGTACGCAAGGTCTGGCGGCAGTTGGGGCGGGAGGGCATCGACGTGGCACGCTGCACGGTGGCCCGGCTAATGCGCCAGATGGGCCTGAAGGGGGCAACGCGCGGCAAGGCGGTGCGCACCACGATCAGCGACCGGGCGGCGCCGTGCTCTGCTGACCGGGTGAACCGGCAGTTCCAGGCGCCGCGTCCGAACGCCTTGTGGTTGGCTGATTTCACGTACGTATCGACATGGCAGGGCTTCGTCTACGTAGCCTTCGTCATCGACGCCTTCGCGCGCCGCATCGTCGGCTGGCGGGTGTCCAGCACAGCCCATGCCGGCTTCGTTCTGGATGCGCTCGAACAGGCACTTCACGACCGCCGGCCTGCCAAGGGCAGTGGCCTCATCCATCACTCCGATAGCGGATCGCAATACGTTGCGATCCGCTACACCGAGCGTCTCACCGAAGCCGGCGTCGAGCCCTCCGTGGGCAGCGTCGGCGATTCCTACGACAACGCCTTGGCCGAGACCATCAATGGCCTCTACAAGACCGAGGTGATCCGCCGCCGGGGACCATGGCACACCCTGGAGGCCGTCGAGTTCGCAACCCTGGAATGGGTCGACTGGTTCAATCACCGCCGCCTCCTCGAACCCATCGGCAATATACCTCCCGCCGAGGCCGAAGCACGCTACTATGCTCAAGTCGAGGACGTCGCCATGGCGGCGTGACTCAACACAAATGGCCTCCAGGAAACCCGGGACGGTTCACTTCACGCGATTTCCGTGCATTCTCCTGAGAACAGTCACGGCCCTACGCTTCCGGCTTGGCGGTCAGCAGATACCCGAGCCCATGGACGGTTACGATCTCCGCCTCGCTTCCGGCAAGCCGACGGCGAAGGCGCGACACCAACACGTCGGCGGTGCGGTCACCATACACCCACTCCCGTCCGCAGATCGCCTTGCTGATCTCCAGCCGGTCCGACGGCCGGTCAAGCGTGTGGATCAGATGGACGAGCAGCCGGCTTTCGGCCGGGGACAGCACCTCGGTCCGTCCGCCGACCGACAGCCGCCGGGTCTGGGTGTTGAGCTGGACGGCCTTGCCGACGGTCAAGACCCTGTCCTCGTGCGCTTCGCGCGGTGCATCGATGTGCTTGGCGATGCGCGCCCGCAGCAAGGCCGGCTCCACCGGCTTGCAGATGTAGTCGAGGGCGCCCAGCCCCAGGCCGAGCAGCTGGTCGTGCGAGGCCGACAGGCTGGACAGCACGATGAAGGGTGCCCTGGCTTCGGCCTGGATGGTCTGGGCGAGCAGGAGTCCGTCGGTGTCCGGCAAGCGGCGGTCCAGGATCACCAGATCGAACCGCTGCCGCTTCAGCGCGGCCCGTGCCTGGGCGCCGTCGGCGGCGCAATGGAAGCGATGCCCCATCTGGGTGACCACATCCTCGACCATCAGTTGGATCAGGACGTCGTCGTCGACGAGAAGGATGTCGGCGGCCTCGGTCACGCTGAGGAATCCTCTACGAAGCGGTTCCGCCAATCCGGCGGCAGGGAGCATGCGAGCAGGGCCGTATGCTCCCTGGCCCGCGCCGCCGCATCGACGGTTCCATCCTCATGTGCCGCTTCGATCCGGCGCAGCCGGTCGGCGATGCCGTCCAGGCCGAAGGTCGCGGCTCCGCTCGCCAGCTTGTGGGCCAGCGCGGCGAGGGCGGCATCCCGATCCGCCGGGTCGGCGACCTCCAGCATCGTACGGAACTCCGTCCAGCCGCGGGTGAACGCTTCCGCCATCCGCCGCCGAGCGGTGGGCGACAGGCCGTCGAGCAGGCCGCCCGCCCCCACCGCCGGTCGCGCCGCCTTGCCGCGGATGGCCTTGCCCAGCGCGGTGGCGTCCAGCGGCTTTTCCAGGATGGCCTGGAACAGTCCGGCGTCGGCAGGCGAGGCGCGGACCCAATCGGCGTTGGCGCTCAACAGGACGATCGAGGCATCCGCCAAAGCCGGATTGCGACGGATCTCGCGGGCGAAGTCCGGTCCGGTGCCGTCCGGCAACCGGTAATCGAGCAGGAAGACGCCGTAGGCGTCCGGTGCCGCAACCAACAGGGCATGGGCCTGTTCCAGGGTCTGGGCGTGGTCCACCGACAGCCCCATGCGCTCTAGCATGGCGGCGGTGACCTGGGCGTTGATCGGGTCGTCGTCGACCATGAGGCAGTTCTGGTGGAAGCGGTCGTCCGGCATGCTCTGCCGGGCCGGCGGCTCGGCCGGGGATGCCGCGACCAGCGGCAGGCGCACCTCGACGACGGCCCCTTCCCCGGGGTCGAGGACGGCGATGCCGCCTCCCAGCGCCAACGTCATGCGCTGTGCGATGGCGAGGCCCAGGCCGGACCCGTTGCGACCCGTCGTCCGCGGCCGCAGCCCGACGGGAGCTTGCGCCAGCATCTCGCGGATTTCCTCGGGCATGCCCGGCCCATGGTCGGCGACCCGGAAGACCAGCATGCCGTCTTCTGCCCGCAGGCCGATCCGCACCCCACGGCCGTCGTCATGGCGCAGGGCGTTCTGGATCAGGTTGCCCAGAACCTGCTGGGTCATCGACCAGTCCAGCCGGACATGCTCCGGCAGGCCCGGCGCCATCTCCAGGCTCAAGGGCACGCCAAGCTGACGGGCAGGAATGTCCTTGATCCGCACCAGATCGCCCAGCGCCTCGCGCAGGCACAGCGCGACCGGACGCGGCTGCGGCGCCTGATGCTCGAAACGCGAGAAGCTGAGCACATTCTCAAGGGTCGTGTTCAGCGACCGGGCCGCGATGTCCAGAAGCTCGACCAGTTCCTCCTGCTTGTCCGGGCTGGCCCCCTTCATCAGGCCTGCGGCCCCCAGGACGCTGTGGAGCGGCGCGCGGATTTCATGGGACATCGCCGCCAGGAACAGCGACATGGTGCGTTCCGCCTCGCGCGCCCTGAGAATCGCCTGATGATGCTCGGTCACGTCGTGCAGCAGCATGATCTGCCAGGGCCGCAGCTTGTGGACGGTATCCTCGACCGACCGCAGGCGGATGTCGAAACAGCGGCTGCCCTGGCGGGTCTGCATCCAGATCGAATTCCACTCCGTGCCCGGCGTGGCGACGATCTGGTCCACCACCGCCTGGAGTTCGCTGCGGTGCGGTTGCAGGGCCAGACGGTAGGTCAGCGCGCCGGCCTCCGGCATGTCGAGGAAGAATTGCAGCGCCGCCCGGTTGGCGGTCAGCAGCCGGCTGTCCTCGTCCAGGATGAACACCGGGTTGCGCAGGCTTTCCAGCGCCGCGAAATACTGGTCACGCTCGCGCGTCAGCCGCCGCAGGCTGTCGCTCAACACTTCCTCCTGCGGCGCGGTCACCGCCCAGGGAACCAGCATCGCCAGTTCGACCTCGTCGAAAAAATCGTCGAGCCTCGCCCGGAAGGCGTCGCCGCAGCCGAACTCCCGCGCACCGTCCGGCAGGTCGCCCAGCCGGTTGCGATAGGCGCGCCGGTACAGCTTGAGCAAGCCGTTGTTGAGTTCCAGCGGGATCCCGGCGTCGTGGTGCGTCTGCGCGATGTGGCGGAGCCTGTCGAAACGCGGGTCGGTGCGATAATTGTTGTGACCGCTGTGCCCATCCCGGCGCAGAGGGTCGGACAGATAGGCGGCGAGGCTCTCGTTGAGCGCGACGGTGGCCTCGGTCCAGGCCGCCCGCATGGAGCTGGTCTGGTCGGCATAGCCCTTCTGCTTGGCCAGCCGGATGCCCTCGTCGACCAGCGCGCCGCATTCGGCCCGAAGGGCGTCGGTCAACCATTCGGCCCGCCGCGTCATCCGCCCCCATCCTTCCGTCATTGCACCGCCGAGGTCCCGCCCCCGGACTCCGGACGGCCAGATTACGGCCGGTGCGGCCGGTGTAAAGGGCCTCGTCGTTTACATCGCGTTTACATCTTGCTCACAGGCGTGACGCCTATGGCGCGGCCGCCGCCGCTACGCTGCCTCCATTCGGTCGGTATCATTCGAAGGAAGCACGCAACATGGCTCTTCATCGCAAGACCCTTTACCGTCTCACCGGGGGCGCGGCGCTGCTGGGCGTGCTGGGCTTCGTGGTGCTGACCTCGCCCTGGACCTGGTCCGCCACCCATCCGGGCCGGACTCTGCCGGACGCCGCGGGCGCCGACCTTGCCAACGGCCGCAAGGTCTTCGTCGCCTCCGACTGCGCGACCTGCCACAAGACCCCCGGCCAGGAGGACGACACCGTCCTGGGCGGCGGCTGGGCGCTCGACACGCAGTTCGGCGTGTTCCACATGCCCAACATCTCGCCCGATCCGCAGACCGGCATCGGCGGCTGGACGCTGGCCCAGTTCGACCGCGCCCTGCGGGAAGGCGTCGGCCCCGGTGGGGTCTGGCCGGACGGACGGAATCTCTACCCGGCCTTCCCCTACACCTCCTACCAGCGGCTGAGCGGCACCGATGTCCGCGACCTCTATGCCTATCTGCGCAGCCTGAAGCCGGTCGACAACAAGGTTCCGGACCACGAGCTGAAGTTCCCCTATGCCATGCGCCGCGGCGTCGGCGTCTGGCGTCTGGCCTTCCTCGACGGCAAACGCGGCGAGGAAAGCCCGGTTCCCGCCGGTGTCGACGCCGCCCAATACCGGCGTGGCGAATATCTGGTGGAGGGGCCGGGCCATTGCGCCGAATGCCATTCGTCGCGCGGCCTGATGGGCAACGTCATCGCCAGCCAGCGCTTCGGCGGCGGCCCGGCCCCCGACGGCGTCGATTACTTCCCCAACATCTCCCCCGACGAGACCGGGATCGGCTTCTGGTCGGCCAACGCCATCGCCAATTACCTGCACACCGGCGTCAGCCCGATCGGCCGCGCGGCGGGGGGCGACATGGCAGAGGTCGTCAAGAACACCTCGCAGCTTCCGCGCGAGGACATCCAGGCGATGGCCGTCTATCTGAAACATGTTCCCGCCGTGCACAAGCCGGCGCCCGGCATGCCGGAACCCAACCGGACCGACAAGCTGGTCATGCTCCGCAACGCCGTCGCCGTTACGCCGACGCTGCCGACCTCGCCGGATCAGGCCATCGCCCAGGGCGGCGACGCCTGGGTGGTGGCGACCAAGCCGGTGTGGCTCGAACAGGCCGGCGTCGGCGGATCGGTCCCGGAACAGGGCAAGCTGCTGGGCGGCGCCCCGGTGCATGTCGCCGCCCGCAGCGCCGAAAAGTTGCAACTGGTGTTGAAGGGCTGGCAGATGGAGGGCGCGCCGTCCGTCGTCTATCAGTCCAAGGGTCATCGCGTGATGCTCGCGGTGCTCGACCAGGCGGCCGCCACGGCCGTGACGCGGGGCAAGCCGGAGACCGACGCCGACACCGGCCAGTCCTGGATCCCCGTCGAGGTCACCCTCTGGTCCAACGCGGCCAATCTGAACGCCGACCGCAAGGCGCTGTGGGACTACAGCCAGGCGACCTTCCAGAAGGCCTGCTCCGCCTGCCATGTGCTGCCGGAAAAACAGCATTTCACCGCCAACCAGTGGATCGGAACGCTGAAGGCGATGAAGCGCTTCACCTCCTTCAACGACGACCAGTACCGGCTGATCCTCGCCTACCTGCAGAACCACTCCAAGGATCTGCATCCGGACGGCAAGGAGAAGGCGAAATGAGCCGCGATCCGATGGATGCCGTCCCCGAAGAACAGGATCTCGTCTTCGTCGCCGAATGGCTGGCGCAGCAGTTCCTGTCCCCACCGGACGTCCAACAGGTCGAGGCGGCGCGCAGCATGCCGGGGCAGATCGCCCTGCGCCGGATCGGCGATTGTCTCGGACAGCCCGCCGCGGCGGATGCCCTCTGCCAGCTGCTCGCCGCCGGTTCGGCGGCGGACGTGACCCTGGCGGTTCAGCGGCGGCACACGGCCCTGTTCGAGGGCATCTTCCGCCAGCGTTCCGTTCCGCCCTATGCCAGCCTGTGGGACGGCACCGGCCGTCTCTGCGGCCCGGCCGTCGACCGCATGCGCGCGGTCCTGCGTGACCTCGACCTGCATGTCCAGGCGGATTGTGCCGAGCCGCCCGACCATCTGGCGATCCAGCTGGCGGCGCTGGCCGAGGCGATGCGGCAGCGGCGGACCGCGGCGGTGGCCGACCTGACGGACCAGATGCTGGTCTGGACCGGCCGCTTCGCCGCAGCGCTCATCAGGGCCGACGGCCTCGGCTATTACGGCAATCTCGCGCGCTTCCTGCTCTCGCTGCTCGACCGGATCGCGGATGGCTCCGCGACGGTCGATGGTGGCCGCGCGACCGCAGCGATCTGAAAGGTCAGACCATGAACACGACGAAGAGCTTGACGATGACCGGCGGTCCGCTGCTTTCCAAACGGGCCTTCCTCAAGGGATCCGTTGCCGCGGCATTGGGATTCTCCAGCCTGCCGCTGCTCGCCCGCGGCGCGATCGCACAGGCGGCGCCCAGGAAGATTCTGTCCGGCTGCCACTGGGGCGTCTTCTACGGCAAGGTCGCGGACGGCCGGGTGACCGAATTCATCCCGTGGGAAGGCGATCCCTCGCCGTCGCCACAGCTTCCCGGCGTGATGGATTCGATCTATTCGGAATCGCGGATCCGCTATCCCATGGTGCGCCGCGCCTGGCTGGAGCAGGGACCCGGCGCCGATCCGGACGGGCGCGGCAGCGGCGATTTCGTCCGCGTGAGCTGGGACAAGGCCATCGAGCTGGTCGCCGGCGAGATCACCCGCGTTCGGGCCAAATACGGGCAGCAGGCGGTGTTCGCCGGCTCCTATGGTTGGAAAAGCCCCGGCAAGCTGCACAATTGCCAGACGCTGCTGCGCCGCATGCTGAACCTCACCGGCAGCTACACCAACAGCACCGGCGACTATTCAACCGGTGCGGCGCAGGTGATCCTGCCCTATGTGTCCGGCTCCATCGAGGTGTATGAGCAGTGCACCACCTGGAAGAACCTCGCCGAACATTGCGAGCTGATGGTGTTCTGGGGCTGCAACCCGCTCAACAACTCGCAGATCTCCTGGCAGGTTGCCGACCATGGCGCCTGGCCCGGCATCGCCATGATGAAGGCGGCCAAGACGAAGGTCCTCTGCATCGACCCGGTCCGCACCGAGACGTGCAAGGAGCTGAACGGCGAGTGGCTGGCCCCGCGTCCGCAGACCGACGTGGCGATGATGCTCGGCATCGCCCACACCCTCTACACCGAGAAGCTGCACAACCAGGACTTCCTCGACCGCTACACCAGCGGCTTCGACAAGTTCCTGCCCTATCTGCTGGGCAAGACCGACGGGACGCCGAAGAGCGCCGACTGGGCCGCCGGCATCTGCGGCCTGCCCGCCGAGACGCTGCGCGATCTGGCCCGCCGCTTCGCCGCCAAGCGGACCATGCTGGCGCTCGGCTATTCGACGCAGCGCCAGCATCATGGCGAACAGATCCATTGGATGCTGATCACGCTTGCCGCCATGCTGGGGCAGATCGGCCTGCCGGGCGGCGGTTACGGCCTCAGCTATCACTATGCCTCGGGCGGGGCGCCGACCCATACCACGCCGATCCTCAAGGCGATCGACGACGCCTCCGGTCAGGCGAGCGACGGGGCGGCCTGGCTGGCGCAGAGCGGAGCGGTGTCGATCCCGGTCTCGCGCCTGGTCGAGACCCTGCTGAACCCCGGCAGGACGATGCAGTTCAACGGGCATGAGATCACGCTTCCGCTGATCAAGCTCGCCTACTGGGCCGGCGGCAACCCGTTCTCCCACCAGCAGGACCGCAACGAGATGCTGCGCGCGTGGCGCCAGCTCGACACCTTCATCGTGCAGGATGCGCAGTGGACCGCGTCGGCCCGCCATGCCGACATCGTGCTGCCGGCGACGACCTCCTACGAGCGCAACGACATCGAACAGGTCGGGGATTACGCCCTGAGCCACATCGTCCCGATGAAGAAGATCGTCGATCCGGTCTTCGAGGCGCGCAGCGACTTCGACATCTTTGCCGCCATCGCCGACAAGCTGGGCAAGGGCTACGCCTTCACCCAGGGCCTCAGCGAGATGGACTGGATCCGCGGCATCTACGAATCGGCCAAGATCGAATCGCGCGCCAAGGGCATGGAGATGCCGGTCTTCGACGTCTTCTGGGACAGCAACAAGCCGCTGGAATTCCCGCTCGGCAAGGAGCAGGCCGATTTCGTCCGCCACGCCGATTTCCGCGCCGATCCCCTGCTCAATGCGCTGGGGACGGCGTCGGGCAAGTTCGAGCTGTATTCGGCGGCCATCGAGAAGTACGGCTATGACGACTGTCCGCCGCATGCGACCTGGATGGAGCCGGTGGAACGGCTGGGCGGGCCGTCGACCCGCTATCCCCTGCATGTCGCCGCCAACCACCCGCAGATGCGTCTCCACTCCCAGCTCTGCGGGACCGTCAACCGGCAGAGCTACGCCATTGCCGGCCGGGAGCCCTGCTGGATGCATCCGGAGGACGCGCGGGCACGCGGGTTGTCGGACGGCGATGTGGTCCGTGTCTTCAACGACCGCGGCCAGATCCTCGCCGGTTTGAAGATCACCGACGACATCTGCCGCGGCGTGATCCGCATCAACGAGGGGGGCTGGTTCGATCCGGCGAACGCCCGGGAAATCGGCAGCCTGTGCCGGTACGGGGACGTCAACAATCTGACGACCGGGCTGTCGACCTCGAAGCTTGCCCAAGGCAACTGCGGGCACACCGGGGTTGCCGAGGTGGAGCGGTTCAAAGGAAGCCTGCCGCCCGTTATGGTCTTCAGCCAGCCGGCGTGAGAAGCGGGGCAGGAGCCGATGTGATGGACGGCCTTGCCATCGCATCGGCTCGGTCGCGCCGGCACCGCGCGATGGAACGGCGGCGCCGCACACCGCCTGGAATTGGCGCTTTATTTTTATAGACGACCGGTCTATAAATACCGCCATGAGCATGACCGACCCATCTCTGAAGCCTCGCCGACGGGGGCGCCCGCCGAAGCAGGACGGCGCCTATCTGGACACCAGGGAGAGGCTGGTCAGGACCGGTGTCGCCATACTCACGGAAAAGGGATTTTCCGCCGTCGGCATCGAGGAAATCCTGGCATCGGCGGGCGTGCCGAAGGGATCGTTCTATTATTACTTTGGCAGCAAGGAAGAGTTCGGCAGTACGCTGATCGCTGCCTATGCGGAATACTTCGCGCGGAAGCTGGACCGCTGGTTCCTGGATGAATCCCGTCCTCCGTTGCAGCGTCTGCGCGATTTCGTCGAGGATGCCAAGGCGGGCATGGCGCGGTTCGACTTCCGCCGTGGATGCCTGGTCGGCAATCTCGGCCAGGAAATGGGCACGCTTCCCGAGCCGTTCCGTGAAAAGCTGCATCTCGTCTTTCTAGATTGGCAGGCCCGCACATCCAGCTGTCTGCGGGCGGCGCAGGCGGACGGACAAATCGGGACCGATCTGGATTGCGATCACCTGGCCGAGTTCTTCTGGATCGGCTGGGAGGGTGCCGTGCTGCGGGCAAAGCTGGAACGAAGCCCCGCCCCTCTCGACGCCTTTTCCCGCGGCTTCTTCACGGCCTTGCATCTTCAGGCATAGACCAGGCGTCTCCGGACGCCACCCGCACCCAACCCGTAGGAGGGTTCAATGTTTCAAGCCATCTTGATCGAGAAGGACGGCACGGACGTCCGCGCCGGCCTGACCACCGTCGATGACGACCGCCTGCCGGCGGGCGACGTGACCGTCCGCGTCGCCCATTCGACGCTGAACTACAAGGATGCTCTGGCGATCACCGGGAAGGCACCGGTGGTCCGCAGCTATCCCATGGTCCCGGGCATCGACTTCGCGGGCGTCGTGGAGCATTCCGCACACCCCGCCTACAAGGCCGGCGACAAGGTCGTCCTCAACGGCTGGGGTGTCGGCGAGCAGCACTGGGGCGGCCTTGCCGAAAAGGCGCGCGTCAACGGCGACTGGCTGGTTCCGCTGCAAAGCCCGTTCACGCTCCGTCAGGCGATGGCGATCGGGACGGCGGGCTATACGGCCATGCTCTGCGTCATGGCGCTCGAACGGCATGACGTCACGCCGGACAAGGGGGAGGTTCTGGTCACCGGCGCCGCCGGCGGGGTCGGCAGCGTCGCCGTCGCCCTGCTGTCGAAGCTCGGCTACGAGGTGGTGGCCGTCACCGGCCGCCCGGAAGAGGCGGGTTACCTCAAGGCGCTGGGCGCCAAGGAGGTGCTTGAGCGCAAGCAGTTCCAGGACCCCGGCAAGCCGCTTGCCAAGGAACGTTGGGCCGGCGCCGTGGATGTCAGTGGCGGCCAGATTCTCGCGAATGTCTGCGCAGCGATGAAATATCGCGGCACGGTGGCCGCCTGCGGTCTGGCCGGCGGCATGTCGCTGCCCACCACCGTGGCGCCCTTCATCCTGCGCGGCGTGACCCTGGCCGGTGTCGACAGCGTCATGTGCCCCAGGGAGTTGCGGATCGAGGCCTGGCGCCGCCTGGCCGATGACCTCGATCCGGCCAAGCTGGATGGCCTGACGAGGGAAATCGCCTTGTCCGATGTGATTCCCACCGCCGCCAGCCTGCTCGACGGTCAGGTCCGTGGCCGCGTCACCGTCGCGGTTTCTCCCACACTCGCGTAACTGCCGCGTCACTGCGCTGAACGGTTCTTCCGTTCCGCCATGGCGGGAGGTGTTGCGGGCGGGCACCGGGCACCTCCCGCCCGAAAGTGATGAACATCCATTTGGGGGCAAGATCACTCCAGCGATGACCTGATAGCCTGGAAGATGAAGACGGAGTCAGGAGCCGTTCCTCGCTCCCGATGGCGTATCGCCATCACGACAGAGCGATTGAAACACCAGCGTCCCGATGCGGGTTTCCAGAAAATCTTCCGATGTGACCAAATAATAGCCGCGTTCGGAAGCCATCGGTTCCGGGTCAAGCACCAGAAGAAGCCGGTTTTCCGTCATTTCGTCGATCACGCCCTTCCATCCCAGGGCGACGCCGTGCCCCATCAGAGCCTGATGGATCGCAATTCCATGGTTGGTGACCGTGATGCCGGAATCGATATCGCGTGTTTCCGGTGACCGGCGATTGCGCCAGTCCGACCAGCTGAACCATCGTTGCTCGTGATCCTCAAGATGGATGAGCGGTCCCTTGGTCAGGATATCCGCCCGTGAAGCCCCCTCCAATCTTGCGGCGACGGCCGGCGCGGCAACCGGCACCACCACCTCCCTGAAAAGCAGATGGCTTCTATAGCCCGGCCAATTGCCGTCGCCGAAAAGAATGGCGCAATCGACCTCGTCCAGCGGGATATCCCGGTCCCGTTCCGCCGTCGTGACCCGGATGGCCAGCTCCCGATTCAGCTGCCTGACCCTGGACAGTCGCGGCAGGAGCCAGAACATCGCGATGCCGGGATAGGTCGCCAGCGTCAGCCCGCGCTCGCGCGCCTTTTTTCTGATCGCCACGCTTGCTCTGGCCATGTCGGCCAGACTGCTGGCGATCGTGCGATAGTAGGTCATCGCCTCGGCCGTCGGGATGGCGATCGAGCCGCGCCGTTCGAACAGTTTGATCCCGAGATCCTGTTCGAGCGAATGAATCTGGTGGCTTATGGCCGGCTGACCGACGTTCAGTTCCCTGGCGGCCCGGGTGAAATTCCCAAGGCGTATGCATGCCTCGAAAACGCGGATCGATTTCATCGGGGGTAGGTCATTCATCGCGCGCCGCTCCTCCGCGGTTCACCACCTGCCATGGCCCGCAGGATGGCGGGCATCATCGAAAAAACTAATGGCACCATGAATTTTATCCCTCTGTTGGGCCATCAAAATCAATGCAAAATAACGACAACATCTTCACTGAGAAGAATAATTAATCTGGCAAAGACAAAAAACAATTCGTGCCAGAATAATTCTGCAAAAATAAAAATACAACAACAAAACAGAATTCGCATTTTTCGGTCAAATTGCGATCTGATTTGAAAATAATAGCATTATGCAGAGCTGCGCAAACCCCAATCAAGACTAGAGGAAACGTTATGATTAGCGAAATCGGACACTATATACAAGGTGCGCGCGTCAGCGGAGAGAGCGGACGCACTCAGGACGTCTTCAACCCTGCGACCGGCGCAGTCACCGGCCGCGTGGCCCTTGCCAACGGGGCAGAAGTCGACAGGGCCGTCGCCTCGGCCCGTGCGGCATTCCCGGCCTGGGCCGAAATGCCGCCGATCCGGCGTGCGCGTCTCATGAACCGCTTCCTCGGCTTGCTCAACGAGCATAAGGACGCTTTGGCCCGCGCGATCACCGCCGAGCACGGCAAGGTCTTCACCGACGCGCGCGGCGAGGTGGAGCGCGGTATCGACATCGTCGAGTTCGCTTGTGGCATCCCCCAGCTTCTGAAGGGCGATTTCACCGATCAGGTCTCCACCGGAATCGACAACTGGACGCTGCGCCAGCCGCTTGGCGTGGTTGCAGGCATCACGCCCTTCAATTTCCCCGTCATGGTGCCGATGTGGATGTTCCCGGTGGCGATCGCCGCCGGCAACACCTTCGTCCTGAAGCCGTCGCCGACCGATCCGACCCCGTCGCTGCTGTATGCGGAGCTGATGAAGGAGGCCGGCTTCCCGGACGGCGTGTTCAACGTCGTGCAGGGAGACAAGGCCGCGGTCGATGCGCTGCTCGTGCATCCGGACGTTCAGGCCGTCTCGTTCGTCGGCTCGACGCCGATCGCCAACTACATCTACGAGACCGGCGCCCGCCACGGCAAGCGCGTGCAGGCGCTCGGCGGCGCCAAGAACCACATGCTGGTCATGCCCGACGCCGACCTTGAGAAAGCGGTCGATGCGCTGGTCGGCGCTGCCTACGGGTCCGCTGGCGAGCGTTGCATGGCGATCTCGGTCGCGACGCTGGTCGGCGATGTCGGCGACAGGATCATTCCGATGCTGGCGGAACGCGCACGCGACCTGAAGATCAAGAACGGCCTGGAACTCGACGCCGAGATGGGGCCGATCGTGACGGGCGCCGCACGCGACCGCATCGCCGGCTATATCGAGAAGGGGGTCGCGGAAGGAGCGGAATTGATCGTCGACGGTCGCGGTCATTCGGTTCCGGGCCATGATGCCGGCTTCTGGCTGGGCGGCACGCTGTTCGATCACGTCACTCCCGAAATGACGATCTATCGCGAGGAAATTTTCGGCCCGGTCCTGGCCTGCGTCCGCGTCAAGGATTTTGCCGAAGGCGTCGATCTCATCAACGCGCATGAGTTCGGCAACGGCGTCAGCCTGTTCACCCGTGACGGCAATGCCGCGCGCGAGTTCGGCCGCAAAATCCAGGTCGGCATGGTCGGCATCAATGTGCCGATTCCGGTGCCGATGGCCTGGCATGGCTTCGGCGGCTGGAAGAAGAGCCTGTTCGGCGACATGCATGCCTATGGTGAGGAAGGTGTCCGTTTCTACACCAAGCAGAAGTCGATCATGCAGCGCTGGCCCGAGAGCATCTCGAAGGGCGCCGAGTTCGCGATTCCGGTTGCACGCTGATCGATGGGGCCACTGTCATGCCACGCGATCCCTTCGATTACATCGTTATAGGTGCCGGTTCGGCCGGTTGCCTGCTCGCCAATCGTCTGAGCAAGGACCCGTCGCAGCGGGTCCTGCTTCTAGAGGCGGGGAAGCCCGATACCTATCCATGGATCCACATCCCCGTCGGCTATCTCTACTGCATCGGCAATCCCCGGACCGACTGGCTTTACCAGACCGAGCCGGACACAGGGCTGAACGGCCGCACGTTGCGCTATCCCCGCGGTAAGACGCTCGGGGGCTGCTCGTCGATCAACGGCATGATCTACATGCGTGGCCAGGCCCGCGACTATGACGGCTGGGCGGAACTGACCGGTGACGACGCCTGGAACTGGGCAAATTCCTTGCCCGACTTCATGGCGCATGAGGATCATTACAGGCGCGACGACGGCGCCGATCCCGCAACCCGTGGCAACGGCCGCTTCTCCGACCTGCACGGACATGGCGGCGAACTGCGGGTCGAGAAGCAGCGCCTGCGCTGGGAGATCCTGGACGATGTCGCGGCGGCCATGGTCGAGGCGGGGTTCGAGCGTACCGAGGATTTCAACTCGGGTGATAATGCGGGGGTCGGCTATTTCGAAGTCAACCAGAAAGCCGGTTGGCGCTGGAGCGCCGCCAAGGGATTCCTGCGCCCGGTCAAGAACCGGCCGAACCTGACGATCTGGACCGAATCCCAGGTGGAGCGGCTGATCTTCGAGACGACGCCCGACGGGGCACGGCGCTGTGTCGGCGCGACGGTGCGCCGGGGTGGCGACGCCGTCGCGGTGCGGGCGCGGCGGGAGGTCGTGCTCTCCGCCGGCGCGATCGGCTCGCCCCAGATTCTGCAGCTTTCGGGAATCGGCCCGGCCGAGCATTTGAAAGCGCACGGGATCGATGTGGTTCTGGATGCACCCGGCGTCGGCCGCAATCTGCAGGATCACCTGCAGATCCGGGCGATCTACAAGGTCCAGGGTGCCCTGACGCTGAACACGCTCGCCGGCAGTCTTTTCGGCAAGGCCCGCATCGGTCTCGAATATCTTCTGAAACGATCGGGTCCGATGAGCATGGCTCCCAGCCAGCTTGGCGCCTTTACCCGATCCGGACCGGATCAGCCATACGCCAATCTCGAATATCACGTCCAACCGTTGAGCCTCGATGCCTTCGGCGAAGGGTTGCATTCGTTCCCGGCGATCACGGCCAGCGTCTGCAACCTCAACCCGACGAGCCGCGGCAGCGTGCGTCTGCGCTCGCATCGCTTTGACGACGCGCCGATGATCGCGCCGAACTATCTTTCGACCGACGAAGACCGAAGGATTGCCGCGCTGAGCCTTCGGCAAGTCCGCCAAATTCTGGCGCAACCGGCCTTCGCGAAGTACCGGCCCGAGGAGTGGAGGCCGGGAGTTCAGTTCCAGACCGACGAGGAACTCGCCAAGCTTGCCGGCGATATCGCCAACACGATCTTCCATCCGGTCGGAACCGCGAAGATGGGCCGCGGGGACGACCCGGACGCGGTGGTCGACACCCGTCTTCGGGTACGCGGAATCGAAGGATTGCGCGTCGTCGACGCAAGCATCATGCCCGTCATTCCAAGCGGGAACACCAACGCGCCCACCCTGATGATCGCGGAGAAAGCGTCGCGCTGGTTGCTGCGCGCGTGATCGCCCGACCGCTGGAGGGCGGCTGGAGCGATCCGGCTGTCTCGCGGTCGGCTCGACCCCAACAAGCATATTTTCGGAGAACAGCATGACCGAGGGCCAGCGTTCCCTGCTCCCGCTTACGGGGGTGAAGGTGGTCGACTTCGGACAATATATCGCCGGTCCGGCGGTCGCCATGATCCTTGGCGACCTTGGCGCCACGGTGGTTCATGTCGATCCCCCGGGAGGCCCCCTGTGGGATAACCCCGCCAACGCGACGCTGCACCGCAACAAATTGATCGTCACCATCGATCTGAAGACACCCGACGGTCTTGCCCAGGCACAGGCGCTGATCGCCGAAGCCGACATCGTCATCGAAGGTTTCCGGCCCGGCAAGCTCGCGCGGCTTGGCATCGATTTCACCGAACTCCGCAAGACGCGGCCCGAACTCATCACGGTTTCGATCCCGGGCTTCGCCTCGAACGACGCGCTGCGCCGCGACTGGCGCGCCTTCGAAAGCGTGATCGCCGCCTGTTCGGGCGTCTTCACCGACATGGGGCTGAACCGGGTGCTGATGGGGGTCAACCCCTCCTTCTCACCGCTGCCGCTGTCATCGGCATACGGCACCATGCTCGCCGCATCCGCGGCCGTGCTCGCATTGCAGTCACGGGAGAAGACCGGGCTCGGCGATCAGATCGAGGTGCCGCTCGCCGCCGCCGTGATGGAGGGTCTCACCTACAATTCGATCCTCATCGATGGATATCCCGAACGCTACAAGACACAACGTGAGCAGGAGATCGAGCGCCGCCGCCGCGACGGCCTGCCGATGGACGTTGACTATGGGGAATTGCAGAACCTGCTCGACCCCTTCTATCGCAGCTATCGGTGCAAGGACGGGCGGATGTTCTATGTCGTCTGCCCAAGCCACAAGAACCATGCCAAGCGCTGCCTTCAGACGCTCGGCCTTTACGACGCCCTCGTCGCCGAAGGCCTGACCGAGGAGGAGGACACCTACCTGCCGGTGTCCAAGTGGAAGTCCGACGTCTCGCTCGGAGTCTATCCGCTCCCGAAGGACTGGGCGGACCGGATCTCGGCCCGCATGGCGGAGGTCTTCCTGACCCGGACCGCCAAGGAATGGGAGCGCATCTTCGGCAAGGGGCGTTTCCCCGGCGCGCCGCAGCGTTGGCTGCAGGAGTGGATCAGCGACGACCATGCGGAAACCGCCGGGTTGATGATCGAGGTCGACGATCCGGTCTATGGGCGGATGATCCAGCCGGGTCCGATGGTTTGGCTGGAAGAAAGCGGCGAAGCCGCGTTGGCGCCGGCACCCCGTCGTCCGGTGACAATCGAGACCGCGCTTGAGGCTCTGGCCGCACTGCCGACGACGTTGCCCCCGGTGAAGGATGCCAATGACCGCCGCGGGTGGCTCGACGGCGTCCGGGTGCTCGACCTTTGCAATGTGATCGCCGGCCCGCACTCGGTCTCCTATCTCGCCCGTTTCGGCGCCGAGGTGATCAAGCTCGATCCGGCCCAGCCATTCTACGATTGCTGGAATACCGTCATCTTCGGCATGACGCACATGCGCGGCAAGCGCTCCATCCTGACCGACATCCGCTCGAAGGGCGGACGCGAGCTGTTCGAGCGGCTGGTGAAATCCGTCGATGTCGTCGTCTGGAACGCGCCCGACAGTCAGGTCCAGGCGATGGGCCTCGATCTGGAGGGGCTGCGGGCGCTGAACCCCGAGGCGATCTTCTGCAAGCTCGATTGCTTCAGCGGCCCCCGGCCGGGTCCGAGGTCCGACTATGTCGGCTACGACGATCTCGTTCAGGCGGCGACCGGCATCATGTTGCGGTTCGGCGGGTCGATGGAGACGCCCGAGGAACATGCCCATGTCGGCACCATCGACGTGATGTGCGGCTTCGGCGGATCGCTGGGTATCGCTGCGGCGCTTTACCAGAAGCAGCGGAGCGGCCGTGTCGGGCGCGCCCGGACATCGCTCTCGGCCCTGAGCGGGCTCGCGCAGATGCCGTTCTGTTACGATTATCTCCGGCGCGGCCCCTTCGACGAGCCGAGCGGACGCGATACGGTCGGCTACGATGCGTTGACGCGCTTCTATGAGGCCGCCGACGGACTCTTCCTGCTCAGCGCCACCGAAGCCGATCTCGAACGTCTCGACACTGTCGAGGGGCTGACGGGAGTCTCGTCCGTCCCGGCGGAACAACGGGCAGAGGCACTGACCACGCTGTTCCGGCGACGTGGCGTGGAGGACTGGATCGCACGGTTGCGTGCCGCGGATATCGGTGTCGCCGGTTTCGAAAACATCGAAACGATCCGGGCGACCGCCAGCCGCATCGCCGACGGCACGTCCGGCATCGACCGCGGCAGTTATTCCTTCTCGGTCTTCACCGATCACCCGAGCGGTCACACGGTCACCCAACTCGACACCTATGCCGTCCGCCCGGTACGCACCGAAATCAAGATGCCGCCGCCCGCGGAAAAATATGGCGCTTCGACCCGGCAGGTTCTGACAGAACTCGGTTACAACGAGGAGGAAATCAATGCTCTGATCGCTTCTGGCGCGATCAGCGATAGCTGGAGCGAAGAATATCTCCCAAGCTAAAACATATTTAACTGTATTCAGGAGAGCGAATAATCCCGGGAATAGGATTATCAAATCACAGGAATTTTTGTCGTTCCAATACTGGCCGAAAAAATCTTGCCATCCATAAATGTCTGTTGCCCAGACGGTTGGCATTAATCTCTGAGGGAGGAAAAGATGGACGGCGGGATGGTTGCAGCGACAAAGCCGCTGGTACGGTTCACCGGAGTGCAGAAGACCTACGACGGTGAACATTTGGTGGTGAAGAAACTCGACCTCGACATTCGGAAGGGGGAGTTCCTGACACTCCTTGGACCGTCGGGATCGGGCAAGACCACCACGCTGATGATGCTGGCCGGTTTCGAGGTGCCGACCCACGGCGAGATCCATCTCGCCGACCGGCCTATCAAGAACCTGCCGCCGCACAAGCGCGACATCGGCATGGTCTTTCAGAATTACGCCCTGTTCCCGCATATGACGATCGAAGAGAACGTCGCCTTCCCGCTGTCCGTCCGCAAGGTGGGCAAGGCGGAGATGAAGGAGCGGGTGCATCAGGCGCTGCGCATGATCAAGCTGGAGACTCTGGCGCACCGCCGCCCCGGCCAGTTGTCCGGCGGCCAGCAGCAGCGCGTGGCACTGGCTCGCGCGCTGGTCTTCAACCCGCAACTCGTGCTGATGGACGAGCCGCTGGGCGCGCTCGACAAACGGCTGCGCGAGCACATGCAGCTTGAGATCAAGCAGTTGCACGAGACGATGGGCATCACCGTCGTCTACGTGACGCACGATCAGGGCGAGGCGCTGACGATGTCGGACCGCATCGCGGTCTTCAACGACGGCGTCGTGCAGCAGATCGACAAGCCCGACGCCCTGTATGAAAGTCCGGTCAACAGCTTCGTCGCCAATTTCATCGGCGAGAACAACGTGTTGACTGGAACTGTCGGGGATGTCGAACAGGGCTGGTGCCGCGTGGCGCTGGCCGCCGGCGGTTCCGTGCTCGCCCGCGCCGTCAATGTCGGGAGCGCCGGCAGCCGCACCTCGCTGTCGGTGCGGCCGGAACGGGTGACCATCCTGGCCGACGACGCCGCCGCCGACGAGAGCATGAACCGCCTGCCCGCCACGGTGCAGGACGCCATCTATCTGGGCGACCACGCGCTTGCCATTCTGGCCGTCGCCGACAACGACGAGTTCATGGTCAAGCTGCCGCCCGGCGGCCATGTCGGACTGGCCCATGGGCAGGCCGTGACCATCGCATTCCGCCCTGACGATTGCCGGGCGCTGGATCCGGTCTGACCGACCGCATCCGGCCGCTGTCAAGGCTCCCCTTTCCACCGGGGCGCCGCTCCGCACAAGGTCACCCAACAAAATAACCATAGCAGGAAGGGATGGGAACGATGTCGAAGCTTTCGATCACGCTTGGGTTGGTTGCGACGTTCACCGCCGGCATCGCGCTGGCCTCCGCCGCCCAGGCGCGCGATCTTACGGTCGTGTCCTGGGGCGGCGCCTATCAGGACATTCAGAAGAAGGTCTATTTCGAGCCGTTCAAGAAGGCCACAGGCATTCCGATGAACGACGAGTCCTGGGACGGCGGCATCGGCGTTCTGCGCGCCAAGGTTGAGGGTGGCGCGGTCACCTGGGATGTCATCGAAGTCGAGAGCGAGGAGTTGGCGCTTGGCTGCGACGAGGGACTGTTCGAGAAGATGAACTATTCCAGCATCGGCGGCGAGGCGGCTTACCTGCCGGCCGCTGTCAGCCCGTGCGGCGTCGGAGCGATCGTCTATGACTATGTGCTGGGCTACGACAGGGACAAGTTGAAGGACGCGCCGAAGGGCTGGGCCGATTTTTTCGATCTGAAGAAGTATCCGGGCAAGCGCTCGCTGCGCCAGGGTCCGAAAACCACACTTGAAATCGCGCTGATGGCCGACGGTGTCCCGCCTAAGGACGTCTACAAGCTGCTGGCGACCGACGCCGGCGTCGACCGCGCCTTCAAGAAGCTCGACACCATCAAGAGCGGCATCGTGTGGTGGAAGGCCGGCGCCCAGCCGCCGCAGCTGCTGGCTTCGGGCGAAGTCACGATGACCTCGGTCTACAACGGCCGCATCGACGCCGCCAACAAGAACGAGAAGAAGAATTTCGGCATGGTTTGGAACGGCGCGCTCTACACCTTCGACAGCTGGGTCATCCTGAAGGGGTCGCCGAACAAGGACGTGGCGTTCAAGTTCCTGGACTTCGCCGGCAAGGCCGACAACCAGGCGCGCTTGTCCGAGAACATCGCCTATGGCACCCTCCAACAGGACGCCCCGGCGCATCTGAGCAAGGCGGTCCT
>NZ_BADK01000397.1 GCF_000333595.1 Azospirillum sp. B506
CGGGTGCTGGTCGCCTTGCAGCAGGTCGCCGGCCTGTCCGGCCACAGCTTCACCGCTATCCTGGCCCAGGCCACCCAGGAGAGCGGGCTGGACAGCGCGGCGAAGAACAGCCACAGCTCCGCCGCCGGTCCGTTCCAGTTCCTCGAATCGACCTGGCTCGACCTGTTCCGCCGCCATGGCGCCGCCTATGGCCAGGGCGAACTGGCCTCGCACATCCAGGTCCGCAACGGCGTTTCCAGCGTCAAGGATCCGGCGATCCGCCGCCAGATCCTGGAGCTGCGCCACGATGTCGACCTGTCGGCCGGCATGGCCGCCCGCTATCTGGCCGAAGGACGCGAGGCGCTGGAGAAGCGGCTGGGCCGCCCGGCCAGCGAATCGGAGAGCCGCATGGCCTATGTCCTGGGCTCCGGCGGGGCGGCGAAGCTGATCCGCGCCGCCGAATCGACGCCCGGCGCCGTCGCCGCCGACCTGTTGCCCAGCGCGGCGAAGGCCAATCACAACCTGTTCCACGACAGATCCAGCGGCCGCGCGCTCACCGCGGCGGAAACCGTCGGCCGCCTGACCCGCCGCATGGAGATCGACCAGCGCGAGATGTTCGCGGCGATCGGCAAGGCGATGGACCAGCCGCGCCGCCTGGAAGAAGGCGGTGCATCGCCGCTCAACCCCTATCAGTCGGTCTGACGCGGCGGCGGCCACAGGGTCTTTCCGGCAGACAACGCGGGGCTGCCCCGCGCGGATGGCTGCGGCCGAACGCACCGGCGGTGGGAATCCCCCTTGACCCGGCGGCTTTGGAAGGTCAGTTATTGCCGCGAAACTTTTAGGACGGACATAAGGGCCTATGGCAAAGGAAGATCTGATCGAGTTTTCCGGGACCGTCGTCGAATTGCTTCCGAACGCGATGTTCCGGGTGAAGCTCGACAACGATCACGAGGTTCTGGCGCACACCTCCGGCAAGATGCGTAAGAACCGGATTCGCGTTCTGGCGGGCGACCGCGTCAATGTGGAAATGACGCCGTACGACCTGACCAAGGGCCGCATCACCTTCCGGTTCAAGTAGCATCCTTGCTGCATCGCGGTTCCCCGTGACGATCCACTCCAAGGCGCCCCGGCTGGTGCTGGCTTCGGCCTCGCCCCGCCGGCTCGACCTGTTGCGCCAGATCGGCATCGTACCCGACACGGTCGATCCCGCCGATCTCGACGAAACGCCGTTGCGCGACGAACTCCCGCCCCAGCACGCCCTGCGTCTGGCGGCGGAGAAGGCGTCGTGCGTCGCCGCGCGCCATCCCGAGTCGTGGATTCTCGCCGCCGACACCGTGGTGGCCTGCGGCCGCCGCATCCTGCCCAAAGCCGAACGGGAGGAGGAGGCGCGACGCTGCCTGTCCCTGCTGTCCGGCCGGCGGCACCGGGTGCTGGGCGGCATCGTCCTGCTGGTCCCCACCCCTGGCGGCGGTCTGGAAGGCCATCGCCGGATCGACCGGCTGGTCCGCACCGACGTCACCTTCAAGGTGCTCGACCGGGCGGAGACCGACGCCTACATCGCGTCGGGCGAATGGAAGGGCAAGGCCGGCGGCTATGCCATCCAGGGCCGGGCGGGGGCACTGGTGCGCTGGATCGGCGGCTCCTACAGCAATGTCGTCGGGCTGTCGCTGCACGAGGTCGCCGGCATGCTGCACGGCGCCGGCTTCCCGCATCCCGCACCCTCCGATCCCCCATCCGAACGATGAGCAGGCTTGAGCTGCTGGTCGACCGCGACGGTCCGCTGACGCGGGCGGCGGTGCTGGCCGACGGCCGCCTGACTGACCTGCACATCGACCATGCCGACCGCCCGTCGCTGCTGGGCGCTATCGTCCTGGGCCGGGTGGAGCGGATCGCCACCGGCCTGAACGGCGCCTTCGTCGATCTCGGAAATGGCCTTTCCGGCCTGCTTCCCGCCGCCGACGTGCGCCGCCCGATTCTCGACGACGCCCCCCCCCACGCCCGCCCTCCTCGCCCGGGCGCCAAGCCGGCCCCCATTGGCGCGCTGCTGCGCACCGGGCAGCCGGTGCTGGTGCAGGTGAAGGCCGATGCCGTCGGCTCCAAGGGTCCGTCGCTGACGATGGACATCACGCTGCCCGGCCGCTTTCTGGTGCATGCGCCGCTCGGCCGCGACATCGCGGTCTCGAAGCGCCTTGGCTCCGGCCCGGAGCGCGCCGCGCTGGCCCGCCGCATCGAAGAGCTTGCCACCGGTTCAGGCTGGATCGTGCGCGCCGGTGCCGTCCAGGTGCCCGACGGGCTGCTGGCCGCCGAATCGGAGGCACTGCACCTGCACTGGCGGGCGATCCGCGACGACGCCCGCGCCGGTGCCGCCCCGCGCCTGCTGCATCCCGGCCCCGACGCCCCCACCCGCGCCCTGATCGAGCAGGGGGCCGCCGCCCCCGCCGCCATCCTGGTGGACGACCACCCCCCTCCCGACGACATCAGGATCGGCGACGGGCCTCTGCTGTCGGGCTTGCGGAACTGGTGCGGCCGCCACGCCCCCGACCTTCTGCCGCGGCTCAGCCCCCATCGGGATCCGCAGCGCCTGTTCGACTTGCGCGACCTCGACACCGCGATTGCCGGGCTTCTCGACGTCCGGGTATCGCTTGCGCTCGGCGGTTCGCTGGTGATCGAGCGGACGGAGGCGCTGACGGTGGTCGACGTGAATGCCGGGGAGCGCGGCAACCCGCTGGAGGTCAACCTCGACGCCGCGGCGGAGATCGCCCGCCAGCTTCGCCTGCGCAATGTCGGTGGCATCGTGGTGGTGGATTTCGTCAACATGCGCAACCGCGGTGATGCCGAGCGCGTTCTGGCCGCCCTGTCGCAGGCGGTGGAAAGTGACCCGGTGCAGACCCAAGTTTACGGCATGTCCAAACTGGGCCTGGTCGAACTGACCCGTGCCCGCCGCGGCACGCCGCTGGCCGCCCTGCTACGGCCCTAGCTGCTTACAGTCCGTTACGGAGGCTATTCTTGTCCGACGCACGCTTCCCCGGCGCCCCGCAGCGCCCCCAGCCCCATGTCCAGCCCCAAGCCCAGAGCAAGGCTGGCGTCAAGGCGGGGACCGACTGCCCGATCTGCGGCCGCCCGACCGAGCCGGCGACCCGCCCCTTCTGTTCCAAGCGTTGTGCCGACATCGACCTGTCGCGCTGGCTGGGCGGAGTTTACCGCATCGAAGGCCCGGAATCCCCTGCCACGCCCGGTGGATCCGACGCCGATGAGAGGTCGTGAGAGGGGCGTGATTTTTTTTGAATTTTCCTCTGGACAGCCCGTCCGAACCTCTCTAAAAAGCGCCCCACACGACGCGCCGCACCGACCGAAACGGTCACCCACCAAGCGGCGCCGGATGCCCAGGTAGCTCAGTTGGTAGAGCAGGGGACTGAAAATCCCCGTGTCGGCGGTTCGACTCCGTCCCTGGGCACCATTCCCTTTCAAGGGTTTCGGTGCTTCTCTGGAACCGCTCCAAACCGCGGTTAGACAGAAGTTAGACATTCCCCTAGTGACGTTCTCAAAGCTTCGCACCTGACTAACAGGCTAACATCAGTAACCCGAAAGTCTTGCATCGTTCAGCTATAAGCGAACTTGGCAATACTGATTTCGGGACGTTTTCGCCAGCGCCCCTATCAGGCATACTGCATATTCAGAGCCATCAACACAAACAGCATGCCGCCTGACGAGATTCAATAATGTAACGACTCCGTCTTGTAGCTCCGTTGGTGGACATTAGCGCTTCTAGTGCACTGACGCAGACATAGGGTTCACAGCGGGCTGCTGGTGTGCGATTCTGTCGGCATGGCCCAGACCGTCAGTGAACCGCGCCGGGTTTGTCGGAGGCTCCGTTTCTTGAGAGACTGGGGTCATCATGACGAAAGCGGCATCACGCAAATACGCTCCTGAAGTCCGCGAACGCGCGGTTCGGATGGTGTTCGAACACGAGGGGGATCACGCCTCGCAGTGGGCGGCGATCGGCTCGATCGCGGCGAAGATCGGCTGCACAGCGGAGACGTTGCGGGGCTGGGTCCGGCAGGCTGAGCGCGACCAAGGCAAGCGGCCTGGCCCGACGACGGATGAGCAGGAGCGGATCAAGGCGCTGGAACGTGAGGTGCGGGAACTGCGCCAGGCGAACGAGATCCTACGCAAGGCGTCGGCGTATTTCGCCCAGGCGGAGCTCGACCGCCCGTTCAAGAAATGATCGCCTTCATCGACGCGCACCGCGCCGTTCACGGGGTCGAGCCGATCTGCCGAGGCCTGCCGATCGCCCCGTCCACCTATTACGCCCATGCCGCCCGACAGGCCGATCCATCCAAGGTGCCGGCCCGTTCGCGAAGCGACGCAGTGCTGAGGGAGGCTATCCGGCGGGTCTGGGACGCGAACTTNCAGGTCTATGGGGTACGCAAGGTCTGGCGGCAGTGGGGGCGGGAGGGCATCNACGTGGCACGCTGCACGTTGGGCCGGCTAA
>NZ_BADK01000396.1 GCF_000333595.1 Azospirillum sp. B506
ATTTCCACCGCCGCCAGATCCCGGAGGTCACCGATTACCGCGACGCCGCCGGCGTGCGGCTGGGCGCCCGCTGGACGCCGGTCGGCGCCGTCGGCCTCTATGTGCCGGGCGGCACCGCCTCCTACCCGTCGTCGGTGCTGATGAACGCCCTGCCGGCCAAGGTCGCCGGTGTGGAGCGCGTCGTCATGGTGGTGCCGACGCCGGACGGGGCGATCAACCCGCTGGTGCTGGCCGCCGCCAAGCGCTGCGGCATCGACGAGATCTACCGCATCGGCGGCGCCCAGGCGGTCGCGGCGCTGGCCCACGGCACGGCGACGATCCGGCCGGTCGACAAGATCGTCGGCCCCGGCAACGCCTTCGTCGCCGCCGCCAAGCGCCAGGTCTACGGCCTCGTCGGCATCGACAGCATCGCCGGCCCATCGGAGATCCTGGTGGTGGCCGACGGCCGGAACGATCCGGCCTGGATCGCCATGGACCTGCTGTCGCAGGCCGAGCACGACACGTCCGCCCAGTCGATCCTGATCACCGACGATGCGGCCTTCGCCGACGCGGTGGCGGCGGCGGTGGAGACGCATCTGGCGACACTGCCGCGCACGGCGATTGCCGGGGAGAGCTGGCGCGAGCATGGCGCCATCGTCCTGGTCGGCGATCTGATGGCCGACGCGCCGGCCCTGGTCGACCGGCTGGCGCCCGAGCATCTGGAACTGGCGGTGGCGGATCCGGACGCGCTGGCGACGCGGATCCGCAATGCCGGCGCCATCTTCCTCGGCCGCTACACGCCGGAGGCCATCGGCGATTACGTCGCAGGTCCCAACCATGTGCTGCCGACGGCGCGCAGCGCCCGCTTCTCCTCCGGCCTCAACGTGCTGGATTTCATGAAGCGGACGACCTTCGTCGCCTGCGACGCCGACAGCCTGCGGGCCATCGGCCCGGCGGCGGTGACGCTGGCGATGGCGGAGGGGCTGGAAGCGCATGCCCGCTCGGTCGCGCAGCGGCTGCCGGGCTATATGGACTAAGGCCAGCAAAAGCCAGGACCACGGGGGAGGCGGGGCGTGACGACCAAAAGCAAGCGGCGCATCACCCATGTGACGCTCGACGAGCGGAGTGTCGTCCGCCACAAGCCGGAGGTCGAGCATGAGCGCGCCGTCGCCATCTTCGACCTGCTGGAGGACAACGAGTTCTGCCCCTGCGAGTTCGCGGAGGACGGGCCGTACCACCTGCATCTGTCGATCGAGGACAACCGGCTGGTCTTCGACGTCCGGCGCGAGGACGGCAGCGAACTCGACCGGCTGATGCTGCCGATCACCGGCTTCCGCTCCATCGTCCGCGACTATTTCCTGATCTGCGAGAGCTATTACGCCGCCATCAAGCGGTCGACGCCTTCGCAGATCGAAGCCATCGACATGGGCCGCCGCGGCCTGCACAACGAGGGGTCCGAGATGCTGCGCGAACGGCTGTCCGGCAAGGTGGAAATGGACCTGCAGACCGCGCGCCGGCTGTTCACGCTGATCTGCGTCCTGCACATTCGCGGCTGAGCGGGCGACGCATGGCCATGGCGGCGCCCTCGGTCCTCACCCCCCTGCCGGTCACGAGCGTTCTGTTCGCCTGCACCTACAACATGATCCGTTCGCCGATGGCGGCGGCGATGATGCGCCATTACCACGGCGCCCGTGTCTATGTGGATTCGGTCGGCGTCCGCGAGGGCGACGAGGTCGATCCCTTCGCCGTCGCGGTGATGGAGGAGGTCGGCATCGACATCTCCAGGCACCGCTGCCGCACCTTCGAGGATCTGGAAGACACCAATTTCGACCTGATCGTCTCGCTGTCGCCGGAGGCGCAGCACCGCGCCATCGAAATGACACGCACGATGGCCTGCGACGTGGAGTTCTGGAACACCTTCGACCCCACCCTGATCGACGGCACCCGCGACGCCATGCTGGAGGCCTACAGACAGGTCCGCGACGGCCTGCTGGCCAAGGTGAAGCAGCGCTTTCCGCTGTCCCGCGGTCCGACCGTCTGACCGCTTGGCGGCCTGGTGGTCAACGCGGCATCGGTGCCGACCGCCGTTCCGCCTTGTGCCGGTGCAGCGGGGACCAGCCCCGCCGGCACGATCCCATGCTCGCTTTCCGTGTGCATGGGCAGGGTTCCTTGACCTGGGGTCGGCGCAATGCCCGATCCATCCCCAAGTCCCGCACCATCGGCCTTGACGGCCGCCAAATGCCTCCAGATGCTCACCCAAGATCGATGCGGCCCGGTACACGGTCCCGGTACACTGCCCGATACACGGATTGATCGGTTACAAATTTGGCATTTTGCAACTTTTCACCGGGCGTGCTGTTCCCATCGTGTCCCCGCCAGTGCTATTGAGCTGCATCATCGCAACGCGCCACGCGACGCTTTAGGCTCCGGGGCGACGACGAACATCCCCGCGGAGAGCCATCAATCCATGCCCGCCGGTCTGGCTGCTCGCCTGCTCGGGGCCTCCAGCCCGCGCAGCCTGCGTGCCCGCCTGATGGGGATGGTGCTGGCTTCCCTGGCGCTGCCGCTGGTCGGCACGCTCTATCTGGCAGATCAGCAGCTCGACGACCATTTCGATTCCGCGCGCGAGCTGGCCCAGCATCTGGCCGACGACGGGATGGAACGCCAGCACGACCTGATCGGCGAGGCACGCAACCTTCTCGGCGTCCTTTCGCTGGTTCCGGCGATCCGCAACGCCACGCCGGACCGGACCGACGCCTGCGTCGCCACCCTGGCGCCGATGCCGCGCCAGCATCGCTGGACCACCGGCGTCTGGCTGACCGATGTCGACGGCAACCTGATCTGCGACACCACCGGTCCCGGTGCCGGCATCTCGCTGCGGGAGCGGGAGTATTTCCAGCGTGTCCTGGACACCAAAAGCTGGGTGGTCAGCGATTTCATCATTGGCAAGCGCTCGCTGAAGCCGCTGATCATCGTCGCCAGCCCGATCATCGAGGATGGGCGGATCGTCCGCGTGATGGGCGTGGCGGTCGATCTCACCTGGCTGACCGATCTGGTGAAGGTGCTGAAACAGCCGGATGCCCGCGTCATGGTTCTGGACCGCCGCGGCGTGATCGTGGCCCGCCAGCCCGACCCGGAAGGCTGGTTGAACCGCAATGTCAGCCAGATGCCGCATGTCCGGCAGATGCTGACGGAGAAGAACGGCACGCTGGATTCCGAAAGCGCCGATGGCCGCGGCCGGCTGTGGGCCTTCCGCCATTCGGACGAGACCGACACCGTCTTCGCCGTCGGCATGCCGACCGGGCCGATCCTCGCCGAGGCCCGGCGCGACCTGTGGCAGAGCCTGGGCCTGCTGGCCATCGCCGCGCTGGTCAGCGTCGCCGCGATGTGGACTCTGCTGCGCGCCTCGGTCCTGCGCTGGGTGTGGGAGCTGGGCAGTGCCGCGACCCGCATCGGCGACGGCGGCGGCGGCACCATGATCGAGGCCGACCGCGCGCCGCACGAATTCCGCGTGGTGTCCCACGCCTTCAACAACATGTCGCGCCGCCTGAAGCAGCGCGAGCAGGAACTGCGCTCCGCCATGGAGGAGGCACGGGCCGGCAGCCGCGCCAAGGAGGATTTCCTGGCCACCATGAGCCACGAGATCCGGACGCCGATGAACGGCGTGATCGGCTTCGCGGAGATGCTTCTGGAAACCCCGCTGACGGCGGAACAGCGCCGCTACGCATCGCAGGTCCGCGATGCCGGACGGTCACTGCTGACCGTCATCAACGACGTGCTCGACCTGTCGAAGCTGGAGGCGGGACGGCTCGATCTGGTCAGCGTCCCCTTCCGGCTGGACGATCTGGCCGACCGCTGCGTCGCCATCGTCCGTCTGGCCGCGGAGCAGAAGGGGCTGGAGTTGCAGACCGGCATCTCCGCCACCGCCCGCGGCTTCGTCATGGGCGATCCCGACCGGCTGCGCCAGATTCTGCTGAACCTGCTCAGCAACGCGGTGAAATTCACCGACCGCGGTTCGGTCCGGCTGACGGTGAAGGCGGTCGAGGACGGCAGCAAGGGCGGCGGCGCCGGCCGCATCTGCACCTTCACCGTGACCGACACCGGGATCGGCATCGCCCCCGAACGGCAGCGCGACCTGTTCCAGCGCTTCACCCAGCTGGAACGCGGGCGCGGCGGTACCGGGCTGGGGCTGGCGATCTGCCGCCGGCTGGTGGAGCTGATGGGCGGCGAGATCGGCATGGAAAGCAAGCCGGGCAGCGGCAGCACCTTCTGGTTCTCGCTGCCGTTGCAGCCGGCCGGCAGCGCCGCGGTCCAGCCCGACACCACCATCCTGTCCGGCAGCGAGTCCGGCGGCCCCGGCGTCCGCATCCTGCTGGCGGAGGATCTGGCGATGAACCGCGATCTGGCGGTGACCATGCTGACCAAGGCCGGCCATCATGTCGATGCGGTGGAGGATGGCGCCGCCGCGGTTGCCGCGGTGCAGGACCAGGATTACGACCTCGTGCTGATGGACGTGCAGATGCCGGCGATGGACGGGTTGGAGGCCACCCGCCGCATCCGCGCCCTGCCGGGGCCGGCAGGCCGCATCCCCATCCTGGCCCTGACCGCCGGCGTGCTGCAGGTCGAGGTCGAGCGCTGCCTGCAGGCGGGCATGAACGCCCATCTGGCCAAACCGCTGGAAAAGACCAAGCTGCTGGCCGCAATCGGCCGCTGGGCACGGCGCAACGACGACCGACAGCCCGGCGCCCTCGGTCCTGACCGGGACCAAGATCCCGACCAGGGGCTGGACGATCCTCCGCGTCCACAGTTGATCGCACACAGCTGACGAGTCGGTGTTATAGTGCCTGGACCCGTCCGGCCACGCTCACGCCGGTGAAGCGTGAAGGGATGGTGCTTTCTCCCGGCAGGCTCGGCCGGTCTGCAGCGAAGTGTGTGCCATGAAGGTTGCGCAGCCCCCTCTCGCCCCCGTTACGGAGCGCAAACCCGACGCTCCCCCCGCGCTGGCTGACGGCACCGTCGGCGAGGCGTCCTTCCGCGACACGCTGGTCAAGACCACAGGGACCGGCTCCGGAACGCTGCCGGTCGGCCGGCCGGCGAATGGCCGGAAGACTCCACCCGTGCCGACCGCGCCCTTGCCAACCGCCAAGCCACCGGCCCCGATCCTGCTGAGCGACGGCACCCAGGTTCCGCTGCCCGCGGCCAAGCCGGTCACCCCCATCCGCCTTGCCGACGGCACGAACGTGCCGGTTCCCGCCGCCAAGCCGGAAGTGCCGGTCCTGCTGGCATCCGACTCCACGACCGGGGAAACCGCGGTGCCGCGCGCGCCCCTGCCAGGCCGCTGATCGCCTCCTTCAGCGAGGCCCATCCCGGCATCGCCCTCGACGGACGGAAC
>NZ_BADK01000395.1 GCF_000333595.1 Azospirillum sp. B506
GTGCTGCGTTTCTCCGACAGGCGCTGGATCACCGCGCGCGGGATGCGGCAGGTCAGGACGGGATGGATGGCGATGGCGGTGTGGCGATAGGGTTCGCCCAGCGCCGCCTCCAGCCCGGCAGTGTCGCCGGTGCGCAGGAGCCGGACGATGCGCTGGCCGCCGTTGGGCAGATACTGCACCAGCTTCACCAGCCCGCCGCGCACGGTGTAGAGCGCCGCCGGCTCGTCGCCGACATGGTAGAGCGCGGCCCCTGGCGCCACCGTCATCTCGTCGATCGGCAGGTGGATCAGGTTGAAATCGGCTTCCGTCAGGTCGGCGAAAAGCGCCGAGTCCCGGATGCCGCACCCCCGGCAATTCGCCAGCCCCCGCCATGCCGCGTTGATGCTGGTCTTCTTCACGCTCATGTCCATGGAATTGTGGGGCGGCGATGCTGTGGGTACGAACGGTGTCCGGCGCGCAGTGTGGCAGCTTTTTGGATGGGTTCCAAGGATGACTCGGACTCCCGGTCCTCGGCTCCCTGCCGCGCGCGCCGGACCTCAGCCTGCCCGAACGCCATCTCGGCCTCGTCCAGGCCGACGAGACGGAGGGGCTGGCCGACCGGCTGGCGGCACTCGGCCGTTTCATCGCGGAGCATGTCGATCTCGACCGCGTCGTCGCGTTGGCAAAGCCATCCAAGGCCGGGCCGGGCAGCGACGCCCCCGCCCTGCCGCCGCTGGGCCAGCGCATCGCCATCGCGCATGACGCCGCCTTCACCTTCGTCTACCCGCACCTGACCGCCGGCTGGCAGGCGGCGGGGGCGGAGCTGTGCGTCTTCTCCCCCCTGGCGGACGAGGCGCCCCCGGCGGATGCCGACGCCGTCTATCTGCCCGGCGGCTATCCGGAGCTGCATGCCGGCCGCCTCGCCGCCAACCGTCGCTTCCTCGACGGCCTGCGGGCGGCGGCGGAGCGGGTGCCGGTCTATGGCGAATGCGGCGGCTACATGGTGATGGGCGAAACGCTGGAGGATGCCGACGGCGTCACCCACCCGATGGCCGGTCTGCTGCGGGTGCGTACCTCCTTCGCCAAGCGGCGTCTGCATCTGGGCTATCGCCGCGCCACGCTGCTGGCCGACGGGCCGCTGGGGCCGGCCGGAGCGCTGCTGCGGGGGCACGAGTTCCACTATGCCTCGACGCTGTCCCGTGGCGACGACGCGCCGCTGTTGCAGGCGACGGCGGCGGACGGCAGCGACCTGGGCGAACTCGGCAGCCGGCGCGGGCTGGCGCTGGGGTCCTTCTTCCACCTGATCGCGCGGGGGTAGGACATGGAGGAGGCTTTCACCCCGGCGGAGCGCGACGCGCTGTATAAGGCGATCTTCTCCCGCCGCGACGTGCGCGGGCAGTTCCGCCCCGACCCGGTGCCCGACGAGGTGCTGACCCGCATCCTGCTGGCCGCCCACCATGCGCCGTCGGTCGGCTTCATGCAGCCCTGGAACTTCATCGTCATCACCGACCAGGATGTGAAGTCCCGCATCCACGCCGATTTCTCCCGTGCCAACGACGAGGCGGCTGCGATGTTCGAGGGCGAACGGCGCGACCTCTACAGCCGGCTGAAGCTGGAGGGGATCCGCGAGGCGCCGGTGAACCTGTGCATCACCTGCGACCGCGAGCGCTCCGGCCCGGTGGTTCTCGGCCGCACCCACATGCCGGCGATGGATCTCTACAGCTGCGTCTGCGCGGTGCAGAATCTGTGGCTGGCGGCGCGGGCGGAAGGGCTCGGCGTCGGCTGGGTCAGCATCCTGCACGAGGACGCGCTGAAACAGGCGCTCGGCATTCCGGAGCGGATCGTCCCCATCGCCTATCTCTGCCTCGGCCACGTCACCCATTTCGAGGCGACGCCGGAACTGGAAACCAAGGGCTGGCGCAAGCGCCTGCCGCTGGAGGATCTGGTGTTCAGGGACCGCTGGGAGGGGATAGATCCGGAGATCCCCTCTCCCCCCCGCTCACGCGCAAACGAAGTTTGCGCTGACGCGACAGGCGGATCGAAGATCCGCCGAAAGCGGAGAGAGGGTTAGGGTGAGGCGCGGCGATGATCTTCAAAGATTGCACATCTCCGCACCCCAATGAATCCGCGCCGTGCATCCCCCTCACCCCGGCCCTCTCCCCGGGGGGGAGAGGGGGATGCCGCAGCCCAGCGCCGGCCCCACCCAGCGCGCCAGAAACGCCTCCTCCGGCCCGGCCGTCACCGCCGGCTTCGCGGCAATCAGCAATTGCAGCAACGCGGTGTGCAGGTCGGTGCAGGCGGACAGATCGACGCGCGGGGCGGCCGTCGCCTCCAGCCATTCGGCGAGCGGCAGGGCGTCCTCCGCCGTGCAGGCGGCCTCGAAGCGGGCAAGATCGGCATCATAGCGGATCGGCATCACAACAGCTCCCGCAAATCGAGCACCAGGATCAGCCGGCCGTCGCCCAGCACCGCCGTGCCGGCATAGCCGCGCAGGCCCCGCAAAACCCCGGTCATCGGCCGCAGCACCACGTCGGCGCGCTCGCCGACATCGTCCACCGCCACCGCCACCGGCCCGTCGCCCAATTCGACCAGCACCACGCAGTCGGCGGCGCGCTGACGCTCGTCGTCGGGCTGGCCGAGCAGGCGGCGCAGGCGCACCAACGGCACCACCCGGTCGCGCAGCACGATGCTTTCCGCCCGCTTCACCGCGCGGATCTCGGCCCGCGCCACCCGCTGGACACCGCCGACCAGCGCCACCGGAATGCCGTAGAGCGATCCCGCCGCCTCCACCGCCACGACGCGGGTGATGCTGAGCGTCAGCGGCAGCGACAGCCGCACCCGCGTGCCCCTGCCGGGGGCCGACGCGATCTCCACCCGGCCGCCGGCCCGCTCCACCGCCGCCCGCACCGCATCCATGCCGACGCCGCGGCCGGACAGGTCGGAAACCGCGGCGGCGGTGCTGAAACCGGGGGCGAAGACCAGCCGCACGGCGTCGGCATCGGCCAGCGCCGCGGCAGCCTCCGGCTCCAGCAGCCCCTTGGCGACGGCGGCGCGGCGCATCGCCGCCGGGTCGATGCCGGCGCCGTCGTCCGATACCTCGACCACCACCCCGCCCTTGTCCTGGAAGGCGCGGACCAGCAGGGTGCCGCCCGGCAGCTTGCCGGCGGCGGTCCGCCTCTCCGGCGCCTCGATGCCATGGTCCAGCGCGTTGCGCACCAGATGCAGCAGCGGCTCGCCCAGCACGTCGAGGATGTCCTTGTCGGCTTCCGTCTCCGCCCCCTCCAGCACCAGCTCGACCGTCTTGTCCAGCCGGCGGGCGGTGTCGCGCACCAGCCGGGGCAGCGGGTCGAACACGCGGGCCAACGGCAGCAGCCGCAAGCGCAGGGCCGCATGGCGCAGGTCGCCGACCAGCGCGTCCAGCCGGGCGGAGAAGGCCTTCATGTCGCGCGCCAGTTCGCCGTCCCCGGCACGGCCGACCAGCGGCCCCAGCTGCCCCTTCACCACCGACAGCTCGCCGACCAGCGCCATCAGCGCATCCATCCGCTCCGGCTCGACCCGCAATGCACGGCGCGGGAGAGACGCGGCGGCAGGCGGCGGCCCGGCCACCACAGGCTTTTCCACCGGTCCCTCGGCCAGGAAACGGCGCAGCGCCGCGGCGTCGCCACAGGCGCCCGCCACCGCACCGCGGTCGGTCGGCCGCCCCAGCGCCGTCAGGATCGCGGCGACCGCGCGGGCCACCGCGGCGCGGCGGGATTGGCACTCCGCGGTGCTGCCGGGCAGGTCGAGGATGCGCGCCTGCTCCGCCAGCATCGCCGCCGCCAGCGATCCCTGCGGCGCCGGGAGAAGCAGCGTGGCAGAGGGCGGCACCGGCAAGGGCGGTACCATGGCAGGGGCCAGCGTCACGCTGCCGATCCGCACCTGATCGGGCACGCTGCGGAAGGCGTGCGTCACCGCCTCCACCGCGGCACCGCTCAGCGCTCGGAAGCGCAGGATGCAGCGGTAGGGGTCCATCTGCGCCAGGGGCGGCAGCGGCTCCGCCGGCTCGATCCGCAGCAGCCGCAGGTCGGGCACCCGGCGGAACAGCGCCAGCGGGTCGTCGCCGGTGAAGAAGCACTCCGGATCGGGCGTGTAGTCGATGGCGGTCAGGGTGGCGGTCGGCCCGCCCTCGCCCACCGCGGCCCGCTCCTCCCCGGTCAGCGTCGTCACCCAGGGGAAGCCGTCCGCCTGCCCGCCGGCAGCGGCGGCAGCGCCCTCCGCCGCCGCCCGGCCGGACAGCCCGCGCACCAGCGTCTCCGCCGCATCCGCCGCATCGGCCGGCAACGCACCGCCCGCCTCCAGCGCCGCCACCCAGCGGGCGCACTGGTCGAGCGCGCGGAACAGGCGGTCGGCCAAATCCGGCATCATGGCGATCCGCCCGTCGCGCAGCAGCGACAGCGTGTCCTCCCCGGCATGGACCAGCCGGGTGAAGGGCGCCATGTCGAACAGGCCGCTCGCCCCCTTCAGCGTGTGGAAGGCGCGGAACAGCTCGTCCACCGACGCGCGGTCGGCGGGGTCGCGCTCCAGCGCCAGCAGGGCGGCGCCCGCCATCTCCAGCAGTTCCTGGGCCTCGACGACGAACTGGTCGAACAGATCGCTCATGGCGCCCCCTCCCCGCCGGGCGGCCGGCCGGTCAGCAGCCGCGCCGCCTCGACCAGCATCTCCGGCCGCGGCGGCTTGACGATGTACCAGTTGGCGCCGGCCAGCAGGGCCTGCTCGCGGTCGCTGTCCTTCGATTCGGTGCTGATCATGATGGCGGGCACGTCGCGCAGCGCCGGATCGCGGCGCAGGACGCGCAGCATGGTATAGCCGTCCATCTTGCGCATGTTGACGTCGACGATCACCAGATCGGGCGGTACGGCCATGGCGCGTTCCAGCCCCTCGATGCCGTTCACCGCCTCGTCCACCACGAAGCCGTCGGCCTCCAGCACCCGGCGGCTGAAGGCGCGCACGGTCACGGCGTCGTCGACCACCAGCACGCGCGGCCCGCTCATGCCCCACCTCCGTCCACCGGCTTCTGGTAGAGGATGGCGTCGGGGAAGCGGCGCGGGACGAACAGCGAGGACATGCGGCTCATGCTTTCCGAATGGCCGAGGCAGACGAAGCCGCCCGGCGCCAGGGCATCGTGAAACATGCTCGCCGCCTCCCGTCGGCCCAGATCGTCGAAATAGATCAGCAGGTTGCGGCAGAAGATCACATCGACCCCGCGGAACGCCCGCACCTGCCGCGGGTCGGTGATGTTGACCAGCGAGAAATCGACCGAGTCCCGCAAATCCCCGATGATCCGCCAGCGCGGCCCGCCGGCACCGACCGCTCCGCGCAGGGGCTGGAAATATTTGGCGCGCAGATGGGCCGGCAGCCCCTGCAGGGCGCGCTCGTCATAGATGCCCTCGCGCGCGCGGTCCAGAACCGCGCTGTCGATGTCGGACGCCAGCAGCTCGATCTCGTAATCGTCCACCCGATGCCAGTTTTCCAGCAGCATGATGGCGATGGAATAGGGTTCCTCCCCGCTGGCGCAGCCGGCCGACCAGATGCGCAGCCGCGATCCCGCCGGCCGCCCCCGCACCAGCTCGTCGAGGACGGAGTTCACCAGACAGTCGAACTGATACTTCTCGCGGAAGAAATAGGTCTCGTTCACCGTCATCAGGTTGACGAGCCGCTGAAGCTCCTCTCCCGATGCCTGGAAGCGCAGCAGATTCATATAGGCGCGCAGGTCAGCCGCCCCGACCGCCTGCATGCGGGCGGCGACGCGGCGGTCGACGAAATAGCGCTTGGCCTCGGTGAAGGACAGGCCGGTGCGCTCCCGCAGGAATCCGCACAGCGTCGCATAATCCTCCTGGGACAGGCCTTCCGGCACGGCGTCGGTCACAGGAGATCACCCGCCGCGGAAACTGGAACGGGCGGCGTCGACGGCGAAGGCGACGAAGGCGTCCGCGGGAAAGCGGCGGGCCAGCGCCTCCAGGCTGGACAGCGCTTCCGGACTCCCGGCCTCGGCCAGCGCCTCCACCGCGGCGAGGCAGACATTGACGTCGGCGTCGCGCTCCATCACCCGGGCCAGCCAGTCGGCCCGTCTGAAAGCCGACTCTGCCGGATGGACGAGGCTGCCCAGCCCCTGCACCGCGAAGATGCGCAGGTCGGCGTCGGCATGGTCGAGCAGCGGCAGCAGCGCCGGGGCGGCGACCTCCGCCGGCATCTGCTGCAGGCTTTCCAGCGCCGCGTTGCGCAGCGCAGCATCCTCGCGGTCGAGGAAGGAGACCAGGGCCGCCGCCGCGTCGGGCGTGGCGATGCGGGCGAGCGCGGTCAGGATCGCCTCGCGCACACCGGCGTCGCCCTCCGCCTGGAGCCGGCGGGCAAGCGCCGCCTCGGCCCCCGGAACCGCCGCATGGCCCAGCGCATGGGCGGCGTCACGGCGGGCCGAAGCCTCGGCATCCTCCAGCGCAGCCAGCGGATCGCGCGCGACCTCGGTGCCGGCCGGGGCGGTTTCCGGAGCGGCCTTCTTCTTCACCAGTCCCATGGCATCACTCCCTATTCCGTCCCGATCCGTCGCGCGACGGGCAGCAGCCAGCGGGTCAGTTGGCCGGCGACCCGGTCCGACGGCAGAACGACGCCGGCCCCGCCGCGCCGGATCAGGTCCTGCGGCATGCCGAAGACGACGGCGCTGTCCTCCGACTCGGCGATGGTGCGGCCGCCGCGGGCATGCAGTTCGGCCATCGATGCCGCCCCATCATTGCCCATGCCGGTCAGCAGCACCCCCACCAGCCGGTCGGGCGGCAGCAACCGCAGAGCGCTGGTCACCAGACGGTCGGCATTGGGATGCCAGGGCCGGTCGGGCGAGGCCGGGACGGAGACCGCCTGAAGCCGTCCGCCGCGCCGCGCCAGCTCCACGTCGGCACCGCCGCGGGCGATGCAGACCATGCCCGGCTCCAGCACCGTCGCCCGCTCCACCTCCACCACCCGCAGCGCGCACAGCTCGTCCAGGCGGCGGGCCAGCGTCGCGGTGAAGGCGGCCGGCATATGCTGGGCCACCACCACCGGCCAGGGAAAATCGGCGGGCAGCAGCGGCAGGATGTCCTCCAGCGTGCTGGGACCGCCGGTGGAGACGCCGACCAGCACCACCCCCTGCCCCTCCCCGCCCGCAGCCGCCGGAGACGACGGCGCCGGCAGCGCGGGCGCCACGAAATCCTCCCCGGCGATGCGGGCGCGGGCCAGCCGCAGCCGTTCGCGCAGGCCGTGGACGCGGCGCGGGCGGGCGGATGCGGCGGCGCGCACTGTCTCCACCAGCTCCTCGCCGATGCGGCCGATGGAGCCGGCAGCCGGCTTCTGCACCGCCTCCACCGCCCCCAGCCGCAGTGCCTCCAGCGTCTCCTCGGCCCCCGCCCCGGTGAGGGCGGAGACCATCACCACCGGCTTGGGATGCTCCACCATGATGCGGGCGAGGCAGGCCAGCCCGTCCATGCCGGGCATGGTGACGTCCAGGGTCACCACGTCCGGGTCGAGGACCGGCAGGCGGGCCAGGGCCTCCTCCCCCGTCGCGGCGGTCTCCACCCGGAATCCGGCCTCCCCCAGCAGATCCGTGATCCGCCGGCGCATCAGCGCGGAATCGTCCACCACCAGCACCACCGGCACCGTCCGCACACCGTTCCCCGCTCCCCTCGTCACGGCGGGGTCACGAGCAGGCCGGCCAGCCGGTCCATGTCGAGCAGGCTGTCCGCGTCCATCAGCAGGATCAGGCGGGCGCCGCCACCATCCTCTCTCGCCGACTCCAGCGTCGCCACCCGGCGGATCAGCCGCCGCTGCGCCGCCGACACCGCCGGTGCCGGGCCGATCCGATCCGCCGGAACGGTCAGCAGTCCGGACAGGCCGTCCACCAGCAACCCGGCCAGCAGCCCGTCGCGCCCGACCACCACCACCCGCCCGCGCTCCAGGTCGGCAGAGGGGCCAGCGGAGTCGGCCGCCGCGGCCGGCAGGTCCAGCAGCCGGCGCGGGTCGATCAGCGGCAGCACCTCGCCGCGCAGGGTCAGCAGGCCGGTCACGAAGTCGGGCGCCTTGGGCAGCGGCGTGACGCTGTCGGGCCGGCGCAGCACCTCGCGCACGGCGGCGACCGGCAGGCCGTACTCCGCCCCGGCGAGGCGGAAGACGACGAAGCGCTCCCCGAGTCCAGTCCCCTCGGCAGGCCGTGCCGGCTCCATCCCGCTCCCCTCTCCGCCTGCTTCGCCGCCCGCATCGCCGCCGATCGCCGCGCCATGACGGAACAACCGCTCCGCCGACAGCACCGAAACCAGCCGCTGTCCCCCCTCGGATCTGGCGATGCCGTCCAAATCCTCGAACTCCGGCTCGCGGGCCAGCAGCGGCGGCACCGGGTCGATCTGCGCCGGGTCGAGCCGCAGGATCTCATGCACCTCGTCCACCAGCACCCCGACCGGCGCCCCATCGCCGCCCAATGGCCCGCTTCCGGAGCGCACGACGACGACGCGGCGCCCGGCCGCCGGCCCGCCGGCCCCGTCCAGACCGAACAGGGCGCGCAGGCCCACCAGCGGCAGCAGCCGGTCGCGCACCGCCATCACCCCCAGCAGATGCGCCTTGGCCCGCGCCATGCGGGCGACCTCGCGCGGGGCCGGCAGGACCTCGCGCACGCGATTCACCGGCAGGGCGAATTCCTGCCCGGCGACCTCGAAGACCAGCAAGGCCTGCCTGTCGACATCACCCTTGGCGCTACCGGTGTTGGTGCCCGGTCCGCCGGCCGGCACGGGACCGAAGCCAACCGCCGCAACCGCTCCCCGGTCCGTCGGTTCCGCCTCCGCCCCGTCGCCGAACTGGCGGTCGATCAGCGCGTCCAGCTTCAGGATTGTGGCCGGACCGTCGCGCAGCAGGCCGTTCAGCAGGGCGGGATCGAGCCCGCCCTCCTCCTCCGTCAACGGATCGATGCGGTCGGGGGCGGCACGCAGGATGCCGGCGATGGAGTCCACCCGCAGCCCCACCGGCTGGCCGCGATGCCCGACCAGCACCACGCGCGTCTCCCGCGTGGCGGGCGCACCGCCCGGCCTGCCCAAGGCCGTGGCCCCCAGCGCCTTCCCAAGGTCGAGCACCGGCACCGCCTCGCCATGCCACTGCGCCAGCCCGTCCAGGCTGGGCGGCCCCAGCGGGATGCGCACCAGCTCCGGCAGCCGGATCACCGCATGGACCGCCGTCAGCGGCAGGGCAAGGCGCAGGCCGCCGACCGCCACCGTGACGAAGGCGAGGGTAAGGGCAAGGGCGCTGCCATCGCCATCGCCCGCCGCGTCCCCGGCCGCGGCGGTCAAGCCGCGCCCAGCAGGCTGTCGGCCATCGCCGCGATCTCCTCGATTGCCGACGCCAGCTCCTCGGCTCCCTTCGCCTGTTCCCGCGCGGCCTTGGCCGCTTCGGAGCCGGCGAGGTTCGCGGCGGCGGCGGCGGCGGCCACCTGCTCCACCCCGACCCGGGTCTCGCGCAGGGCGCCGGTGGTCTCGTTGGCGGCGTCCAGGATCTCGCGGCTGCCGGCGGTGACCACCCGCAGCTCCTGCGCGCCGGCCGTCAGGGTGACGCCGAAGGCACGGTGGCGGGCGATTTCCGTCACTGCCGTCGCCGAGACCTCCTCCACGTCGCGGCGCACCCGCAGCATCTGGTCCTGGATGGCGCGGACGATGTCCTTCACCCGTTCCGCGCTTTCGGCGCTGTCGCCGGCCAGCTTGCGGATGTCGCCGCTGACCACGGTGAAGCCGCGGCCGAACTCTCCCGCCCGTGCCGCCTCGATGGAGCCGCTGACCGCCAGCATCCCGGTCTGGATGGCGACGGTGGCGATGGCGTCCACCACCTTGTCGATGCGCCGGCCGATCCGCTCAAGCGCGTCCAGCCTCTCCCCGGCCCGGCGGGAGGAGTCCACCGCCTCCAGCATCCCGTCGGCCAGCCGGCCGATGGTCTCGCGGGTCTCGCCGAGCAGCCCTTCCATCGCGGTGCAGCGCTCCACCGACTCGCCGGCCCGCCCGGCGGCCAGCGTCGCCGCGGCGTCGATCTCGGCAATCGCCGAGGCCAGCTGGTGGGTGGCCGCACTCTGCGACTGCGCCCCGCCCGAGATCTGGCCGATGGCGGTCATGATCTGGGCCGCCCCCCGGTTGATCTCCTCGATGGCGGCCGACAGCTCCTCCGCGGCGGATGCCAGTTCGTCGGCGGTGGCGGCGAGGTCGGCGGTGCCCTCCAGATCCTCGGCCAGTTCGGAGAGCTGGCCGGCGGCGCGCTGGCTCTGGGCCAGGGCCAGGGCCTGCTCGCCCGCCGTCCTCAACGCCTCCTCGGCGGCGGCGGACTGTTCCTCGGCGCTGGCGGCGATGGTCTCCGCCCCGCGCAGGGCCTCGCGCGCCGCCTGATCGGCCTCCACGGCGGCGCGGATCGTCTCCTGTGCGCCCTGGACGATGGTCGACATATCCGACCGCACGCCTTCCAGCTGCTGGATGATCCTGCGCCCGCGCTCCACCTCCGCCTTCGCCGCGTCGGACGAGGCGACGATGCCGGCGGCGATCGCCGCGACCGCATCCTGGATTTCCGCGACCATCGCCTGGATGTCGTTGGCGCTGCGCTCCGATCGTTCGGCCAGCGCCTGCACCTCGTCGGCGACGACGGCGAAGCCCTTGCCCGCGTCTCCCGCCCGCGCCGCCTCAATGGCGGCGTTCAGCGCCAGCAGGTTGGTCTGGTCGGCGATGGCGGCGACGCTCTGCACGATGGTGCCGATCTCCTTCGCCTGGGTTTCCAGGTCGCGGACCAGCCGGACCGAGGCCTCCTGCCGTTCGGCGGCGCGGACGATGCCGTCGATGGAGGACAGGATCTGGCCGCTGACGTCCTTCAGCGTCGCCTGCAAGGCCTCGACCCGCAAGACCGCCTGTTCCGCCGTGCCGCGCGAGCGGGTCAGCAGCTCCGACGCCCGGCCGATCATGCGCTGGGATTCCTGGGTGGCGCCAGCCGTCTGCTCGGCCCCGGCGGCGATCTGCTCCATGGCCCGGCGCAGCTCTTCCGCCGCCGCCGCCGCCTGGGTGACGCCACTGGCCAGCTCGGTGGAAGCGGCGGCGATGCCGCTGGCGGCCTGCCGGCGGCGCGAATCGGCGCGCGCCCGGCGGCGCTGCGGCGTGCTCTGCGTGGGGGCGGCCGGGGTGACGGCTGCGGCGGCCTCGCCGGCGACAGCGGACCGCTCCGGACCCTCGTCGGCGCCGCCGGCTCTGGTCCGGGCGGTGCGCGCCGTGTCGATCTTGGTCTTCTTGATGAGTGCCATGGTCCTTACCCGTCTTTCCAGCCGGTTGTTCTTGTTGCCGTTACGCGACCAGCCGGCCGATGTAGCGGCCGAGCGTCGCCTTGAGCGCCCCGGCCGAGCCGGCGTCGAGCAGCAGGACCACCCGCCCGCCGACCACGCCCCCCTCGTCGCTGCTGTCGCCGTTGGCGTTCCCGTTGGGCAGGCTGGTCCGCAGGTCGATGTGGAACAGCACGGCAGCGCTGTCGGCGGTCGGAACCGGTCCCGAACAGCGCCGCAGGATCTCCGCCGCACTGCCGCGGAGCACCGCCGGCAGGCCGGTATCCACCGGTTCGCCCAGCAGGTTGGCGACCAGCGCCAGCGCGCTGTTCAGCACGACGTTGCCCAGCTCCGCCAATACCTCGTCCTCCAGCTCCGGCACGTCGTCGGCCGGGACGCCGGGCGGCAGGGCGGCGCGCACCAGGGGCAGGCTGCCGGCCTGGGGAAAGGCCAGCAGGGCGCAGCCGGCGAACAGCCCGCCCAGCCGTTCCGAGATGCCCACCAGCGGCGGCGACAGCGCCCGGTCGAGCAGCCCGGCCACCGTGTCCGGCGGCACCATCTCCACCGAGGGGACCGACAGGGTCACCAGCCCGCCCAGCATGCGGCCGAGCGCCGTCGATGCCCGGCCGATGCCGATGTTGCCCAATTCGGCCAGCGCGTCGCGCTCCAGATCGCTCAGCATGGCCTAGGTTCTTACCATGGAAGCGCTCACTCCTGCGGGGCCGGGTTGGCGCGGCGCGGCGGCAGGGCGGTGGAGTTCAGGAAACGGGCGACCTGCTCCTCCTCCAGCGGCTTGGGCATGAAGGCGGCGCCGACCGCACGGATGCCCGATACCACCGCGTCCTGGGCATTGGCGGTGATGATGGCGATGTGCACCCCCGGATGGCTCCGGCGCAGCTTGGCGGCGGTGTCCACCCCGTTGTCGCCGGGCATGTTGTAGTCGATGATCGCAACATCGACCGGCGTGTCCTGCAACGTCCTGAAGAGTTCGTCGCCGTTCGCAGCCTCGACCACCGACCAGTCCGGCTTGTTGCGCAAGACCATTGCCCGCACATGCATACGCGAAAGCTTGCTGTCGTCGACGATGATTGCAGTCTTACTCAAGATATACGCCTTTTGGATGGAGATCGACCGGCGAAGCCGAAGCGAGATCAAGTATACAGAATGAAGGGGGTCACGCCAGTCCCCTAAATTGCTTCCGATATTTTGCGTAGGCGACTCACGGCAGACTCGTGCTATCGAGACGGCACGTCCTTTTCGATCCGGCCCCCGCCCGATGCCGTCCTCCGCCGCCCCCGCCCGACTGGCCGCCCTCCTGCGCGAGGCGCTGGCCCACCACCGCGCCGGCGACCTGGAGGGGGCGGAGCGCACCTACCGCAGCATGCTGGCGGCCGACGGGCGGAACGCCGACGCGCTGCATCTGCTGGGCGTGCTGCACCACCAGCGCGGCCAGGACGCGGACGCCGCCCGTCTGATCGGCAAGGCCATCGCCCATCGCCCCGGCATGGCGGAACAGCACGCCAATCTCGGCCTTGCCCTCCACGCGCTCGGCCGGCTGGCGGAGGCGGAGGCGGAGTACCGCCGGGCACTCGCCCTGCGCGAGGCCTACCCGGAGGCGCACAACAGCCTGGGCAGCGCCTTGCAGGAGAGCGACCGGCTCGCCGAGGCCGCTGTCCATTACCGCCGCGCGCTGGACCTGAATGCCGGCTATGCCGAGGCCTGGGCCAATCTCGGCACGCTGCTGCGGGCGCAGGACGAGTATGCCCAGGCGGAAACGGCGCTGCGCCACGCCCTGCGGCTCGACCCCGGCCATGCCACCGCCCTGACCAACCTCGGCGTCGTGCTGAAGGAGACCGGCCGCATCGCCGAGGCCGAGACGGCGCATCTGGAGGCCCTGCGGCTGGCCCCCGGCGATGCCGAGACGATGGTGAACCTCGCCCTGCTGCGCGAGGCGCAGGGCCGCGGCGACGAGGCGGAGGCGCTCTACGCCCAGGCGTTGATCCACGCCCCCGGCTTCGCGCTGGCCCGCTGGAACCTCGCCCTGCGGCTGCTCGGCCGCGGTCGGCTGGCGGAGGGCTGGGACGAGTATGAGGCCCGCTTCGCCTCGCGCCGGGTGTCGGCCGGGCGCAGCGTCTCCCTGCCGGCCTGGGACGGAACTCCGGGAAAGCGCCTGCTGGTCTGGCGCGAGCAGGGGCTGGGCGACGAGCTGATGTTCGGCACCGCCCTGCCCGACCTTGCGGCGCGGTTCGGGCCGGGAACGCTGATCGTCGAGGTCGATGCCCGCCTGACCGGGCTGGTCGGCCGCGCCCTGCCCGGCGTCACGGTGCGGGCGCAGACGGCCGATCCCGCCACTGCCGCGCCCACCGACGCCGACGCCCATCTGCCGATGGGATCGCTGCCCCGGCTGCTGCGGCCGACCCTGGCCGATTTCCCCGCCCGCTCCTCCTGGCTGGCACCCGATCCGCTGCGGCTGGCGGAATGGCGCGAACGGCTGGCGGCGCTGGGACCGGGCCTGCGCGTCGGCATCTGCTGGGGCAGCCAGAACATGCTGGGGGAGCGCAAGGCCTCCTACACCACGCTGGCCGACTGGACGCCGCTGCTGACCTTGCCCGGCCTGATCCCGGCCACCCTGCAATATGACGGGCGCGAGGCGGAAATTGCCGCCGTCGAGGCGCAACTGGGCGTGACGATCCGCCGCTGGCCGGACACCGACCTGAAGAACGATCTGGAAGGCGTGGCGGCGCTGATCGCCAACCTCGACCTCGTGGTGACGGTGGCGAGTTCGGTCGGCGAGATGGCGGGTGCCTTGGGCGTGCCGGTCTGGCGCTTCGGCCCGGCGGGCGACTGGACGGCGCTCGGCAGCGGCGTGCGGCCCTGGTTCCCCTCCATGCGGCTGTGGAGCGCCCGCTCCGGCGAGCGACTGCCGGATGTGCTGGCGCGCATGGCGGCAGAGCTGCGTCGTCTTGTCCCGCCTCCGCCCGCCGCCCCACCCCTCGATAAGTGGCTGGCCGAGGCGCGCGGCCTGCACGAATCCGGCCGCTGGCCCGAGGCGGAGAAGGCTTACCAACGCATCCTCGACCAAGTCGGCGAGGTGCCGGCGGCGCTGGAGGGCTACGCCCTGCTCGGCCATCAGGCCGGCCGTCCCGACATCGCCGCCACCCTGCTGGGCCGCGCCATCGCGGTGGAGCCGACCGCCGACCGTCACAAGCGCCGCGCCCTGGCCCACCAGGAGATGGGCGCCCTGGCCGACGCCGAAGCCGACTGGCTGGTCGCCACCGCCCTCGCTCCCGAAGACGTGGAGGCGCTCGGCAATCTCGGTGCCCTGCACCTGTCCCGCGGGGCGGCCGCCGAGGCGGCGGAGGCGACCGACGCGGCACGCCGCCTCGCCCCCTTCCATGCCGGGCTGTGGGCCAATGCCGGACTGGCGCGGCAGGCGATGGGTGAAGCAGGCTGGCCCTTCTTCCAGCGGGCGCTCGCCCTCGACCCCGCCTTGGCGGAGGCCTGGACCGCCCTGTCGGCGGAAGCCCTGCGCAATCCCGACCATGCCGCCATCGCGGAACGCACCGCCGGCCGGGCGCTGCGCCTGCGCCCCGGCGATCCGGCGGCGCTCAGCAACCTCGGGCTGGCCGCCCTGGCGCTCGACCGCCCGGCCGAGGCAGTGGCACATCTGCGCTCGGCGCTCCAGGGCCGTCCCGGCGATCTCGGCACGCTGGGCAATTTCGCTCTGGCGCTGGAACGGGCGGGCGACGGCACCGCCGCCGGGCTGGCCTGGTGGCGGGTGATCCTGTTCGCCCCCGGAGCCGGCACCGGCTGGGCCGGGCTGGCCGACCTGCGGCAACGGCAGGGCCGGCTCGACGCCGCGCTGAAGGGCTGGGGCCGTGCGCTGGCGCTGGAGCCGCTGCGGGCGGAGTGGCGTTACAATTCCGGCAACGCGCTCCATGCCGCCGGCCGGCCGGCGGAGGCCGATGCGGCCTATCGCCGGGCGGTGGAGGATGACCCGACCCTGACGCTCGCCGCCTTCAACCGCGGCTATGCGGCGCTGGCGCGGGGAGACCTCGACATCGGCTGGACCGGGCTGGAGGCCCGCTTCGCCGCCGGACAGGCTTTGCCCGACCGGCGCTTCCGCATTCCCGCCTGGGACGGCGGCGACCTGACGGGAAAGACGCTTCTGGTATGGCGCGAGCAGGGGGTGGGCGACGAGCTGATGTACAGCGCCTGCTACCCCGACCTGATCGCCCGCATTCTCTCAGGCGCCGGCCGGGTCATCGTGGAATGCGAGCCGCGGCTGGCGGCCCTGATCGCGCGCTCCTTCCCGCAGGCGACGGTGCGCGCGGCGACCGAGGATCCGACGGACGCCGACTGTCACATCCCGGCCGGGTCGCTGCCCTTGCGGCTGGGCTGGGGAGTCTCCGGCTTTGCGAAACAGGGCGGATGGCTGCGCGCCGAGGAGGCGGCGGTGGAGCGGTGGCGGGACTGGTCGGGTGGCAGCGGATCCGCCCTGACCGTCGGCCTGTGCTGGCGCAGCAGCCTGCGCGGCGCGTTGCGCGACGCCAACTACGCCCCGCTGACCGACTGGGCGCCGATCCTCACCCTGCCCGGCCTGCGCCTCGTCAACCTTCAATATGACGAGTGCGAGGCCGAACTCGCCAACGCCGAACGGCGCTTCGGCATCGCCATCCACCGCCCGCCGCTCGACCTGAAAAACGACCTCGACGGTGCGGCGGCCCTGACGGCGGCGCTGGATCTGGTGGTCTCCGCCGGAACCTCGGTGGCGGAGATGGCCGGCGCGCTCGGCGTGCCGGTCTGGCGGATCGGGCCGGCGGGGGACTGGACGGCGCTCGGCACCGGCTGCCGGCCCTGGTATCCGTCGATGAGGTTGTTCTGCCCGAAGGCTGGCGGATCGCTCGGCGACGCGCTCGGCGCCGCCGGGCGTATCCTTGCCAACCTCAGAAAGCAGGAACCACCGCGTTCTTGAACTTGGTGAGGATGAACTCCTTCACCTCGGGGCTGTTGTAGGCCTTCACCAGCTTGGCGACCCAGGGCTTGTCCTTGTCGGCCTTGCGGACAGCGATGACGTTGGCATAGGGGCTGTCGGCCGATTCACGCGCGATGGCGTCCTTGACCGGGTCGATGCCGGCCTCCAGCGCGAAGTTGGTGTTGATCGCGGCGGCGGTCACGTCGTCCAGCGAGCGCGGCAGCTGGGCGGCGTCCAGCTCGACGATCTCCAGCTTCTTCGGGTTCTCGACGATGTCGATGGGCGAGGCCTTCAGGGTGCCGCCGTCCTTCAGCTTGATCAGGCCCTTGGCCTGCAGCAGCAAGAGGACGCGACCGCCGTTGGTCGGGTCGTTCGGAATGGCGAACTTGGCGCCCGTCGGCAGCTCTTCCAGGCTCTTGACCTTCTTGGAATAGATGCCGATGGGATAGACCACCGTCTTGCCGACGCTGACCAGATCGAAACCGCGGTCCTTCACCTGGTTGTCCAGATAGGGCTGGTGCTGGAAGCTGTTGGCGTCCAGATCGCCGCCGGCCAGCGCCTGGTTCGGGATGACATAGTCGGTGAATTCCAGGATCTGGATGTCCAGCCCGTCCTTGGCGGCGATGGGCTTCACCGCTTCCAGGATCTGGGCATGCGGACCGGCGGTGACGCCGACCTTGATCGTTTCGGCGGCCACACTCTCAAAGGGCGCAGCGAAAGCGATGGCCATCGTGGCGGCGCCAGCCAGCAGGGAAGCCAGCGAACGGAAGCGCAGCATCTCGAACACTCCTCGGGTATTATTGGTCAGGACTTCAGATTGCGTTTGTTGACCCGGCGGGCGATCAGGTCGCCCGTCGACTGGACGATCTGCACCAGCACGATCAGCACGATCACCACCGCCAGCATCACCTCCGGCAGGAAGCGCTGGTAGCCATAGCGGATGCCGAGATCGCCCAAGCCCCCGCCGCCGACGGCGCCGACCATGGCGGAATAGCCGATCAGGCTGACCGCCGACAGGGTCAGGCCGGCGACGATGCCCGGCAGGGCTTCCGGCAGCAGGACCTTCCTGATGATCTGGAACGGCGTGGCGCCCATCGCCTGCGCCGCCTCGACCAGTCCGCGATCCACCTCGCGCACCGCATTCTCCACCACGCGGGCGATGAAGGGCGCCGCGGCGACGGTCAGCGGCACGATGGCGGCATTGGTGCCGATGGAGGTGCCGGCGATCAGCCGGGTGAAGGGGATGATTGCCACCACCAGGATGATGAAGGGGGTGGAGCGGGTCATGTTGACCACCGCCCCCATCACCTTGTTGAAGGCGAAATTCTGCAACAGCTCGCCCCGGCCGGTGACGGCCAGCATCACGCCGATGGGCAGGCCGATCAGCGTCCCGATGGCGCCCGACACCGCCACCATCTGCAGCGTGTCGATCAGCCCCTTGATCAGCAGGTCAATGATTTGCGGGGAGAGCATGGCCCAACACCTCGACACCCAGATTGTTCTCTTTCACCAGCGCGATGGCGGCCTCGACCTTGGCCGTGTCGCCCAGCGCCTCCACCACCAGCGTGCCGAAGGGGGCGCCCTGGATCTCGTCGATCTGGCCGTGCCAGATGTTCAGGTCCAGGTTCAGCTGGCGGCTGATGGCGCTGATCACCGGGGTGGTCGCCTTCTCGCCGGTGAAGGTGATGCGCAGCACCGGGTTGCTGCCCGGTCCCGGCTGGTGCGACAGCCGGTCGCGCAGGCTGTCGGGGATGCCGCGGTTGATGACGGGATCGACGAAACTGCGGGTGGTCGGGTGCTTCGGATGGGCGAAGATGTCGAAGACAGGCCCCTGTTCGATCACCCGGCCATTCTCCATCACCGCCACCTTGTGGCAGATCTCCTTGATGACGGCGATCTCGTGGGTGATCAGCACGATGGTCAGGCCGAGCCGCCGGTTGATGTCGGCCAGCAGATGCAGGATCTGCGTCGTCGTCTCCGGATCGAGCGCCGAGGTCGCCTCGTCCGACAGCAGCACCTTCGGCTTGCTGGCCAGCGCGCGGGCGATGCCGACGCGCTGCTTCTGCCCGCCCGACAGCTCCGCCGGATAGCGGTCGCGCTTGTCGGCCAGCCCGACGAGGTCGAGCAGCGGCTCCACCGTCTTGCGGATCTCCGCTCCGGCCATGCCGGCCAGCTCCAGCGGCAGCGCGACATTGTCGAAGACGGTGCGCGAGGACAGCAGGTTGAAGTGCTGGAAGATCATGCCGATGGAATGGCGGGCCTTGCGCAGCTCCGCCGCCGACAGGGTGGTCATCTCCACCCCGTCCACCGTGACGCTGCCCGAACTCGGGCTTTCCAGCAGGTTGACCGTGCGCAGCAGGGTGGATTTGCCGGCGCCGGAGCGCCCGATGATCCCGAAGACCTCGCCGCGTCCGATGGAAAGGTCGATGTCGGCCAGCGCATGGACCGAAGCCCCGCCGCCGCGCGCCGCGTAAGTCTTATGAATGTTTGTTAGCGTTATCATCATTTATTCGGCAAAAGGGGACGTCCAGCGTCCCCCAGCCTCCCTCACCACGTCGGAATGATGGAACCGTTGAAGCGCGTTTCGATAAACTGCCGCACTTCGGGCGAACGATACAGCGCAATGAAGCGTTTGATCGTCGGGTCTTCCATGCGATCCTTGCGGACCGCCCACACCAGGTTCCACTTCGACTGGTCATCCTCCAGCACCAGGGCCTTCTTCGGCTCCAATCCGGCCAGCACGGCATAGTTGAGGGTGATGACCGACGCATCCACGTCGTCGAGCGAGCGCGGCAGCTGGGCGGCGTCCAGCTCCACCAGCTTGATGCCCTTCGGGTTCACCACGTCGGCGATGGTGGTGTTGAGGCCGGCCCCGTCCTTCAGTCCGATCACGCCGGCCTTGGCCAGCAGGAACAGGGCGCGGGCGCCGTTGGTGGGATCGTTGGGGATCGACACCGACGCGCCCGGCTTCAGGTCGGCCAGCGCCTTCACCTTGCTGCTGTAGACGCCCATCGGCACCACGACGCTCTTGGCGACGGAGACGATGTCGTAGCCGCGCTGCTTCACCTGATTGTCGAGGAAGGGCTGGTGCTGGAAGTTGTTGGCGTCGATGTCGCCGGCCTGGAGCGCGGCATTCGGCATGTTCCAGTCGGTGAACTCGATCACCTGCGCCTCGATGCCCTCCTTGGCGGCCAGCTTGGCGGTGAATTCCAGGATCTCGCCATAGGGGCCGGCCGACACGCCGAGCTTCAGCGGGGCGGCGAAAGCGGAGGTGGCGGCGGTCAGCAGGCCGGCGGCGACGGCCACCGACATCAGGATGCGCTTCATGGGGGCTTTCCTCAGGGTTTCTTGGCAGCGGGCATTGATCGGGGGTCAGCGGCGGCGGGTGTCGGGCAGCCGGCTGTAATGCTGGTGGGCGGCGCGCTGGGCCTGTCCGACATTGCGGAAGACGCGGCGGTCGAGATCGCGGAAAGCCCAATCGGACACGAAGAAGGTGTAGCCGCCGCGTTCGGCAACGACGATGCCGGCGGAACGGCCCTGGACTTCGATGGCGTAGGCGTTGGCGTGGGTCATGGCGAGAGGCTCCCCTTTGCCGCGGCGGCCCCCAGGCACGGCGGGGCGGCGGCGCAAATGCGTTCTTCAGGACGGGCGGATGTGCGGGATGGGCGCTGTGTCTTGGGGCCGCGGGATCAGCGGCAACACAGGCCCGAACGCATCATGCAGGCCGGGGAAGCGGTCCGAAGCACGGATGGGGGAGCGGAAACTCGCGATGTCATTCCGGTCTCTCCTTCTTGAAGAGGTCCACGACCGGTATCGTGGCGCTTTAGCGTTTGGTGACGCGGCGCAAGCTGCAGAAGTCAAATTGCCGCGGGATGCCCCGGCGGGGCGTCCATGGGTTTTATCTACTCTTTCGATGGAGTTTGAGTCAAACAAAATTTTCTATCTTGTGTGAAATTTCTCATTAAGCAAACTATACACGTAAAATCTCTGCAGCGCGACAGCGACAGGTGACGGGCGCGCGGAATGTGCTATCTATCCCGGCGATGGTTCATCCGGGGCCGCCACACCGCCCCGGCGAGCGATGCGAGGAGAGTGTTTTGTCCGCCGATACCAGCGCCCTGGGCTTGCCGGCCGCCGAGGTTCCTGTCGACGACCAGCTCGTGCTGGCCCTGCCCAAGGGCCGCATCCTGAAAGAGCTGCGCCCGTTGCTGACCCATGCCGGCATCCATCCGGAGCCGGCCTTCGACGACGACAAGAGCCGGCTTCTGCGCTTCGCCACCAATGTGCCGAACCTCAGCATCATCCGCGTGCGCTCCTTCGACGTGGCGACCTTCGTCGCCTTCGGCGCCGCCCATCTCGGCGTCGCGGGCAACGACGTGCTGATGGAGTTCGACTATCCGGAGATCTACGCGCCCCTCGACCTCGGCATCGGCGCCTGCCGCCTGTCGGTCGCCGAACCGGCGGAGATGATGGAGGGCGACGATCCGTCGCGCTGGAGCCATGTGCGCGTCGCCACCAAATACCCGGAGGTGACCAAGCGCCACTTCGCCGCCCGCGGCGTCCAGGCCGAATGCGTCAAGCTGAACGGGGCGATGGAGCTGGCGCCGACGCTGGGCCTGTGCCGCCGCATCGTCGATCTGGTGTCCACCGGCTCGACCTTGAAGGCCAACGGGCTGGTGGAGGTGGAGCATATCGCCGACGTCACCTCGCGCCTGATCGTCAACCGCGCCGCCTTCAAGACGCGGACGGCCGAGATTTCTCAGTGGATCGACAAGTTCCGGGAGGCGGTGAATGCCCGTCAGGCTTGATATTCGCGACGCGGACTTCGCCGCCGGTTTCGAGGCGCTGCTGCATGCCAAGCGCGAGGCCAGCGAGGATGTCCAGACCCTGGTCGCCGGCGTCATCGAGCAGGTGCGCAGCCGCGGCGACGCGGCGCTGATCGACTACACCGCCCGCTGGACCGCCAGA
>NZ_BADK01000394.1 GCF_000333595.1 Azospirillum sp. B506
GGACTGTTCACATCCTGTTGCAGATCATGGACCACGGCAAGCTGACCGATCACAACGGCAAGATCGTCGATTTCCGCAACGTCATCCTGATCATGACCTCGAACGCCGGGGCCGCCGACATGGCCAAGCCCGCCATCGGCTTCGAGCGTGACCGCCGGGTCGGCGAGGACATCGAAGCGGTCGAGAAGATGTTCACGCCGGAGTTCCGCAACCGTCTCGACGCGATCATCCCGTTCGCGCCGCTGACGCAGGAGGTGATCAACCGCGTCGTCGACAAGTTCATCATGCAGATGGAAGCGCAGCTGGAAGACCGGGGCGTGTCCATCGAGCTGAACGAGGAGGCGCGCGAATGGCTGGGCAAGAAGGGCTACGACCCGCTCTATGGCGCCCGCCCGCTCGGCCGTGTGATCCAGGAGTACATCAAGAAGCCGCTGGCCGAAGAGCTGCTGTTCGGCAAGCTCAGCAAGGGCGGTCTGGTCAAGGTCACCGTCAAGGACGACAAGCCGGCCTTCGACTACACCGAAGGCAGCCGGCCGAAGCGCACCGCCGGTGACGATGACGAGGAAATGGTGTCGGAGATGGTCGAGTAGGCTCGCCCGATCCCTTCCATACCGTAAAAAAGGGGACCGTCCGCGGTCCCCTTTTCGTTGAGCCTTCAACGGGTGCGCCCCATGGATGCGCTCTTTTGCATCGGATCGTCACCGCGCGATACTTTTGCGCGAGCGCCGGACTGCGCTATGGTCGCGCCATGACCCATCCCGCCGCCACGCAGCCCGCCGCCATGCAGCCCGCTGTCGACCATTCCGGCCTCCTCCAGTCCGAAGATGCGCAGGCGCCATTGCTGCCTGCGCCCGATGCGCTGCGCATCGCCTTCGCCTGCGCCGACACCGACGAGGCGAGGGCCGCCCGCACCCGGCTGGTCCACCGCTACGGCAATGCCACCCCCGCCGAGGCCGACGTGATCGTGGCGCTGGGCGGCGACGGTTTCCTGCTGGAAACGCTGCACAGGGCGCTGACCCGCAACCGCGAGCGGCCGACGCCGGTCTATGGCATGAACCGCGGGTCGGTCGGCTTCCTGCTGAACGCCTACCGCGAAGAGGATCTGGCCGAGCGGATCGTGGCGTCGCAGCATGTCCGCCTGCATCCCCTGCGCATGGTGGCCACACGGGTCAGCGGCGAGCGGGTGGAGGCGCTGGGCATCAACGAAGTCTCGCTTCTGCGCGAGACGCGGCAGGCGGCCAAGCTGCGCATCACCATCGACGGGGTGGTCCGGCTGCCGGAACTGATCTGCGACGGCGCCCTGGTGGCGACGCCAGCCGGCAGCACCGCCTACAATCTGTCGGCCCATGGCCCGATCGTGCCGTTGAACGCCGGGGTGCTGGCGCTGACCCCGATCAGCGCCTTCCGCCCGCGGCGCTGGCGCGGCGCCCTGCTTCCCCACGCTGCCCGGATCACCTTCGACGTTCTTGAGGAAGGCAAGCGCCCGGTCAGCGCCGTCGCCGACTTCACCGAAGTCCGCGAGGTTCTGCGGGTCGAGGTGCAGGAATGCCGCGACGTCGGCCTGACCCTGCTGTTCGATCCGGAGCTGAACTTCGAGGAACGCATCCTGAAGGAACAGTTCGCGCCGTAAGGCCGCCGCCCGAACCCTACATCCGAAACCTACACCCGCCGGGCGACCCAGACGGCGGTCAGGTCGTCGCGCAGCGGCAGGCGGGTGCGGGCATAGAAGCTGTCCATCATCGGACGCAGCGGGTGCTGGCGGTTCTGGGCCAGCGCCGCGCGGACGAAATCGGGTACGGCGTCCTGCCCCAGCGGGCCGACCTCGTCGCCGCCGCATTCGATCAGGGCGTCGCTGTACAGGAACAGGAAGCCGCCGCGCGGCAGGCGATGGCTCTGGTCGGCATACTGCGCCCGGTGCGAGGCGCCCAGCACCAGCCCCGCCGAGTCGAGCAGGCGGATGTCCGGCCCGTTGCCCTTCGCCAGCGCCGGTGTCCCCAGCACCGGGTTGGGCGAGCCGGCCGCGGCGAAGGTCAGCGTGTCGATGGCAAGGTCGAGGATGCCGAAGAAGGCGGTGGCGAACTGCCCCGTCGGCAGCACGTCCTTCAATGCGCCGTTCAGCTGCATCAGCCATTGCGACGGCGCCATGTGCTGCATGGGCAAGCGGTCGATCAGCGTGTGCAGCCGGAAGGTGTGATCGCCGCGGTGATGCCGTGCCCGGCGAAATCGACCATCCACAGGCCGAGCCGCCCGT
>NZ_BADK01000393.1 GCF_000333595.1 Azospirillum sp. B506
ATTCAGCCGGTCCCGGGGACCTCTAGAGTCCTCAAGGTCGGGAACCAGCAGGATGTCGGCCTGGCCGGCGACCTCGGACTTGATGCCCTTGGTGATGGCGGCCTCGCGGCTGATGGCGTTGTCGAAGGCCAGCGGGCCGTCGAGGATGCCGCCGACGATCTGGCCGCGGTCGGCCATCTTGCACAGGGCGGCGGCCTCGAGGGTCGAGGCGATCTTGGTGTTGATGGTCTCGACCGCCGACAGGATGGCGACGCGCGGCACCTCGACCCCCAGCACCTTGGCGAGGTCGATGGCGTTCTGCGCGATGCTGACCTTGTCCTCCAGCGTCGGGTAGATGTTGATCGCCGCGTCGGTGATCAGCAGCGGCCGCGGGTAGGTCGGGACATTCATGACGAAGACGTGACTCAGGCGGCGGCCGGTGCGCAGCCCGGTCTCCTTCTTCACCACCTCGCCCATCAACTCGTCGGTGTGCAGGCTGCCCTTCATCACCGCCTCGCACTCGCCGGTGCGGGCAAGCCGCACGCCGGTTTCGGCCGAGGCATGGCTGTGGGCGACGTCGACGATCCGGTAGCGCGAGATGTCCAGTCCAACACTGTCGGCAACCGAGCGGATCTTGGCTTCCGGACCGACCAGCACCGGGTCGATCAGGTTGGCCTCGGCGGCCTCGACGGCGCCGCGCAGCGAGCTTTCGTCACAGGGATGGACGACGGCGGTCGGCACCGGCGGCAGCGACTCGCAGTTCTTCAGCATCAGCTCGTGGCCGTCATGGCGGATCACCTGCACCTGCGGCAGCTCCGCGGCGGCCCGGCGGACCTTTTCCGTCGGGGCGATCACCTCGGCGACGCCGGTGGCGACGGTCTTGCCGTCCTGATTGGTGGCGAGGCAGTCGAAGACGACGGTCTTGCGCTCGGCATCCTTGGACTTGGCGGTGACGGTGACGGTGACGATGTCGCCCAGCAGCACCGGCAGCGCGAACCGCAGATCCTGGCCGACATAGACAGTGCCGGGACCGGGCAGCAGGGTGCCGAGGACGGCGGAGATCAGCGAGCCGGACCACATGCCGTGGCCGACCACCTTGTGGTCGACGGCGTAATCCTCGTCCACATGGGAGGGATTGAGATCGCCGGACACCGTCGCGAACAGCTCGATGTCGGACATGGTCAGGCGCCGCGACAGGCTGGCCTGCTGGCCGACGCGGATTTCCTCGAACGTGATGTTTTCGATCATGGGGCTGCCGTTCTTGCCGGTCGGAACGATGCCGCCGGGACCCGCCGGAGCGGCGGAGGAGGCGGCGATGGCGGTGTCCATACTAGAATGCTCCTGAAAAGGATCGCGGCGCCCGACCGACGGATCCGCCCGGGGCGGAAACCCGAATGCCGGTGACCGGACCGGATGCCACGTTGCCGGTGGCATCCGTCGCGGCGGCAGGCCGTATCCTCCCAAGCCCGGTTCCCATCTCCGCCGCCCCCTTGCCGGGCAGGCCATGGCGGTGGGCCGGACGCCGTTTTTGTTGGGTTCCTTTGAAGCGGAACCTTCGCTCTCCAAGGATTTCCCAAGGAGTGCGTTGATGCGAAAGGAATAGCCCCTGTGGCAAAGGGGACCAATGACCTACATCAATAAAGTTGCCAAGCCATTGTTGCAGCTGGGTTACTGAGTTCTTTTCAGCGCAGTGAGCGGTCGCAGCATAACAGAAACTTGCGCGGCCGTGGACAGGAAAAGCGGACCTGCCGGCAGGACTGCCATCATTATGCACCGCAGCATCCGATCGGGGGATTGGGGGAAGACGCGCGGCTCACTCCGCCGCAGCGCTGCAGGGGCAGTGCTGCTCGACCAGCGGCACGCTGATCGCGAACACGGTTCCGCGCCCCAGCCGCGAGCGCACGGTGACGGGATGGTCCAGCATCTGCGCCATGCGGCGGACAATGGACAGCCCCAGGCCAAGCCCGCCGCCGCTGTCATGCTGGTCGGTGCCGCAGCGGTAGAAATCCTCGAAGATCGCCGTCATCTCCGCCTCGGCGATGCCGGGGCCGGTGTCCCACACCTCGATCGACAGGCGCAATCCGCCCTTGGGATCGGACCGGCGCCGGCACCCCAGCAGGATCCGTCCCTCGCTGGTGTAGCGCAGGGCGTTGACCAGCAGATTGCGGACCATCCGTTCCAGAAGGATCGGATCGCTGTGCACGCGGGCGGAGCAGGGAACCGTCCGCAACTGAAGCCCGCGGTCGATCGCCTGGTCGCCGATCTCCACCTCCAGCCGGCTCAGGATCTCCTGGACATCGAAATCGACGACCCGCGGCTTGACGTTGCCGACCTCCAGCGCCGAGGTGTCCAGCAGGGTGGACAGCAGCGTGTTGCCGGCCATCAGCGCCTCCCCCAGCTTGCTCGCAACCTCCACCTGTTGTGGATCGTCCAGTTTGGACATCAGGATGTGGTGGAACAGGCTCATCGCCTGGAAAGGCTGGCGCAGGTCGTGGCTGGCAGCGGCCAGGAAGCGGCTCTTGGCCTGGTTGGCCCGCTCCGCCTCGGCATGGGCGCGGGCCAGCGCCTCCCGGATGTCGGCCGATTCCGTCACGTCGATGGCGGCGCAGATGACGCCGGAGACCGCTCCGGTCTCGTCCCGCATCGGCTCCACCGACAGGTCGAGCACCCGGCGGCAGCCGTGATAGGTCAATTCCAGCTCGCTGCGGGCGCCGGTCCCGCTTTCCATCACCAACCGCTTGAGGGCAACCGTCCGCGCCGCCTCGTCGGCCGGGAACAGCTCCTCGTCGGTCAGGTTGATCATCCGATCCGGCTGAAGGTCGGCGTGCGGGCAGTAAATCCACAGATGCCGCATGTTCCGGTCCTGGCTGAACAGCGTCACCTTCGAATAGCGCAGCGCCAGCCGGAACCGCTCCTCGCTTTCGCGCAGGGCACGGGCCATGGCGGCACGGGCGCGCGACTCGGTCTGCAGCAGGCGCTTGGTCCGGGCTTCGCGCAGGACATAGGCGGCGACGCCTGCGGTCAGCAGAAGCCCGCCGATCAGCATCGTCCAGGCCAGCCGGTCGTCGGCGCTGAACAGCTGCGCCGCCTCCGGGACCACATAGAGCCGCCACACCCGCCCGCCATAGGCGATGTCGCGCACGATGGCGGATGGCGCCTCGGGACCGGTCAGCCGATCCACGGTGAGAGGGCGCACCGGCGGATGTGGCAGTTCGCCGGGATGGCCGATCGCCCCCTCGGCGGCAAGCAGCCGCGGCGCACCGGCATCCGGCCGGACCGGGGGTTCCAGCAGATAGGCGTCGCCAACGGTCAGGCCGACCCGGCGCACCGCGTCGCGCAACAGCTGCCCGACGTCGAAGCTCGTCCACAGGAAGCCGGTCAGCACATCGCAGACCGTGCGCCCGCCGACATCGACCGTGCCGTCATCCGGATCGACATCGCGGGAATAGACCGGCAGATAGATCAGCACGGAATTTTCGCCCAGTTCCGCCTTCAGCGGTTCGCCGTCGGCAGCCACGACGCGGTTGGCGGCGCAGGACCGGACCAGCACGTCGCGCTGGCCGGGAAGGCCGGCCATATCCAGCCCGATCAGTCCAGCCGCGGACCGCGGTTCGGCCAGCACGTTGACGAACCGGTCGGCCGCGAAACGCCCGGTGGACAGTGCGGACTCCCGCTCCGCCGCGCCGCCGCCATGGACGGTGAAGGTGCTATGGCCCGCCGCACGCATGGCACGCTCCAGCAACGGCACATCCCCTTCGGCGATCCGGCGCGCCCAGGCGACGGCGTGCAGGTTCGGATAGAGCGGCAGCAGCGGTTGGGCGGCCGATGCGAAGCTCGCATCGGTGACCGGCGCAGGTCCGGCCAATGGACCGCTGAGGGCACGCAGCAATACGCTCCGGTCCTCGAAACCCGACTTCAGTTCATCGTGCAGCTGAATGGCCTGACGGTCGGCCAGGGCGAGTTCGGCATCGCGGGTCGCACTCCGGATCATCAGAAAGGCAGTGAACGACAGGAACAGGCCGGCGAAGACGATCACCGGCAACGCAGCAGCGTCCTCCCCCTTCCGATACCGCCGGGTCATCCGAACGCCCTCCACCCAACCCACCCGAACAGCCAGTGCTCGAATCGATCATAGCGAAGCGAAGACATAATAAGGTATGTAAAAATTCAACTTTGAACGAAAGGAGGAGTTGTTTCTAACCATTGGAGGATCGCAATGGCTATTGCTCTGGGAATATTCGATTGAACTCTGTCGCACTTTGCCGCATCCATTCCCAGCCTGTTTCAGGAATGACATTGCTGCAGGGCAAAAACGAAAGTTCCGACACTTTACATTTCGTGCACTCATTCAGCAAACGCCGGTTCAGCCGCCGATCTTTGTTATCAAAAAGGATCATGCCCAAGCAGACGGACGACGGCGGCCCGCAGGGCAAGCGGGGCAACCGGCTTGTGCAGCAGCGGATAGCCGGACAGCCGCGCCTCTCGCAACCGTTTGGGATCGGTGTCGCCGGTCAGGATCATGCCGGGCACCGGGCGGTCGAACAGCTTGGCGATCTGCCGGATCGCGACGATGCCGTTGGCGGCGCCTTTCAGCCGCAGATCGGAGATGATGACATCGAAGGGCTCCGGCACCGGTCCGATCCGTTCGACGGCCATGTCGTAGGAGTCGGCGCCGACGATGCTGCACCCCCATTGCCCCAGCAGCGCCTCCAGCGCCGCCAGCACCATCGGATCGTCCTCGATCACCAGGATGCGGGTGCGGCCGATGTCGGCAGAGCCGCCGCCGGACGCCGCCGACGACGCAGTAACGGACCTTGCCGCAGACGGAGGGCCGGATAGGGGAGCGGCAGCCGCTGGATCCCCGGCCCCCCCGGTCTGTCCGCCCGCCTCCGTCCGCTCCGCAGCACTCTCGACCGAGAGCGGGACCAGCACGGCGAAGGCGGTGCCACGCCCCTCCTCCGCACAGACCTCCAGACCAAGGCCGAGCTTACGGGCGAGGCCGCGCACCAGGGTCAGATCCAGCCCCAGTGTCCCCGCCCCCTCCCCGGCCGGCTTGTCCAGCTCCATCCGCAACGCCTCCAGCCGTTGCGGCGACAGACCGCGGCCGCTGTCCCAGACTTCGATGCGCAGGTGGTCGCCGCGCTGGCGGCAGCCGAGCAGCACGCGCCCCCGAACCGTGCCGCGCAGGGCGTTGGCGACCAGGCCGTGCAGCAGGCGTTCCAACAGCGCGGAATCGGTCCGCACCATGGCCGAGCAGGGCATCACGGTGAAGCGCAACCCGCGGCCGGCGAAGCGCGGTGCCACCTCCAGCGTGAGGCGCATCAGCACCCCGTTCACCGCGTGGGAGCGAATGTCCGGTTCGATCAGGCCGCTTTCCAGGCGGACGAGGTCGAAATGGCCGTCGACCATGCCGCGCATCGACTCCACGGCCTGGGCCATTGAATGCAGCAGATCGCGTCCGTCCCGCGCCCTCTCCTGATTCCCGCCCCCGATTCCGCCCCCGATTCCACCGCGTGGGCCGCCGAGGCGTCCATCCTCCGGTCTGGCGGCAAGCCGGCCGTCCAGCGTGCCGATCAACAGGGACAGGGCCGCCAGGGGCTGGCGCAGGTCATGGCTCGCCGCCGCGAAAAGACGGCCGGCCGGATCGCGCATCTGCAGTGCCACAGGCGCGCCGCCACCGGCGGAGGACATCGCAGGACCGTCGAACCGCCACACCATGCCACCGCCGGCAAGCCGCAATTCCTTGCAGTCAGGCAGGGCACCGGATCCCGGGCCGGAGGACAGCAGTGCCGCCACCCTCTCGGCCGGCAGCCCGGCGGTCAGGCGATCGGCCAGCCATGGCAAGGCGGCCGCCGCAGGGGTCCAGTCGGCAAGCCGCCCATCGGCCCCGAACACCAGGAGGGCCGGCTCCGCGCCGCCGGCGGCGTCGTGGCTGCCGTTCACGATCGCACCTGCATCCCAAGCCTCATATCCCGATCGGACCCACACTATGGAAGGCATGGCCTGTTGCAAAGCCCGCCATTGGGCAGATGGAACGTGAAGATCATAACGACCCTGACAATCAAACCTTTCGTTGCCTTTTCTGTAAATGCCGAACACTCGATGAAAGTGTCATCGGATACGTTACAATTCGCAGAGGATTCGGTCTTAATCGAAGCTTGGCCTTCAGCGTTTATTAGGAATAGGCGGCAATTATGATCGGATGGATTGCGACACGCAGACTTGCGCCGATGCCGGTGGCGACCGGGCCGTGACGGGGGTTTTCCCGTCTGCGGATCCGCTGCTGCTCGCCTTACTGCAACTTCCGGACGCCGTCGCCGTGCTCAAAGCCCATCGTGATGGCGCCGGCACTTTGACCGATCTGGAATGGCGGTCGGCCAATCCGGCGGCGGAGCGGCTGCTGGGGGCTGCACCGCTGGTCGGCCGGCGGCTGCGCGGTGGCGGCACCGAAGCCGACTGCCCCGGACTGTTCTCTGCGCTGACCGATGCCGTGAACGGTCCCGTCGAACGCACCATTCCGGCAAGGCGGGGCGCGACACGGGTGCGCTGGCGGGTGGTTGCGGGGCCGGCCCCCGACGGGGTATGCGCGGTGCTGACCGATCTCGGCCCCGAAGCGCCGGCAGAGGCAGGCGCATTGGCTGAAAGCCTGACTGCGGCGCTGGAGCACAGCGGCGAGAGCTTCGCCCTGTTCGACCATGAGGACCGGCTGGTCCATGCCAACAGCCGACTGAAGCGGGATTTGCCCGATCTGGCCGACCGGCTGGTTCCGGGCGTGCCGTTCGAGGAACTGGTCCGCTGCTTCGCCCTGACCGATCCGCGTCTGACCACGGATGAGGCGCGCGGGTCCTGGATGGCTGCGCGGCTGGAGCGGCATCGCCGCTTGGAGCCGCCGGTGGTGGTGCCGCTGGCCGACGGGCGCTGGCTTCTCAGCCGCGACCATGCGGTGCCGGGAGGGGTGCTCGTCCACTACACCGACGTCACCACGCTGAAGCTGAACGAGGAGCGGCTGCGCATCCGCGAGGCGGAGGCTCGCGCCGCCCGCGTCGAGGCGGAAAGCGCCAGCCGCGCCAAAAGCGCATTCCTGGCCCAGATGAGCCACGAACTGCGCACACCACTGAATGCGGTCCTGGGCTTTTCGGAGATGCTGCTGTCGGAAGCGCTCGGGCCGCTGGGCAATCCGCGCTACCGCAGCTATGCCAGCGACATCCGCGATGCGGGAACCCATCTTCTGGCGCTGATCGACGACATCCTGGAACTGTCCCGCCTGGAAGGCGGCGGCATACCGATGGCCGAGGAGGGGGTGGATCTGGACAGCCTGTCATTGCGGGTCGTCTCTGCCCTGCAGGAGGTGGCCAAGGAGGGTGACGTCCATGTGCGTCGCGAGGTTCCGGCCAACCTGCCACTGCTGCAGGGCGACGCCTCGGCGCTGACCCAGATGCTGACCAACCTGCTGTCCAACGCGGTCACCCACACCCGCCCCGGTGGCGAAGTGGTGCTGACCGCCCACCAGATGCCCGATGGAGCGATCGGGCTGATGGTGGCGGACACCGGCGTCGGGATCGCCACCGCGGAACTCCCCCGCATCCTCGCCCCGTTCGAGCAGCAGGATTCCAGCATCGCCCGCAACTCCCGCGGGACCGGGCTCGGGCTGCCGATCGTCAAGCGGCTGGTGGAGATGCATGGCGGACGGCTGGAACTGACCAGCCAGCCCGGCGTCGGCACCGCCGTCGTGCTGATCTTCCCCGCTGAGCGCAGCCTGCCGCGCGACCGCTGCCGCCCGGCCCCCCTCCCCCCGGTCATCCTGCCGCGTTGACCGGCACCGCCCATCTTTGCCCCTTGGCGACAAGGCCCCGACCGGTCATTGTGGGGAATACGTTCCCTACACGTTCCTGTTTTGACGGTGGCACCGCGCCATGAGCAACGACATCGCCGTTCCAGCAACCGAAAGCGGGCCCAGCCTTCCGGCTGTCGTTGAACCGCCCGGCCTTCCGGTTGTCATTGGACCGCCCGGCCTTCCGGCCGGGGGAGCACCGCCGATCTTCCGTGGCGTCCGGCGGGCGCTGGCGACGCGGGGCTATGCCACCCTCACCGAATTCCGGCTGGCGAGCGGCCGGCGGGCGGATGTGCTCGCCATCGACGATGCCGGCGGCATCCTGATCGTCGAAGTGAAGAGCGGCGTGGCCGATTTCCGCTCCGACCAGAAATGGCAGGAGTATCGCGACTGGTGCGATGCCTTCTATTTCGCCGTGGATGACGGATTCCCGACCGAATTGATCCCGGAGGATTGCGGGCTGATGGTCGCCGACGCTTATGGCGCCGAGATTCTGCGCGAGGCACCGGTCGCCAAGCTGGCCGCCGCCCGTCGCAAAACTCTGCTGCTGCGCGCCGCGATCACCGGCGCCGGGCGCCTGCACCGGATCGAGGATCCGATGTTCACCCAGGCCTCGCCAACCGTGTGAACCGCCCGCCCGTCCGCATGGATGCAACCCGGCCCGGAACCGGATAGACTGCCGGTCCAGATCAACCGGGAAGGGTGGACCGGCATGCCGGCGGACCAGACGGACACAACGCCCCCGTTGCACATTCTGCTGGCGGAGGACGAGACGGTCACCCGACTTGCCGCCCGCGTCCTGCTGGAACGTGCCGGCCACCGGGTGATGGCGGTGGAGGATGGCCCGGCCGCCGTCGCGGCGGCAGCCGACCACGCCTTCGACGTGATTCTCATGGACCTCGGCCTGCCCGGCCTGACGGGGGACGAGGCGGTGCGCCTCATCCGCCGTCACCCCAACGGCGCCACCACGCGCATCCTGATGCTGACTGCCAGCGCCACCACACAGGCTCACGACCGCTGCGCCGGCTGCGGCGCCGACGGCATGCTGACCAAGCCGCTGCGGCTGGACGCCCTGTCAGCCGCACTGCATGGTGGGAGAACCCAGGCTGAAGCGACAGCCGAAGCGATGGCGGAACCGGCCTTCGATGAAGGTTCGATCCGGACGATGCGCGAGATGCTGCCCGCCGCCCGCGCCGCCGAACTGATCGACAGGACGGCCGCGGTGCTGCGCCAGCACGGACAGACGCTGACCGAGGCGCTGCAGGCCGGAGACCGGGCGACCGCCGGGGCGATGGCCCACAAGATCGCCGGCGTGTCGGGTCAATATGGCTGCCTTGCCCTGCGGCGGGCCGCACGCTCTCTGGAAGCGGAGCTTGAGCGGCCGGGCGCCGATCCGGGTCGGTGCGCCAATGAGCTTGCCGGCAGGCTGGGACCGGCGCTGGACTTCCTGGATCGGTGCGCCGCGGCGGCGCGGGGATAGGGCGGCACGGGAACAGACTCCCCGGCCGCCGGCTCCGTTCGATCAGCCGTGTCCGGTCAGCTCCGCTCGCCGGGCGAGACGGCGACGCAATGGTGGCCGTGTTTGGTCAGGACGGCGCAGGCCTTGCGGGCGTCCTTCTCGTCCAGGCCGGTCAGGCGGGCGCGATAGACGGTTTCCTTGCCGGCCTTCGCCTCCACCACGCTGGCCTTGGCCGTCCGGAGCAGGAAGGGCGCCTGCTTGACGGCCTGGGACACCGCCTTGTTGCCGGCGGCCTTGCTGGAGAAGGCGCCGACCTGGACCCCCCAGTGCGAGGAGCTGCCGCCGCGGGCAGGCTTCTCTTCCCGAGCCGGTGCGGCCGGGATCGCCGCCGGAACCGCCGCCGTCTGCAGGGAGGCGCGGACCGGCTTGGCCTTCACCTCCGGCTCGTCGTCATCGTCATCCCCTTCGCCATCGATGGCGTCGGAGCGCGTGGTGTCGAGGCTCGCCATCACAGGCGCATCGTCACGGCCACGGTTGGGCCGGCCAAAGGCCTGGTCGAGCAGCGCCGCCATCCTGTTGTCGCGCGACACCGCCGACTTGCCGCCCAGCACCACACCGACCAGACGCCGCCCATCGCGCACCGCGGACGCGGCCAGGTTGAAGCCGGATGCGACGGTGTAGCCGGTCTTGATCCCGTCCATGCCCTCGTAACGGGACATCAGATGGTTGTGGTTGGCCAGGGTGCGGCCGCCATAGACGAAGTTGCGGCGGCTGAAATAGGGATAATACTTGGCATGATCGCGCATCAGTGCGCGGGACAGCGCCGCGTAGTCGCGGGCGGTGGTCACCTGCTCCATGTTCGGCAGGCCGGAGGCGTTGCGGTAGACGGTGTGGCGCATGCCCAGTTCGCGGGCCTTGCGCGTCATCATCTCGGCAAAGCGCGACTCGGTGCCGCCCAGCGCTTCCGCCAGGACCACGGCGGCATCGTTGGCCGATTTGGTGACAAGACCAAGGATCGCCGTCTCCACCTTCAGCGTCTGCCCGGCGCGCAGGCCCAGCTTGGTCGGCGACATGCTCTCCGCCCAGGACGAGACCGGCAGCTGCTGGTCGAGGGTCAGCCGACCGTCCTCCAGCGCGTCGAAGGTCAGGTAGAGCGTCATCATCTTGGTGAGCGACGCCGGATGGGTGATCGCGTCGGCGTCCTGGTCGATCAGCACCTGCCCGGTGCGGGCGTCGACGACGATGGCCGCGGCCTTGGCCGCCAGCGCTTCGGCCGCGGACAGGCCGGATCCGAGAGCGACCATGCCCAGCAGCGCGGCAGCCGCGAGCAGATGGCGCCCCACACCCGCCGAACTCCGTTCACCGGAGGTGTCCGCCGCCCGAAAGGCGAACGGAAACAATCCGCTACGAACGGTGTTGCGCGTTACACTCATGATGGCCCCGCCAACCGCTAGATCCTGGTGCTTGGTTCAATGGTAAATTCGTGCGAAATCAGTGTCTAGCATGAATTCGTTAATTTACTGCTTTGGCTTTTCGCAGATTCTGTGACCAAAATCGCGGGTCCTGCTTCAAAAAGGGAAAGGAGTGGCGGGAGCGGCACGGCGGAAGGGTTGCGGCAGGGCAAACGGATTACCGGCGCCCTCCGACAGGCCGAAGCCGAGGTGCCGGGTCTTGCCGTCCCGCCCTTCATCCTCCACCTACCAGGGGCCGCCGACGCGAGGCAAGCGACAATGAGCCGTGGTTATCGAAGAACTGTTTCCGCCCCCTTTATTTCCAGCCCCCCGCCCGTCCGCGGGGGCATCCGCCGTGGCATCGCCCGCACTGCCGCCGCCGCGGTGCTCAGGGTGGCGATGGCCGCTTCGCTGCTGGCGCTCGCCGGCTGCGGTTCGATCGGGCCGACCGACAATCCCGTGGCGCGGAAGCTGACCTGGTTCAGCTATCTCAACGGCGACGATCTGCGGTCGCGCTGCGGCAAGGACGGCACCGACCGCTACCGCCTGATCTTCAACGCCGACTACAACCGGCATGTCCGCACCTATGACATCGTCGGCGACCCGAAGCTCGGCGGCGCGGCGATCGAGGCGCATGTGATCGAGGCGACGGACCTCGCCCGCATCACGCTGAGCGATCCCTTCTCCCCCGCGCGCGGACGCACGGCGACCCTGCAGCTGAGCGCCGCGCAGCTCGACAGCTTCGTCGGCCGCCTGCGCGACGACGGGGCGTTCGATCCGCCGCCCCAGGGGCTGCGGTTGCCGTCCAACGGCTTCTACTGGTTGATCAACGGTTGCCGGGCCGGACAGTGGTTCTTCACCGCCTTTCCCTATCCGTCCGACCGCTTCAGCGATGCCCGTTTCCCGGAGCTACTGCGCGACATCGATCCGACGGGCGTCGCCTATCCCGGCCTGCCGGCCCCCGACGAGGCGCCGCGCAGCCTGCCCTCATCCGGCCAGCTGGCGGATGGCGGCGTGTTTTTCGAGATCCAGATCGGGCCTGACGGGCTGGGCCATTATGGACTGGTCGGCCCGACCGCCCCCTTCGGGGCGCTGCTGCTGAGCGCCCTTCCGGGAAACTGAGGCGGTGGTCGGGAGTGACGGTCAGGCCGTCTCTTCCGCGACCCGTCGCGGACGCATGTCTTCCGGCACCAGCGTTTCGACCCAGGGGCCGTCCGGCATGCGGCGGGCCAGTTCCGTCAGGTTGCGGTTCCACCACTGCCGCTGTTCGCCGAGATCGTCATAGTCGTAGTTCGACTGGCGCCAGCTGCGCGAGTCGGCGTGGTAGGACACCATGTCGATGGGGAAGCCGACATCGTTGCTGGAGAAGCGGGTGCTGTCGAAGGACAGGTAGGCCAGCTTCAGCGCCGTCTGCATGTCGGTGCCGTAGGTCAGCGCGCGGTCGAGGATCGGCTTGCCGTACGCAGTGGCGCCGATCGACAGGTAGGGCGTACGCTCGTCCACCTCGATCCAGTTGCCCTCCGGATAGACCAGGAACATGTAGGGTTCTCGGTCTTCGGCCAGCTGGCCGCCGATGATGGCATGCAGGTTGAAGTGCAGCTTCGACGCCTCCAGCGACTCCTTGTCCTCGGCAGCGACCTGCCGCAGGCAGGTGGTGAAGGCCGACACCGCGTCCAGCATGGTCTGATAGGATTCGCCCCGGCGCTTCTGCATGTCGCGGCGCAGATAGGCCAGGGTCTTGTCGCGCACGCTGCGCAGCCCGGAGTTCATGATGAAGAAGCGGTCGCCGCCGCTGCCCATCATCGTCACCTTTCGGGCCGAGGAAAGCTGCGATCCGCTGGTGATCCGGCCGTCCGACAGACCGATCAGGCCGTCGCGGGTCTTGATGCCAAGGCAATAGGTCATGATCGAAATGGTCCCGAATATGCGGCCTGAGGAGCGGAAGGCCCGGCACGCCGCGTCCAAGCGCCGCACCTGACCATTGGCCGAGGCGAATCCCGCCCGCGGCCACGCTACACTTCTCGCAGCGCTGGTAAAGCCTTCGTTAAGGCCGTCTGCATTAAGGCCATCCGCCTTCAACGGCTTACCGATGGATCCAGGGCTTCCGTCGCCATGGTCGGCGACGACGCGGCGCCAGCCCCCAAGCGAAAGCGGTGGCGGTCGCCGCCTCCGGATTAGCCGGGCACTTGCCGAACGGACAGTTGACACCGCCCTCTGCTTAGCCCATAAAATCCTTATATTGCAGTGCAGCATTGAAGACGCAGACCTGCGGCATCCGCGAGATCTGCGCCAACGGCGGCACAACGTAAAAAACCAACGCAAACCGCTGCCGGCAGGCTCCGCGCCACGCTTCGCGGCGGCCGGGCTCACCCTTCAAACGCCGGCATCAGCCAGGAAGGAACGCACGCCATGAACCAGTTCACGCCGAAGTCGCTCGAAAACGTCGCCGCCCAGGCCAAGGAGCAGTATGAAGGTCTGGTGAAGGCCGGTCAGGAGCAGACCGTCAAGCAGTTCGAGCAGACCGCCACGGCCGCCAAGGAGCAGTTCGAGAAGACTGCCGCCCAGCTGCTCAAGAGCTACGAGGACCTGCAGGCCACCGGCAAGGCCAATGTCGAAGCGCTGATCGCCAGCAGCACATCGCCGCCAAGGGCGCCGAGGATCTGGGCCGCGAGGTCGTCGCCTATGGCCAGTCGGCGCTGGACAAGTCGATCACCACCGGCAAGGCCCTGCTGACCGCCAAGTCCATCCAGGAAGTGGTGGAGCTGCAGAACGACTTCTTGAAGTCCAGCTTCGACTCGATGCTGGCCGAGACCAGCCGCCTTCAGGAGCTGACCACCAAGGTCACCAACGAGGCGCTGGCCCCTTTGAACGCCCGCGTCACCGCGACGGTGGAGACCTTCTCCAAGCCGCTCGCCGCCTGATCGGCCAGATCGAAGCCTCCCGGACAGCCGGGGTTCAGCCATGACCCCCGGCACCGCAAGACGGCCCGGCAACCTCCACGCGGTTGCCGGGCCGTCTTGCGTCGGCCGGTAGGCGTCGTTTCGCAGGGAACTTCAACGTCCAGATTTTTGTGCATTGCACAATTCCCGTTGACTCCCGGCGCCGCCTTCCTTATCTTCTGCTTATGTTGCAGTGCAACATAACTCGGGCGCCCGCCCTGACGGGGTCCGAGGGTTTCAACCCACTCCGCACCCGGTCGCCGCATCGTCGGGGCCGCGCGGTTGACCCCTGAAGAGAGCGCGAGGAGCATAGCCATGTCCGACCAGATCGCCGCCGTCACCAAGTCCGTCGAAGACGCCATCGCCACCGCCAAGCAGAACCTGCAGGGTCTGGTGAAGGCCCAGCAGGAACAGATGGAGAAGGCCTCTTCCCAGGTGCTGAAGAGCTATGACGAGCTGACCGTTCTCACCAAGGAGAATGTCGATGCGCTCGTGAAGTCCGGCACCGTGGTCGCCAAGGGCGCCGAAGTGGCCGGCAAGCAGGTCGCCGCCTTCACCCAGTCGTCGCTGGAGAAGAGCGTGTCGAACGCCAAGGCCCTGCTGGCGGTGAAGACCATCCAGGAACTGGTCGAGCTGCAGAATGCCTACGCCAAGGCCAGCCTCGACGCGCTGGTGTCGGAAAGCACCAAGCTGCAGGAGCTGACCGTCAAGATCGCCAACGAGGCGTTGGCTCCCTTGAGCGCCCGCGTCAACGCCACGGTCGAGGTTCTGTCGAAGAAGCCGGTCGCCGCCTGATCGGCTGAACCACAGCCTTTCTTGACTGGCGGGCATCCTGTGCCCATCTGACGGACCATATCGCGGCCCGGCATCCCGGATAGGGGTGCCGGGCCGCTTTGCGTTGGCAAATAGCCCGATCCCGGCGGCGCCTTGGCGAAGGTCCGGAAAGGACTAGGGTTTCCCGCCGGTTGCAGTCCGTCCGGAAGGGGTGTCTCCTATTTCGTGGTGGCGGAAGGCCGATTGGACCAAAGGAGGGTCTGCCAAATGGAGGGAGAGTGAAAACGGCCCCTTCCCAGCGCGCCCGAAATGACCATATCATTCCCAGTGACCGTGCATCGCGATGACATTCGACTGGGACCATGGCCGACTCTGACAAGCAGGGCAACGACGGCACGAACAGCGGCGTGGTCGTAAAGGCCAAACCGAAGACCAAAAAGCCGTCGATGTACAAGGTGTTGATGTTGAACGACGATTACACTCCCATGGAGTTCGTCGTTCTCGTTCTCGAACGCTTCTTCAGCAAATCGCGCGAGGAAGCGACCCAGATCATGCTGCATGTGCACCGGCGGGGTGTGGGGTTGTGCGGCGTGTTCACTTACGAGGTGGCGGAGACGAAAGTCACGCAGGTGATGGACTTTGCGCGCCAGAACCAGCATCCGCTGCAATGCACGTTAGAAAAGGATTAGACCCACACATGCTGTCGCGTAACCTGGAACAGACGCTGCACCGAGCCCTGGCCCACGCGAACGAGCGCAGGCATGAATACGCGACGCTCGAACATCTGCTTCTCGCGTTGACCGAAGACTCCGATGCTACCGCCGTCTTGCGCGCTTGCGGGATCGATCTCGACCGACTGCGCGCCGAACTGTCGGATTACCTCGACAATGAACTGGCGAACCTTATCACGAACAGGCCCGATGACGCCAAGCCGACGGCTGGTTTCCAGCGGGTTCTGCAGCGTGCGGCCATCCACGTCCAGTCGTCCGGACGTGAGGAGGTGACGGGAGCAAATGTGCTCGTTGCCTTGTTCTCTGAACGCGAGAGCCACGCGGTTTACTTCCTGCAGGAGCAGGAAATGACCCGGTTCGATGCGGTCAACTACATCTCTCACGGAATCGCGAAGGCTCCGGGCCGCTCGGAAACAAAGCGTGTCTCGGGCGCTGACGACGAGGCGGCGGCGGAGAAGGTCGTGAAAAAAGGCAGCGAAGCGCTAGAGGCGTATTGTGTCAACCTGAACAAGAAGGCGTCGGGCGGGAAGATCGATCCGCTGATCGGCCGGGAGCAGGAGGTCGAACGGACCATCCAGATCCTGTGCCGGCGGTCGAAGAACAACCCGCTCTATGTCGGCGACCCCGGTGTCGGCAAGACCGCCATCGCCGAGGGCCTGGCCCGCCGCATCGTCCAGCAGGAAGTGCCGGAGGTGTTGCGCAACGCCACCATCTTCGCGCTCGACATGGGCTCGCTGCTGGCCGGCACGCGCTATCGCGGCGACTTCGAGGAGCGGCTGAAGGCCGTCGTGTCGGAGCTTGAGGCGACGGAGGGGGCCATCCTCTTCATCGACGAGATCCACACGGTGATCGGCGCCGGCGCGACCTCGGGCGGGGCGATGGATGCCTCGAACCTGCTGAAGCCGGCGCTGGCGTCCGGTGCGCTGCGCTGCATCGGCTCGACGACCTACAAGGAATACCGCAGCTACTTCGAGAAGGACCGGGCGCTGGTCCGCCGCTTCCAGAAGATCGACGTCAACGAGCCGTCGGTCGAGGATGCGATCAAGATCCTGCAGGGCCTGAAGCCCTATTACGAGAAGCACCACAAGGTCACCTACACCAACGACGCCATCCGCGTCGCGGTGGAGCTGTCGGCCAAGTACATCGGCGACCGCAAGCTGCCCGACAAGGCCATCGACATCATCGACGAGGTCGGTGCGGCGCAGATGCTGCTGCCGGAGAACAAGCGCCGCAAGAAGATCGGCGTGAAGGACGTGGAGGCGGTGGTCGCCAAGATCGCCCGCATCCCGCCGAAGTCGGTCAGCCGCGACGACAAGGAAACGCTGCTGAACCTGGAACGCGACCTGAAGACCATGGTCTTCGGCCAGAACAAGGCGATCGACGCGCTGGTCTCCGCGATCAAGCTGGCCCGTGCCGGCCTGCGCGAGCCGGAGAAGCCCATCGGCAACTACCTGTTCACCGGCCCGACCGGTGTCGGCAAGACCGAGGTGGCCCGCCAGCTCGCCATGACGCTGGGCATCGAGCTGACCCGCTTCGACATGTCCGAATACATGGAGCGGCACACGGTGTCGCGCCTGATCGGTGCCCCGCCGGGCTATGTCGGCTTCGACCAGGGCGGCATGCTGACCGACGC
>NZ_BADK01000392.1 GCF_000333595.1 Azospirillum sp. B506
CCCGCATAGGCCGATCAGCAGCGCCCCCGCCCGTTTTTGGGCCGTGCCCGCAGCCGGCGGTCGGTGTTAGGCTCCGCACGCCCCATAGATGGGCCGCGTCAAAGGACCGCTGACGTCAAGGAGTCCAAAGCATCATGACCGCGCTGACCCGTTCTTCCGCCTGGGCCGCTCTCGCCCAACACCGCCAGGACATGGCCGGCACGCACATGCGCGACCTGTTCGCCGCCGATCCCGGCAGGTTCAACGCCTTCTCCGTGAAGGCCGCGGGGCTGTTCCTCGATTACTCGAAGAACCGCATCACGCAGGACACGGTCCGCCTGCTGCTCGACCTCGCCCGCCAGCAGGATGTCGAGGGCGCTTGCGCCCGCATGTTCGGCGGTGAGCCGATCAACCTGACGGAAAAGCGCGCGGTCCTGCACACCGCGCTGCGCAACCGCACCGACCGCGCCGTCACCGTCGACGGCCGCGACGTGATGCCGGGCGTGCGCGCGGTGCTGGAACGGATGGACGCCTTCGCCAATTCGGTGCGCGACGGCGAATGGCGCGGCTATACCGGCCAGCCGATCACCGACGTGGTGAACATCGGGATCGGCGGTTCCGACCTCGGCCCGGTGATGGCGACGGAGGCGCTGAAGCCCTTCGCCCATGCCCATGTCGCCCTGCATTTCGTCTCCAACGTCGACGGCACCCATCTGGCCGAACAGCTGAAGTGGCTGGACCCCGAGACGACTTTGTTCGTCATCGCCTCCAAGACCTTCACGACGCAGGAGACGCTGACCAACGCCCATTCCGCCCGTCGCTGGTTCCTGGAAACGGCGAAGGACGAGGCGCATGTCGCCAGGCATTTCGTCGCCGTCTCCACCAACGAGGCGGAGGTGCGGAAGTTCGGCATCGACCCCGCCAACATGTTCGGCTTCTGGGATTGGGTCGGCGGCCGCTATTCGCTGTGGTCGGCCATCGGCCTGCCGATCATGATCGCCATCGGGCCGGAGCGCTTCGCCGAGATGCTGGCCGGCGCCCACGCGATGGACGAGCATTTCCGCACCGCACCGCTTGAGCGCAACATGCCGGTGCTGATGGGCCTGCTCGGCATCTGGTACCGCAATTTCTGGGACGCCTCGTCCTACGCGGTGCTGCCCTACGACCAGTATCTGCACCGCTTCCCCGCCTATCTCCAGCAGCTGGACATGGAGAGCAACGGCAAGTCGGTCACCCGCGGCGGCGAGCCGGTCGACTACCAGACCGGCCCGGTGCTGTTCGGCGAGCCGGGCACCAACGGCCAGCACGCCTTCTATCAGTTGATCCACCAGGGAACCTCGTTGATCCCCTGCGACTTCATCGCGGCGGCGACCACCCACAACCCGATCGGGGCCGAGGCCGGCGCCCATCACCGCATCCTGCTGTCCAACGTCTTCGCCCAGACCGAGGCGCTGATGCGCGGCAAGACCGCCGACGAGGTGCGGGCGGAGATGACCAGGGCCGGCAAGCCGGCGGCGGAGGTCGAGGCGCTGGTCCCCCACCGCGTCTTCCCCGGCAACCGCCCGTCCAACACCATCCTGATGGAGAGCCTGGCCCCGGCGACGCTGGGCGCCCTGATCGCGCTGTACGAGCACAAGGTCTTCGTCCAGGGCATCGTCTGGGACATCAACAGCTTCGACCAATGGGGCGTGGAATTGGGCAAGCAGCTGGCCAACACCATCCTGCCGGAGATGGAGACCGGACCGGCCGAGGGCGCCCATGACAGCTCCACCACCGGGCTGATGGCCTGGTGGCGGGCACACCGCTAAGGGCCGCCCGGGAAAAGGCCCGGCCTGCGCCATGCAATCGTAGGAACACGAACGCCATCGGACGGGACGGTCTCCCTTCGATGGCGTCCGGAACAGTGCGGCTTCATTCCGGTTGAAGGAGGAAACGGTGATTGCACCAATCCACTTCAGCGGAGCAGCCCAATGTCCACCCGCTTACGCCTCGCCATCCTGATCTACGGCATGATCCAGGGTGTGGTCTTCGGCATCGGCACCGTCCTGGTCCTGGGAGTCCCCAGACTTTCCGAACAGGCGATGACGCTGATGCCGACCGTGGTGATCCTCAGCATCCTGCTCGCCGCCCCCATCGCGTGGGTCATGGCCCCGCGGCTGCGGCTGCGTTTCTGGCAGCGCCGGGAACGGCGACAGGCGCCGCGCCGGGTCACCCTGTCCTGACCGCAGGCTCCGCAGCGTCTTCCGCGACCATGGCGAACAGCCAGTCGCGGAAGGCACGCATGGTCGGCGTCTCCGGCCGCGACTTCAGCGCCGTCAGCCAATAGGCGCCTTTGCAGACGGTGACGGCGAAGGGCTGCTCGATCAGCCCCACCGCCAGCGGCCGTCGGAACATCGCCACCGGCGCCAACGCCACCCCGGCCCCCTGGATCGCCGCTTCCACCATCAGCGAGGAGGAGTCGAAGACCGGCCCCTTGACCGGCGGCATGGCCGACGGCTCGATCCCGGCGGCGGCGAACCAGCCCGGCCATTCGTCCGACCGATAAGAGCGCAGCAGGGTCTCGCGCCCGACATCGGCGGGTTCGCGCAGCCGCCGGGCAATCTCCGGCGCACACAGCACCGACAAAGGCGCGTCGAACAGATGGACGGCATCGGTGCCGTGCCAGGCGCCGTCGCCGAACCGGATGGCGTAGTCCAGCCCCTCCGCCGCGATGTCGACGCGGTTGTTGTTGGTGGACAGGCGCAGGTCGACGAAGGGATGCGCCTCGCGGAAGCGGCTTAGCCGCGGCAGCAGCCAGCCGACGGCGAAGGTCCCCACCGCGCCGACCGTCAGCACCTCGCGAAACCGCCCGCCCTCGAACTGGTCGAGCAGCCCGCCGATGCGGTCGAACGCCTCCTCCAGCGTCGGCAGCAACGCCCTGCCCTCATCGGTCAGGGAGAGGCCGCGCGGCAGGCGGTGGAACAGGCTGGCGCCCAGCCGCTCCTCCAGCAGCTTGACCTGATGGCTGACGGCAGCCTGGGTCACGCACAGCTCGATGGCGGCGCGGGTGAAGCTGAGATGCCGGGCCGACGCCTCGAAAGCGCGCAAGGCGTTCAGCGGCAGATAGGGGCGGACCACGGTTTTCCCGGACTGTGCTTGGTGTCAGGGGCGTGCTAGCACCGACAGGGGGTGTGCGCTCCAGGGAAGAATCGGGGGAAGATGCGGGGGTATCGTCAGCTGACACCCCCACACAGCATTCACCGTCCCGTCAGCAGCTTACGGGTGTGCAGCGCGATCATCCGCTCCTCGTCGGTCGGGATGACATAGACCGGCAGGCGGCTGCCGGGGGTCGAGATCTTCGCCGCATTGGGCCTCGTTGGCCGCCGCGTCGATCTCCACACCCATCCAGGCCAGCTTGTCGTCGACCCGCGCCCGCACCGGCGCGGAGCGTTCGCCGATGCCGGCGGTGAAGACCAGCGCGTCCACCCCGCCCATCGACGCGGCGAGCGCCCCAGTCTCCTTGGCGATGCGGAAACAGAACAGCTCCACCGCCTCCTGCGCATGCGGGTCGCTGCTCTCCAGAAGCGCACGCATGTCATTGGAGATGCCCGACACCCCAAGCAGGCCGGACTTGTTGTACAGCAGCTTCTCGATGGCGCCGGCATCCATGCCCTTGCGCATCAGGTAGATCAGCACACCGGGGTCGATGGTGCCGCAGCGGGTGCCCATCGGCAGGCCATCGAGCGCGGTGAAGCCCATCGTGCTGTCGACGCTGCGCCCGCCATGGATGGCGCACATGCTTGCGCCGCTGCCGAGATGGGCGACCACCACCCGCGAATCGCCGAGTTCCGGCGCGATCTCCGGCAGGCGCCGGGAGATGTACTCATAGGACAGGCCGTGGAAGCCGTAGCGGCGCACGCCCTCCTCCGTCAGGTCCCGCGGGATGGCGAAGGTCTGCGCCTGCCAGGGCTGGTTGCGGTGGAAGGCGGTATCGAAGCAGGCGACCTGCGGCAGCTCCGGATGCGCCTCGGCCAGCGCGCGGATGGCGGCCATGTTGTGCGGCTGGTGCAGCGGTGCCAGCGGCACCAGACCGTCCAGCTCGTCCATCACGGCGGAGGTCAGCAGCACCGGGGCGGCATGGCGCACACCGCCATGCACCACGCGGTGGCCGGCGGCGATCAGTGCCGCGCCCTCCAGCCGCTCCTCGATCCAGTCGAGCAGGTAGGACAGCAGGGCGGTGCGGTCGCTGGCCTCCCCTGCCCCCCAGCTTTTTTTCGCAAGCGGACGGCGCTGGGCGTCCTTGGCCTCGAACACCGGATGGGTGCCGATCCCGAGATCTGGCCGTTGATG
>NZ_BADK01000391.1 GCF_000333595.1 Azospirillum sp. B506
GTCGACGGCGTCGAGCGGCCGTCGCACATTCTCGCCGGTGAAGAACAGCGACCGGGCCGTGCTCATTTCCCGGGGAGCGGTGCCGAACACCGATATGATGGCGAGGTCGCTGTCATTCCCGACCACGGAGACCTGGAAGCGAGCCGACAGGATTTCCACGAAGAAATTGGCGGACGGATCGAATTCCGGCCAGAAATCGAAGAAGGCGACCTTCAGATTCGGCTTGGCACCGCGTCGTCCGCCGTCCGGTCCGCGCAGGAGGAAGCGGTCCAGAACCGCCGGATCCCGGTTGGGCGTGGCCAGGAAGTCCGACAGGAAATCGCTGGTCCGTTGATCGATCATGCCGAAGACGCTCCCGCACGCACTGGCTGCCGCGAGCGGCCCGCGCCCCGGACAAGCTCGGCGGACACACCGTAATTTTGCCGCCATCGGGTTGCCAGCGGTATTTTCGGGAACCGCCGAGGGGGCCTTCCCCAGTGAAGCTGGCTCGCGGTTGCACAGGGCGCATGTGAGCGGTCCTTGACCGCACGGCCGGCACCGCTAATATCCGGCGCCATGGACGTCTCCTTGCGGATCCCGATGATGATGCGCGCCCCGGCGCATCGCGCGCGAATTACCGGCCCGGCTCTCTGAGGAGGGCCGGGATAGAGACCTGCTGTGTTCCGGGTGGCTTCGGCGCCGCCCGACGGTGATGCTTTCCCCCAGGGATCCGATATGACCCGCGATTACAAATCGACCGTCTTCCTGCCCCGCACCGACTTCCCCATGCGCGGCGGCCTGCCGGCCAAGGAACCCGAGCTGCTGAAGCGCTGGGCCGAGATGGACCTGTTCGGCAAGCTGCGCGCCAGCGCCAAGGGCCGCAAGAAGTTCGTACTGCATGACGGCCCGCCCTATGCCAACGGCAACATCCACATCGGTCATGCCGTCAACAAGATCCTGAAGGACGTCATCGTCCGCTTCCGCCAGATGCAGGGCTTCGACGCCGATTATGTCCCCGGCTGGGACTGCCACGGCCTGCCCATCGAATGGGAGATCGAGGAGAAGTACCGCAAGGCCGGCAAGAACAAGGATGACGTGCCGCTCATCCAGTTCCGCGCCGAATGCCGCCAGTCGCCGAGGAATGGTCGGCATCCAGGCCGCCGAGTTTCGCCGGCTGGGCGTCGAGGGCGACTGAAAGCACCCCTACGCCACCATGACCTTCCCGGCCGAGGCGCAGATCGTCCGCGAGATCCACAAGTTCGCGCTGAACGGCGGACTCTACAAGGGATCCAAGCCGGTGATGTGGTCGGTGGTCGAGAAGACCGCGCTGGCCGATGCCGAGGTGGAATACCACGACCACACCTCGACCACCGTCTTCGCCCGCTTCCCCGTCTGGGGATCGTCGGCGCCGGAGGTGGACGAGGCCAGCATCGTCATCTGGACAACCACCCCCTGGACCCTGCCGGGCAACCGCGCCATCGCCTATGGCGACGAGATCGAATATACGACCTTCAAGGTCACGGCGGTCGCCGAAGGCAGCAAGGCGGTGGTCGGCGAACGCCTCGTGCTCGCCACCGCGCTGGCCGAGAGCGTGCTGAAGGAGACCGGCATCACCGAGTGGAAGCAGCTGCACCGCTTCCCCGGCTCGCGCCTCGCCGGCACCTACTGCCGCCACCCGCTGAACGGCAAGGGCTACGACTTCAAGGTGCCGCTGCTGGCCGGCGACTTCGTGACGACCGACACCGGGTCGGGCTTCGTCCACATCGCCCCCGGCCATGGCGAGGACGACTTCCGCCTGGGCCAGGCCAACGGCATCGAGGTGCCGCAGACGGTGGGCGAGGATGGGCGTTATTACGCCCATGTGCCGCTGTTCGCCGGCCTCGCCGTCTACACCGACCAGGGCAAGACCGGCCCGGCCAACAAGGCCGTGCTGGAGGCGTTCGAGGAAGCCGGGTCGCTGCTGGCCAGCAACCGCATCAAGCACAGCTACCCACACAGCTGGCGGTCCAAGGCGCCGCTGATCTTCCGCACCACGCCGCAATGGTTCATCTCGATGGAGACGAACGACCTGCGCAAGGTGGCCTTGCAGGCGATCTCCGACACCCGCTGGATTCCGGGCCAGGGTGAGAACCGCATCCGCTCGATGATCGAGAGCCGCCCGGACTGGTGCATCAGCCGCCAGCGCGCCTGGGGCGTGCCGATCGCCCTGTTCGTCCGCAAGGCGACCGGCGAGATCCTGCGCGACGAGGCGGTGTTCGCCCGCATCGCCGACATCTTCCAGCAGGAGGGTGCCGACGCCTGGTTCGCCCGCGACCCGCAGGACTTCCTCGGCAACAGCTATTCCGCCGAGGATTTCGAGCAGGTCAAGGACATCGTCGACGTCTGGTTCGAGTCGGGCTCCTCGCACGCCTTCGTGCTGGAACAGCGGCTGGAGGAGCTGGCCTGGCCGGCCGACCTCTATCTGGAAGGCTCCGACCAGCATCGCGGCTGGTTCCATTCCTCGCTGCTGGAAAGCTGCGGCACGCGCGGCCGGGCGCCCTACAACGCGGTGCTGACCCACGGCTTCGTCCTCGACGAGCAGGGCCGCAAGATGTCCAAGTCGCTGGGCAACGTGGTGGCTCCCCAGGAGGTCTGCGACCAGTATGGCGCCGACATCCTGCGCCTGTGGATCATCAATTCCGACTATTCGGAAGATCTCCGCATCGGCAAGGAGATCATCAAGACCCAGGCCGACCTCTACCGCCGCCTGCGCAACACGCTGCGCTACCTTCTGGGGGCGCTCGCCGACTACAGCCCGGCCGAGCGGATCGACGCGGCCGAGATGCCGGAGCTGGAGCGCTGGGTCCTGCACCGCCTGTCGGAGCTGGACAGGCTGGTCCGCGAGAAGGTCGAGGCCTACGACTTCCACGCCCTGTTCGTGGCCCTGCACAACTTCTGTGCGGTCGAGCTGTCGGCCTTCTACTTCGACGTCCGCAAGGACAGCCTCTATTGCGATCCGGTCGATTCGGTGCGCCGCCGCTCGGTGCGGACGGTGATGGAGCATCTGTTCTCCACCCTGACCGCCTGGCTCGCCCCGATCCTCTGCTTCACCGCGGAAGAGGCGTGGCTCGCCCGGCCCGAGGGGCTGGGCTGGACCGAGGAGAGCGTGCATCTGCGCGGCTTCCCCGAGGTCCCGGCGGACTGGCGCAACGACGCGCTCGCCGCCAAATGGGATGTGGTGCGCACCGTCCGCCGCGTCGTCACCGGGGCGCTGGAGCTGGAGCGCGCCAACAAGACCATCGGCTCTTCGCTTCAGGCCGATCCGACCGTGTATGTGGATGCCGCGACCAAGGCCCTGCTGGCCGATGTCGATTTCCAGGATGTCTGCATCACCTCGGCCGTCGAGGTGACGGATGCCGCGGCGCCGGAGGGGGCCTTCACCCTGCCCGACGTCCCAGGCATCGCCGTCGCCCCGGCTCTGGCCGAAGGCGGGAAGTGCGAGCGCTGCTGGAAGGTCCTGGAGGAGGTCGGCACGGTCCACGACCATCCGACGCTCTGCATCCGCTGCTCCGACGCGGTGGCATGACGCCATACACCCAAACCGCGGCTCTATCCCCTCTCCCCCCCGGGGAGAGGGTTAGGGTGAGGGGGGTCCGCCTGCCGGACGCCCCTCGCCGCGCATCCCCCTCACCCCGACCCTCTCCCCGGGGGGGAGAGGGAGGATCCCTCGCCCGATGAACGCCTTCGTCGCCAACCAATCCCGGTCCTACTGGCTGTTCGGGCTGATCGTCGCCGTTCTGGTGGTGGTCCTCGACCAGGGCAGCAAATGGTGGATCCTCGAACAGGTCATGCAGCCGGTGCCGCATGTCATCGAGGTGACGTCCTTCTTCAACCTCGTGCTGGTGTGGAACTACGGCGTCAGCTTCGGCACCTTCGCCGGCGGCGGGGCGCTGATGCCCTATATTCTCAGCGCCATCGCCGCGGTGATCGCCGTCTGCCTGGTCTTCTGGCTGCGACAGGCGGAGCGTCGCCTGGTCGCGCTGGCGCTGGGCTTCATCATCGGCGGGGCGGTCGGCAATGTCGCCGATCGGCTGCTGCATGGCGCGGTGGTCGACTTCCTCGATTTCCATCTCGCCGGCTGGCATTTCTGGGCCTTCAACGTCGCCGACAGCGGAATCAGCGTCGGCGTGGTCCTGCTGCTGATCGACGGACTGTTCGCGGGCCGCGAAAAGTCGTAAGAGTTCCGTCGCCGGTGGCGTTATAACCGCCGGCGAGCGCTGACCTTGCGGCCTCGACCTCCGGGCCGGGTCGCCACGACGTGACAGACGACGGGATCCTCCGAACGTGACCAGCATCTCCTCCGCCCTCTCCTTCCCCCGGACCCGGCTTCCGTTGGCGCGGCTTCCGCTCATCGGGCTGGCGCTTGCGGCGTTGACGCTCGCCGGCTGCTCGGATGTGCGCCGGTCCATCGGTCTCGACCGCCAGAGCCCCGACGAATTCTCCGTGGTTTCCCGCGCTCCGCTGACCCTGCCGCCGAGCATGCAGGACCTGCCGAAACCGCGCCCCGGCGCGCCCCGTCCGCAGGACAGCACCCCGACCCAGACGGCCGCCGGCGCCGTGTTCGGCGGTTCGGCGCGCGGCGCCAAGGCGGCGTCCGGTTCGACCGCCGGCGAGCGGTCGCTGGTCGCCCAGGCCTCGGCCCGCGACGGCATCGACCCGAACATCCGCGCCAAGGTCGACCAGGAAACCACCCAGCTGATCGTCGCCGACAAGAGCTGGATCGATTCGCTGCTGTTCTGGCAGACGCAGGAGCCGCCCGTCTCCGTCGTCGACCCGGCCAAGGAGCAGCAGCGCCTGCGCGAGGCCCAGGCCCAGGGCAAGGCGGTCGATGGCGCCGCCACCCCGACGATCGAGCGCAAGCGCAAGGCGCCGCTGGAAGGCCTGTTCTAACCCCAGTCGGTTCCGGTCGACCCTTTCGGTCTTGTCCAGGACACGACATCACACCAGTTTCCGGGGGCGTCCTTCCCAGCGAAGGGCGCCCTTTCGATTCGGACCTCCTGATCCGGGAGCCCTCATGCCCGCCTGCCTTCCAGCCCGCCGCTTCGCCGCGGCCGGACTCCTCGCCCTGACGATGACCGTCGCGGCCCCCCTGTCATCGCTTCCGCTCGGGCTGCAGCCAGCCCATGCGGCGGAAAAGGGGGTGTTCTTCCCCGAAAGCTTCACCCTGTCCAACGGCATGCAGGTGGTGGTGATCCCCAACCACCGCGTGCCGGTCGTGACCCACATGGTCTGGTACAAGGTGGGCGCCGCCGACGAGGAGCGCGGCCAGTCCGGCATCGCCCATTTCCTCGAACACCTGATGTTCAAGGGGACGGACGCGATCCAGCCCGGCGAGTTCAGCCGGATCATCGCCAAGAATGGCGGGCGCGACAACGCCTTCACCAGCTACGACTACACCGCCTATTACCAGAACGTCGCCCGCGACCGGCTGGAGATGGTGATGCGGATGGAGTCGGACCGCATGGCCAACCTGAAGCTGACCGACGCGGTGGTCTATCCCGAACGCGACGTCATCATCGAGGAGCGGCGCCAGCGCATCGAGAACGAGCCGGCCGACCGCATCGGCGAGCAGATCAACGCCACCCTGTTCGTCCACCACCCCTACGGCACCCCGGTGATCGGCTGGCCGCAGGAGATGTCGGCCCTGACGCGCGAGATGGCGGAGCGCTTCTACAAGACCTGGTACACGCCCAACAACGCCATCCTGGTGGTGTCCGGCGACGTGACCGCGGCGGAACTGAAGCCGCTGGCCGAGCGCTATTACGGCGCCATCCCGGCCCGTCCGGTGCCGGAACGCAAGCGGGTAACCGAACCGCCGCTGACCTCCTCCCGTCAGGTGGTCCTGCGGGACGCGGAGGTGCGGCAGCCGTCGGTCCGCCGCATCTGGGTCGCGCCATCCTATCGCCTGGACCAGAACAGCCAGGCCTATGCGTTGCAGGTGCTGGCAGAGATCATGAGCGGCGGCACCACCTCGCGCCTCTATCGCAGCCTGGTGGTGGACCAGAAGCTCGCCACCTCGGCGTGGCTCGGCTACGGTCCGACCGCCTGGGACATGGCGACGCTCAGCGTCGGTGCCAGCCCGGCCGCCGGGGTGCCGATGGACAAGCTCGAATCGGCTCTGTGGGCCGAGGTCGACACGCTGCTGAAATCCGGCGTGACGGAGGAGGAGGTCGCCACCGCCCGCAAGCGGATGCTGGCCTCCGCGGCCTATGCCCGTGACAGCCTGACAGGCCCGGCCCAGACGCTGGGTGCCGCGCTGGCCACCGGCCAGAGCATCGACGACGTGGAAAGCTGGCCGGTGCGCATCGACGCGGTCACCGCCGATCAGGTGAATGCCGCAGCCCGCGCCGTTCTGAGCCAGACCAACCACGTCACCGGCCTGCTGCTGCCCCCGACCGGAAAGGACAGTTGAGGATGATCACATTTCACGATGTTTCATCTGCCCGCGGGCTTCCTCCCTCTCCCCCCCGGGGAGAGGGTCGGGGTGAGGGGGATGCACTGCGTGGCTTTTTCCGGCTGGCGAAGCATATGCCCAAGACTTTCTCCTCGCTGTGGCTCCCCCTCACCCTAACCCTCTCCCCGGGGGGGAGAGGGAATCTGCGTCTGACTGCTGCGGTATTCTTTGCCACGGCGCTGGCCCTCCTCTCGCCCGCCCAGGCCATGGAGATCAAGCGGGTGGTCAGCCCCGGCGGGATCGAGGCGTGGCTGGTCGAGGACCACAAGGTGCCGGTGGTGGCGCTGGAATGGGTCTTCGACGGGGCCGGCGGCACCGACCCGAAGGGCAAGGAGGGGCTGGCGAACCTCGCCTCCACCATGCTGGACGAAGGTGCCGGGCCATACGATTCACAGGCCTTCCAGGCGCGGTTGCAGGACAGGGCCATCGCGCTGGGCTTCGAGTCCGGCCGCGACGGCTTCGGCGGCTCGATGCGCACCCTCGCCGAGAATCGCGAGGAGGCGCTGGAGCTGACCCGGCTGGCAATGACCGAGCCGCATTTCGCGCCCGAGGCGCTGGACCGCATGCGGGCCTCCGTCATGGCCAGCCTGAGGCGCGACCTCGCCGACCCCAACTATGTCGCGCGGCGCCAGTTCTACGCCACCGCCTTCCCCGACCATCCCTATGGCAGCGAGAGCCGCGGCAGCCTGGACAGCCTGCCGGCCATCACCCCCGACGACCTGCGCGCCTTCGTGAAGGGCCAGTTCGGCCGCGACCGGCTGGTGGTGGCAGCCACCGGCGACATCACGCCGGAGGACCTCGGCAAGGCGCTGGACACGGTGTTCGGCGGGCTGCCGGCCAAGGCCGATGCGACGCCGATCCCCGACGTGACGATGTCCGGCCTGGGCCAGACCATCCTGCTGCCGCGCCCGACCGCGCAGACGGTGATGCTGATGGGCCAGCCGGGGGTCAAGCGCGACGATCCCGACTGGTACGCCGCCACGGTGATGAACTATGTGCTGGGCGGTGGCGGCTTCGGCTCCCGCCTGATGGAAGAGGTGCGGGAGAAACGCGGCCTCAGCTATGGCGTCTACAGCTACCTGATTCCGATGGACCACGCGGCGCTGGTGATGGCAGGCGGCTCCACCGTCAACGCCAAGGCGGGGCAGGCATTGGACATCATCCGCCAGGAATGGGCGCGCATGGCCAAGGACGGCCTGACCGACCAGGAGATGGCAGACGCCAAGACCTACCTGACCGGCTCCTTCCCGCTGCAGCTCGGCTCGACCCAGGCGATTGCCCGCATCCTGCTGCAGGTGAAGCGGGACAGGCTGGGCATCGACTATCTCAACCAGCGCGACCGCTACATCAATGCGGTGACCCAGGCAGACATCAAGCGTGTCGCCCAGCGCCTGCTCGACCCGGCCAAGCTGCTGACCGTGCTGGTCGGCAAACCGGACGGTGTGACGCCGACGCGGACGATCGAAGGGGGCAGTTGAGGAAAGGCCCGACGCCGGATACCGCCGCCCCTCCTCTCCGCCTTCCCGGCATTCCCGCCAGGAGAGGATGGGTGGCGATCCGATCGCGACAGGCGCAGGACGGTCCAACATGCGCTCCGTCTTTCCGGCTGCCAGCCGCCGGTGGGTATTACCGTCAATTTCCAACTTGCCTGACGCCGAGATCGGACAGGCCGGCGATGCCCATCCGCCTGCCAAAGGCCCCTGCACCGACAGTGTCAGGTCAAGGCAAGGTCACCAAGCCATCAGACACCACCAAAGGTGGATGACTTGGATCGGCACAATTTAAAAATCTGAAAAGATCGGCCGCTCTCATTTTCCCCACTATCCCTATTTTCTGACTTGTTTATTATTTGAAAGATGGCAGAGAGGAACATGACAGACTTCAGATGCCCGATTGGCAGACAAGATATCTGAACAATTTCACAAGAGTTCACCTTAGTTCAATTTTGCGGAGCTGACGACATGCGTCCGCATTGGATTGCGGCAGCTTTGTTGCCGCTTGCCGCCTATGCCCTGTTGCTGTTGGTCACGGTCAACCGGTTGCAGCAGGAGATCATCAGGACCAACCTTGAGGATGAGCTTGAACACACCTCGGCCTCCGTCCAGCAGCTGATCCAGCACGAGACGTCCTTCCTCAGCGGCCTGACCCTGCTGCAACGGACCGCCACAGACACTGCATCCGGCGAAATTGCCGAGTTCGAGGCCCGCGCCAGACTGGCCCGCCAGCTTCATCCCTCCATCCTCGCCATCACACTGCGCGACCGCAAACGAACGATCTTCAATGTCGGCGGTGATTTGCCCGGATCTGCGGCCGAGCAGGCGCCCATGGACATGGCATCGCCCGTCTGGACCTCCGGCGTGCCGGAGGTGGGCGACCTGAGCGCCGGAGCGATCCCGCTGGAAATCCCGATCCTGCGGGACGGCCGGGTTGCCTATGTGCTGACTGGGCTCATCGACCCGAGGATGTTCAACGACCTGCTGCGATCCGCGATCGGCCACAAGGGATGGGTCGCCGCCCTGCTCGACCGCTCCCTGTCGATTGTGGGGCGCAGCGAGCAGGGCGAGACCTTCGTCGGCACCAGCGCAACCCCCGATCTGGTCGATGCGATCAGGGCCGGACGCACCGGCATTCAACAATTCCTCACCAAGGAAGGCCGCCCGTCCTATGTGGTGATCACTGCGCTGGGAACGACCGGATGGCGGCTGGCCATGGCCATTCCGATCCCGGTGGCGGAACAGACCTATCGGCCGTTCTGGCTGCGGTTTCTTGCCAATGGCGGCTTGATTCTCCTCGCCCTGGTCGTCGCGGCCTCCGTGCTTGTCTGGCGGAAGGTCCGCAGGCTGGAGGCCCGGACGGAAACCCTGTCGAGCGGACTGGCCCGCGCCAATCGCGAAAGTGACGAGAAGTCGGCATTCATGGCGATGATCAGCCACGAACTGCGCACTCCTCTCACCGGCATCCTCGGCTTTTCAGAATTGCTGGCGAAATCGCCGCTCGCCCCGGTGCAGAAGGAGTGGCTCAAGCTCCAGGTCAGCAGCGGACGCATCCTGCTCAACGTCATCAACGACATCCTGGACTATTCCAAGATCGAAGGCGGCCATGTGACGCTGGAGTCGGTGGAGTTCGAGGTCCGCGGCATGGTCGAGCGCTGCATCGCCCTGGTGGAGCCGATGGCGTCGGCCAAGGGACTCGGTCTGCAGTGCGATTTCTCGCTGGACGCCACCGCCTGGGTCAAGGGCGATCCGATGAGGCTGCAGCAGGTGATCGGCAACCTGCTCAACAACGCCGTCAAGTTCACCAAACAGGGCGAGGTCCATCTCTCCGTCTCGCTGAAGCCGACCGCCATGGGACAGGCCACGATGCATGTCAGCATCCGGGACACGGGGATCGGCATCCCGGCGGACCGTCACGACCGCCTGTTCAAACGCTTCAGCCAAGCCGACGATTCGACCACGCGGACTTACGGTGGCACCGGCCTGGGGTTGGCGGTCTGCAAGGGGCTGGTGGAGATGATGGGCGGCTCCATCGGCTTCGACAGCCTGGAGGGACAGGGAAGCAGCTTCCACTTCACGGTGCCGCTGCCAATGGCCCACCCCCGCTCCGAGGATGCCGACGCGCCACCGCAGAAGGGGATCCGTCCACCGGCTGGCTCGCGCATCCTGGTGGTGGAGGACAACCCGATCACCCGGACGCTGACCCGGACTGTCCTGGAACAGGCGGGATACGGCGTGAGCGTCGCAGGAACCGGCGAGGAGGCATTGGCCACAGTTGGGCGGGAGGCGCTCGACCTTGTGCTGATGGACGTTCATCTCCCTGGGATGGGCGGCCCCGATGCCACCCGTGCGATCCGGGCGATGACCGGCGACCGCAGCCGGATTCCCGTCCTGGCCCTCACCGCCGACGCATTCCATGACGACGTGGCCAATTGTCTGGCCTCCGGGATGGACGGGCATATCGCCAAACCCTTCCGGATCGAGGATCTGCTGCAGGCCATCGCCGCCCATTTGCAGTCCCCGGATTTGCAGTCCCCGGATCTCCCCGATACCGCGCCGGACATGCAGACCGTCATTCCCGCGCCGGAGGCCGGGGCGTTGCAGCCCCGGCCCGGCAGCATCGCCGCAGCCGTCGGCACTGCGCAGGCCACGGCGATGATCCGGATGTTCATCGGCACTGTGAAGACCGCCCTGACCGAGCTGGCGGAGGCCCGCAACAGCCCGCGGGACCTGTACGAGGTTTCCCACCGGATGGTCGGAGCGGCAGGCATGTTCGGCTTCACCGAAATCGTGGTGGCGGCCCGGACCTTGTGTCTGGCCTGCCGATCGGAACAGCCCGACCGGTATCGGGCGGCATTGGGCGATCTCCAGACCACGCTGCAGGATTTCCTCAGACAGGTTCCCGTCAGCGGGCATGAAGAGGCTGCCGAGGACTGACCGCCGGACTGGCAACCGATGCGTCACGCCAAATCCGGCTGGCTCCCCGGAAAGCG
>NZ_BADK01000390.1 GCF_000333595.1 Azospirillum sp. B506
CACAGGCGATGATGGCGTCGAGATACTCGGTGTCCCAATCCTCCGGTGCCACCGCCGTCACCCGCGGATCGACCGCCCGGGCCGCCGCATCGCCGCGCACCGCACAGCCTGCATCGAGCAGATCCTTCACCAGAACCGGCAGGGCCTTGTCGGCGATGGCGCGGTCGACAAGCAGCGTCTCGGCGGCGCCACAGATCGACGTGCGGCGCATCTTGGCGTTCAGCACCACCTTGCGCGCCGTCTCCAGGTCGGCGGCGGCATCGACATAGACGTGGCAGTTGCCGTCCAGATGCTTGATGACCGGCACCCGGCTCTCGTCGGCGATGCGCTGGATCAGCGACTTGCCGCCGCGCGGGATGATGACGTCGATGTACTCGCGCATCGTCAGCATGTGGCCGACGGCGGCTCGGTCGGTGGTCGGCACCAGCTGGATCGCCGCCTCCGGCAGCCCGGCCTCGCGCAGGCCCTGGACCAGGCAGTCGGCGATGGCGCGGGACGACCGGATGCTCTCCGAACCGCCGCGCAGGATGGCGGCGTTGCCTGACTTCAGGCAGATGCCGCCGGCGTCCGCCGTCACGTTGGGCCGGCTTTCATAGATGATGCCGACGACGCCCAGCGGCACGCGGACGCGCTGGATGTGCAGACCGTTGGGCCGCGTCCAGTCGGCCAGCACACCACCGATGGGATCGGGGAAGTCGGCGATGTCCTCAAGCCCCTTGGCCATCGCCTCGATGCGCTTGTCGTCCAGCATCAGCCGTTCGCGCATGGGGCCGGACAGGTCGCGGGCGTTCGCCATGTCCTCGGCGTTCGCGGCCTTGATCTCGGCGGCGCGGGCGCGGATGGCCGCCGCGGCCGCCCTCAGCGCCCGGTCCTTCGACGGTCCTGGCACGGTCGCCAGCGCGGCCGCGGCGGCGCGGGCGGCGCGGCCGAGGGCGATCATCTGGTCGTGCAGGGCGTCGGTGGTATCGAGCAGGGCGGACATGGAGGTCTCCGGACACTCTATCCGTTGAAGGGACGACGACCTTAACGAATTGTTCGGGGTTGCGAAAGCCGCGCGGTTGTGGGACTTCGGCGTTGCGGTATGGGCGGGCGTGTGCAAAACGCAACGCGTCGGCACCGCCGGGGGAAGGTTGTCAGGTAGGGTGACATGCTGACGCTGCTGCTGATCGTCTCCGCCTTCTTGGCCGGCGTGCTGAACGCCGTGGCCGGGGGCGGCAGTTTTCTGACCTTCCCGGCGCTGATCCTGGCCGGCGTGCCGCCGCTGAACGCCAACGCCACCAGCACCGTCGCGGTGTCACCCGGCGCGCTCGCCAGCGCCTTCGGCTACCGGCGGGAACTCGGCCGCATCCGCGAGGTCCACCTGCCCTCCTTCCTCGGCATCAGCCTCGTCGGCGGGCTGCTCGGCGCCCTGCTTCTGCTGTGGACGCCGCAGCGGACCTTCGAGGTCATCGTGCCGTGGCTTCTGCTGTTCGCGACGCTGCTGTTCGCCATCGGCCCGACGGCCTCGGCCTGGGTGCGGCGCAACGTCACCATCGGCCATGGCACGGTGCTGGCGGTGCAGTTCCTGATCGCGGTCTATGGCGGCTATTTCGGCGGCGGCATCGGCATCCTGATCCTGGCGACGCTTGGGGTTTTCGGCCTGACCGACCTGCATGCGATGAACGGGCTGAAGTCGCTGGTCTCCGGCTGCCTGAACGCGGTGGCGGTGGCGGCCTTCGTCGCCGGCGGTGCGGTCTATTGGACGGAGGCGCTGGTGATGCTGGTCGCCGCCATGGCCGGCGGCTATGCCGGCGCGTCGGTCGCCCGCCGCATCCCGCCGCCGGTCCTGCGCAAGCTGGTGATCCTGGTGGGCGCCGGCATGACCGTTTATTTCTTCCTCACGAAAGCCTGACCCGAACGGAGTTCCCCGGCATGTCCGCCCCCATCGACCGCAATACCCTCCCTTACCGCCCCTGCGTCGGGATCATGCTGTTGAACGAGCGCGGCGAGGTGTTCGTCGCGCGGCGCTGCGGCTCGGAGGCCGACTGGCAGATGCCCCAGGGCGGCATCGACAAAGGCGAGGATGCCCGGACTGCCGCCTTCCGCGAGCTGGAGGAGGAGATCGGCACCGCCAAGGCCGACTTCATCGCCATGACCGCCGCCCCCCACCGCTACGACCTGCCCGACGACCTGCTGGGCAAGGTGTGGAAGGGACGCTGGCGCGGGCAGGAGCAGATGTGGATGCTGGCCCGCTTCACCGGTGCCGAATCCGACATCCGGCTCGACACCGGCCATCCGGAATTCGACGCCTGGAAATGGATCGACGCCGAAGAGTTGCCGGGCCTGATCGTCGCCTTCAAGCGGCCGGTCTATGAATCGGTCCTGGCGGAGTTCCGTCCGCTGATCGCACTGGCAAAGCGCTGATCCGCATCCCCGGGCGCGGATCCCGGCTGCATGTCGCATTTTTGATTGCCGTTATCCCCAACTTCCCGCCCCCCCCGGCCCACCCATGGCGTCCGCTTAACGAATCCTTGAGACGCCTTCTGGCAACGTCGCTGCTGCAACCGGAATGCGCAGGAGCGGGCCGGCTTTGGACGGAGGGGTGGCGTGTCGCTGATCAAGTGGACGGAGGAGGATGACGGCCGGGTCCGCCTGGGCCTGCCGAGCGACCTCGATTTGCCCATGGCGCAACCCCTGCTCGACAGCCTGCGCGCCGCATTCAAGGCTTCGGTGGACGTCACCGTCCAGGCGGACACGGTCGAACGCATCAGCGCCGCCTGCATCCAGGCGCTGGTCGTCGCCTCCCGCGATGCGGCGGAACAAGGCATTTTCTTCGCCATTCTGCGCCCGTCCGAAATCCTCGCCGAAGCCTGCGAGGATTTGGGTCTGGCCGGCTGGCTGAAGCAGTGGAGGCGTGCATGAAGAAGAAAGTGATGACGGTGGATGACTCGCGCACCATGCGCGACATGGTGTCCTTCACCCTGCGGGGCGCCGGTTACGACGTGGTCGAGGCCGCCGACGGCCAGCAGGCGATGAACGCCATCGCCGCCACCAAGGTCGATCTGGTCATCACCGACCTGAACATGCCGGTGATGGACGGGCTGACCCTGATCCGCAAGCTGCGCGCCGTCCCGGCCCACCGCACCCTGCCGATCCTGATGCTGACCACCGAAGCGGACGAGAGCAAGAAGGCCGAGGGCCGGGCCGCCGGCGCCACCGGCTGGATCGTGAAACCCTTCAACCCCGACAAGCTGGTGTCGGTGGTGCAGAAGGTCTGCGGCTGACCCCAAGCCGTCAGCGTCAGGGAGGCGACAGCCGTGGACGATCTCAGCCGTTTCAAGCAGACCTACTTCGACGAAAGCGCCGAACTCCTGGCCGTCGCCGAGGCCGGGCTGCTGCGTCTCGCCCCCGGCGAGGTCGATATGGACGAGGTCAACGCGATCTTCCGCGCCGTCCATTCGATCAAGGGCGGTGGCGGTGCCTTCGGCTTCAACGAGCTCGTCGCCTTCGCGCACGAATTCGAAACGGTGATGGACGGCGTGCGCAACGCCGAAATCCCGATCACCACCGAACTGGTCGACACGCTGATCCGTGCCAACGACGTGTTGGCCCGCCTGCTCGCCCATGCCGCCGACGAGACGGAAGCGCCGGCCGGCACCACCGACGACACCGTCGCGGCGCTGCGCCGCTTCCTGGGCAAGGCCGGGGCACCGGCGGAGGACGTTGCCGGGGTACCGCCGACCGCAACGATGCTCCATCCCGACGATGAGGATGACGAGGCCGGCATCTTCGGCGACGCACTGGCCGCAATCCAGGCGGCGCGCGACGACCGGCCTGCTGCCGCTTCCTCGGGGACCATCCCCGAAGGGACGCTACGCTGGACCGTCGTTTTCCGTCCGAAGGCCGAACTGCTGCTGTCGGGCAACGAGCCGACCTACATGCTGCGCGCCCTGCGCCGGCTGGGCGAGGCGGAAGTCGTCTGCCACCTTGACAAGCTGCCCTCCCTGCGCGACCTCGACGCCGAGCTGCTGCACCTGTCCTGGACGGTGACTCTGCTCGCCGGTCCGCAGGTCGACCGCGCCCGGATCGACGATGTGTTCGAGTTCGTCGCCGACGATTGCGACATCACCATCAGCGCCGAGGCCCCGCCGCCCGCGATCATCCCACCGGCAGAACCCGTCGCGGTCTCGCCGGCGGTTCCCGTTCCGGCCGGCCCGGCGGCGGCGGCTACGCCCATCACCCCGGCTGCCACCACGTCGGGCACGGCGAAGCCTGGCGACGGCGCCAAACGTGCGGGGGGCGCTGCTGGGGGCGGCGACCATGCCGGACCCACCACCCACACCATCCGCGTCGATCTCGACAAGATCGACCGCCTGGTCAACATGGTCGGCGAGATGGTCATCACCCAGGCGATGATCGCGGAGCATCTGCGCGACCTGCCGCCCGGCCAGTTCCAGGAACTGCTGGAGGGGCTGGAGGGCCTCGCCCAGCACACCCGCGAACTGCGGGAGAGCGTGATGTCGATCCGCGCCCAGCCGGTCTCCAGCGTCTTCTCCCGCATGCCGCGGCTGGTGCGCGAATGTGCCGCAGCCACCGGCAAGGAGGTGATGCTGGTCACCTCGGGCGAGACGACGGAGGTCGACAAGACGGTCGTCGAGAATCTCGTCGATCCGCTGACCCACATGATCCGCAATTCCATCGACCATGGGCTGGAAAGCCCGGAGGAGCGGGAGCGGGTCGGCAAGCCGCGCGCCGGCACCGTGCATCTGTCGGCCGCCCACCGGTCCGGCCGCATCGTGATCGAGGTGACCGACGACGGCCGTGGCATCAACCGCGCCAAGGTGCTGTCCAAGGCGATCGAAAAGGGGCTGGTGCAGCCGGGGTCCACCCTGTCGGACGAAGAGATCGACAATCTGATCTTCCTGCCCGGCTTCTCCACCGCCGATCAGGTCTCGAACCTGTCCGGCCGCGGCGTCGGCATGGATGTGGTGCGGCGGAACATCTCCAGCCTGGGCGGGCGCATCGGCGTCTACTCGACGCCGGGCGAAGGGTCGCGCTTCGTCCTGTCGCTGCCGCTGACGCTGGCGGTGCTGGACGGCATGGTGATCTCGGTGGGAGAGGAACGCTTCGTCCTGCCGCTGACCAACATCGTGGAGAGCCTGCGGCCGAAGCCGGCCGACCTGCATGGGCTGGTCAACAAGTGCGACGTCATCATGGCGCGCGGCGAATATGTGCGGCTGGTGCACCTGCACCGGCTGTTCGGCATCCCCAAGGCCATCGACGACGCCACCAGGGGGCTGGTCGTGCTGGTTGAGACGGAGGACGGTTCCCGCCTCGGCCTTGTGGTGGACGAGGTGCTGGGCCAGCAGCAGGTCGTCATCAAGAGCCTTGAGGCCAACTTCCGCCGGCTGGACGGCGTCGCCGCCGCCACCATCCTGGGCGACGGCCGGGTCGCCCTGATCCTCGACGTCGCGGGCCTGCGCGAAATGAGCCGCCACGGTGCCGGAAACGGCACCGGCAGCAGCGTCCCGTCTCCCCCATCCCTGCCCGCCCCGGCGGACAGGACCGACCAGCGTCAACGCCAAACGGTTTGAGGTCCAGCGATGAGCAGCTCCACCGCACTCGCCCCCGTCAGCTCCCGCACCGATCTCCAGTCCGCCGGCACCGCGAACGGGAACGAGGAGCAATATGTCACCTTCACGGTCGGCAGCGAGGAATATGGCATCAACATCCTGGCCGTACGCGAAATCCGCGGCTGGACGCCGGAAAGCCGCCTGCCGAACCTGCCCGATTATGTCCGCGGCGTGATCAACCTGCGCGGCATCATCATCCCGATCTTCGACCTGCGCGCCCGCTTCGGCGGCGGCCCGACCCAGGTGACCAAGCGCCACGTCGTGGTGGTGATGCAGGTGGGCGAACGCACCCGCGGCATCCTGGTCGACGCCATTTCCGACATCCTGGCCATCGGCCACGACGCCATCAAGCCGCCGCCCGATGTCGACAGCGGCCTGATCGACGCGGAATATCTCAGCGGCCTCTACACCGCCGAGAACCGCATGGTGACCCTGCTGAACGTGGGCAAGCTGTTTGCCGGCGAGCATGTCGATCAGGACGCCGCCGCCCGCGCCGCGCTGGAGCCGACCTGACCGCAGCGGGCGGAAAGCCCACGGTGACGCGAAGTCCGTTGCCCGCACAGTCCGCCAGACCTGCAACCGCTTGAGGACACACCCGGTGTCGCGATGACCGAACGCCCGCCCGCCTTATCGACCGACACCGCGACGCTGCGGCGCCCTCCGGCCGCGGTGTCCGGTGGCGCGCGCGAGTTCCATTTCGAACGGCACCATTTCGACCTGATCGCCGCCCTGCTCTACCAGCTGGCCGGCATCGCGCTGGCACCGCACAAGGCCGAGATGGTCTATGCCCGGCTGGCCCGCCGCCTGCGCGAACTGCGGCTGCCCGACTTCGACGCCTATTGCGCCCTGCTGCAAAGTGACGATGTGGCGGACGAGATCGGCTTCCTGGTCAATGCGCTGACCACCAACCTGACCAGCTTCTATCGCGAATCGCACCATTTCGACTTCCTCGCCTCCACCGTCCTGCCGGAGGTGCGGATGCTGAACGCCGGCCAGCCGAAGCCGCGGCTGCGGTTGTGGTCGGCCGGCTGCTCCTCGGGACCGGAGCCCTACACCATGGCGATGGTTCTGGTCTCCACCATGGGGGCGGATTTGCGCCGCTGGGACGCCCGCATCCTCGCCACCGACATCGATACCCACATGGTGGACACCGCCCGGCGCGGCATCTACCCGCTGTCGGGGGCCACCGGCATTCCACCGTCGATCCGCCTGCGCTTCACCACCGACACCCGGCTGGACGGTGAGCCGGCCGTGGCGATGGGCGAGGAGCTGAAACGCCTCGTCACCGTCAAGCCTCTGAACCTGCTGGAACATTGGCCGATGTCCGGCCCGTTCGACGCGATCTTCTGCCGGAATGTCCTGATTTATTTCGACCGCCGCGGCCGGATGCAGGTGATCGAGAACTTCGCCCGGATGCTTCGTCCCGGTGGCTATCTGTTCCTCGGCCATTCCGAAAGCCTGTATGGCGTCTCGAACCTGTTCCGGCAGGCAGGCCCGACGATCTACCGGAGGGACTGAGCGATGCATGCCGCCCCCGAGTCCAGTCCCGAGCCGGCCCGCGCCGCATCGCCCCGCCGCATGGGCAGCGGCCGCTATTTCAACCAGGAATTCAAGGTCGACACCGTCAAGATCGCGCTGGGAGAGCAGGCGGTCAGCGACCGCCCCGACCTGATGATCGCGACGACGCTGGGATCCTGCGTGGCGGCCTGCATCCACGACCCGGTGCGGGGCATCGGCGGCATGAACCATTTCATGCTGCCCGACCTGCTGGAGAGCGAGCCGGACGGTGCCGGCATGGCTGCGCGCTATGGTTCGGTCGCGATGGAACGGCTGATCGACGCATTGCTGGCGGCGGGGGCGGAGCGCCGGCGCCTGCAGGTCAAGCTGTTCGGCGGCGGCCGCGTCATCGACTCGAGCTACGATATCGGCGGGCTGAACAGCCGCTTCGCACTGGATTACGTGCGGACGGAAGGGCTGACGCTCGCCGGCTATGATCTCGGCGGCGGCTCCGCCCGGCGGCTGCATTATTTCCCGCACAGCGGGCGGGCGCTGCGCCGCCTGCTGCGGCCGGAGGCGGCGGCCGACGCCGTCACGCGCGAACGGCATTTCATCACCCGCCTGGACCGCACCCCCGAGGAGGGCAAGGTCGAACCGCTCGTGCCGACCGATGCGGGAGGGAGCTGACCGATGTCCAGACCGATCCGTGTCGTCATCGTCGACGACAGCGCCCTGATGCGCGAAATGCTGAAGGACATCCTGAGCCGCGAGGCGGGGAAGGAGGGGGCCGGCGTCGCCCGCGACGCCTTCGAGGCGCGCGAGGTGATCAAGGCCACCAACCCCGACGTCATCACCCTGGACGTCGAGATGCCGAAGATGGATGGCCTGTCCTTCCTTGAGAAGATCATGACGCTGCGGCCGACGCCGGTCATCATGGTCTCCTCCCTGACCCGCGAGGGGTCCGACGCCGCCATCCGCGCGCTGGAGCTGGGGGCGGTGGACTGCGTCGCCAAACCCGGCGGCTCCGACGGGCAGGGCTTCGAGGCGACGGCGATGGAGCTGGTCTCCAAGATCCGCGTCGCCGCCACCGCGCGCCTGACCATGCGCCGCCCGGCCCCCGTCCACGGCGTCCTGCCGGCTCCGCGGCGCGCCGGATCGGGCAAGCGGCTGATCGCCATCGGTGCCTCGACCGGCGGGGTGGAGCGCATCCGCGACGTCCTGGCCGCCATGCCGGGCGACTGCCCCCCCATCGTCATCACCCAGCATATGGGGCCCAGCTATGTGCCCAGCTTCGCCGCCCGGCTGGACCGGCTGTCCGCCCCCACCGTGCGGGTGGCCGCCCATGGCGACCGGCCGGCCCAGGGGCTGGCGCTGATCGCCCCCGGCGACCGCCATCTCGCCATCGTCCGCGACACCGCCGGCTTCGTCTGCCACATCCAGGACACGCCGCCGGTCAGCGGTCACCGCCCGTCGGTCGACGTGCTGTTCGCCTCCGTCGCCAGGGCGGCCGGCAACAATGCCGTCGGCGTCATCCTGTCGGGCATGGGCCGCGACGGCGCCATCGGCATGAAGGCGATGCGTGAAGCCGGCGCCTTCACCATCGGCGAGCAGGAATCGAGCTGCGTCGTCTATGGAATGCCGCGCGCCGCCAGGGAGGCGGGCGCGGTCGCGGTCGAACTGCCGCTCGGCCAAATCCCCGCCGAGATGCTGCGCGCGTTCGACGCCGTCGGCGAACGTCCCCGCACCGCACCGACCTGACCGGGCATCCGGATCGGGTTTCCACGGGCAGAGTTTCCTGGGTCTGAGTTTCCCGGGGCAGAGTTTCCAAGGAGCACCAGCATGTTCAATCCCGCTGCCCATGACGCCGTCCGGACGGGCCTTGCGACTGCCGCGCCGCAGGATACGTCCGCGCACCCGGACGGCGCAGCCAAGGTCGCGGTCACCGCGGAGCTGCTGTCGACCTGGCTCGGCTTCGCCGACGTGCAGCGCCGCACGCTCGACATCGTGCAGAGCGAGCTGACGCGGACCTCGGACCATGTGGAGACCTCGACCCTCGACCTGTCGGAACGCTTCAGCGAACTGGCGCAAAAGGCGATGGAACAGTCGGAGCGGGTGGCGCAGATCGTCGCCGTGGCCGGGTCCGTCGAGATCGACGGCGAACGGGTGCCGCTCGACGCGCTGGTCGTCGGCATGCAAGGCATCATCACCGACATGGTGACCAACATCGTCACCCTGTCCCGCCACGCGATGAGCATGGTCTATCTGCTGGACGACGTGCAGAAGGACGTGGCGGAGCTGGAAAAATCGATCGGCGACATCGACGGCATCAACCGCCAGACCAACTTCCTGGCGCTGAACGCCACCATCGAGGCCAGCCGCGCCGGCGAGGCCGGGCGCACCTTCGCCGTGGTCGCGCAGGAGGTGAGGCACCTATCCCGCTCCACCGGAGAACTGGCGGAGCGCATGCGCAGCAAGGTCACCGCCGTGGTGAAGGGGGTGCGCAACGGCCACGACATCCTGCGCCAGATCGCCAACACCGACATGTCGCCGCAGATGCTGGCCAAGGAGCGCGTCGACAAGACGATGGACAGCCTCGTGGCGCAGACCACCCATTTCAAGACGGTGCTGGAGACGGCGGCATCGGTTTCGACCGACATGTCCTCCACCATCGCCCACGTCATCACCGGCATGCAGTTCCAGGATCTGACCAAGCAGCGCATCGAGGCGATCAACGACAGTCTGGCCATCATGAGCGCCGGGCTTGGCGATCTGGAAAGCCGCATCCGCGACCAGATCCCCCCCGACATCGGCGTGCGGGAACCGCAGGAATGGCTGAACCAGCTGATGGGCCGCTTCACGCTCAGCGAAATGCGGGAACGCTTCGTGCGCAAGCTGCTGCTGGAAGGCACCGCGCTGGATGAAAATGGCGTGCTCGACCTCGATGTCGCAGGCGGAAGCGGAGCCGGCGGTGATATTGAACTCTTCTAGCGCGGCACGCCCGCCGATTGTACGATGAACCAGCATTGCGGAAAGACGGGCCTATGGATTACGGCATCGAGCTGTCTGATCGGGAGGCGGTGGTCCGCCTGCGTGGGCGCCTGACCTTCAACGACCATGCGAAGTTGCGGACGACTCTAGAGGATCCCCG
>NZ_BADK01000389.1 GCF_000333595.1 Azospirillum sp. B506
TTGGTCAGGGTTTTGGGCGAAAAGATGGTGGTCATCAGCTTCGCCAGCGCCGACGAATATTCGACCATGCCGACCACGGCGGCCAGCTTCGGCGCCCCATCCACCGGGAAGCCGTCGAAAGCCGGCTCGACATAGGCGGCCAGGATCTCGCGGGCGCGGTCGGCGCGGAAGTTCGCCATCAGGATGGCATCGCCATCCTTCATGCCGGCATAGTCGCCGATCACCGTCGGCAGGATGAACTCATCATGCTTGTCGGCGGCATAGCTCTGCTCGATCGCCTGGATCGGGTCGGCGGCGCGCTCGCCCTCCGCCCTGGTCATCGCGGCATAGGCCTTGGCGACGCGGTCCCAGCGCTTGTCGCGGTCCATGGCGTAATAGCGGCCGATGACGGTCGCCACCTCGACGCCCGGCAGCTCGAAAACATCGGCCATGAACTCGGCGACCTGATCCTTGGCGCTCTGCGGCGGCACGTCGCGGCCGTCGGTGAAGGCGTGGACAGCCACCGGCACGCCCTCGCGCGACAGCACGCCGGCCAGCGCCGCGATGTGGTCCTGGTGCGAATGGACGCCGCCCGGCGACAGCAGGCCCATCAGATGGACACGCCCGCCGGTCTTGTGCATCGCCTTGACCAGATCGTTCAGCGCGGCGTTGCGCTCAAGCTCGCCCTCGACGATGGCATGGTCGATCATCACGAGATCCTGCATGACGACCCGGCCGGCGCCGAGATTCATGTGGCCGACCTCGGAGTTGCCCATCTGGCCCTTCGGCAGGCCGACCTCCTCCTCGCTGGCGTCGAGGAAGGCCGTCGGCTCGGCCGACCACAGGCGGTCCCAATTCGGGGTGTCGCCCAGCGCGATCGCGTTGTCGGACCGCTCCTCGCGATAGCCCCAGCCGTCCAGAATGCACAGGACGACGGGGCGGGGTCGGTTGGTCTCGGTCATCGCGCTTACCTTTCTCGAAAGGTTGTGGTCTCGGAGTTTCGTGTTTTGGCTTTTTAAGCTCTGGGCTCCGGCGCGTGCGAACGCCGGATGCGACGCTCGGTATCAGGATCTGTGATAGGGGTGGCCGGCAAGAATTTGTTGGGCGCGATAGAGTTGCTCCGCAAGCATGCCGCGCACCAGCATGTGGGGCCAGGTCATCGGTCCGAAGGCGAGCAGGAAATCGGCCCGCGCGCGCACCGCGTCGCCATGGCCGTCGGCACCGCCGATCAGGAAGGCAAGGTCGCCGGCGCCACGGTCGCGCCAGTCGCCGATCCTGGCGGCGAAACTCTCGCTGGGCAGGGCCTTGCCGCGCTCGTCCAGCGCCACCACGATGGCGCCGACCGGCACGGCGGCGAGCAGCAGCTCGGCCTCCTGCCGTTTCAATTCGTCGGAGGAGAGGCGTTTCTTCACCTCGACCTCCTTCAAGGTGAAGGGCCAGCTGAGCCGTCCGACATACTCGTCGAACAGGTCGCGGGTCGGTCCTCCCCGCGACCGCCCAACGGCGGCGAGCCACAGACGCATGGTGCGGCCCTCCGCCTCCGGTTCGTCAGGCGCTCAGCCGAGCCGTGCCCGACGGCGTCGGCAGCTCCAGACCCCACATCTTCTCGATGTTGTAGAAGGTCCGGACTTCCGGCTTGAACAGGTGGACGATCACGTCGCCGGCATCGACCAGCACCCAGTCGCACTGGGTCATGCCTTCCATCTCGACGCCGCGGACGCCGGCCTGCTTCAGCTTTTCGGCCAGCTTCATCGCCATGGCGGCGATGTGCCGCGTGTTGCGGCCCGACGCCACGATCATGTAATCGGCGAAGGTGGTTTTCCCGGCGAGATCGATGACGGTCACGTCATCCGCCTGGTCGGCGTCGAGCGACGCCTGGATGAGCGCCTTCAGGTCCTGCGGCTCCAGGATCTGGGGAACGGCGGCTGGCCGCGGAGCGGTCGCGGCCGTTTCGGTGTGCGTGGTGATGGCTCCAACCTCTTGCAACGGTTTCACGACCCGGCGGCCCGTGCCTGCCGGATCGCCGTCGCCGAGGCCGGGTGCAAGGGGTTGCGTAAGAACGCCCAGGCCGGCCGCCTGCGGCGCGCCAGCCCTTTGACCCCAGACACCGACACCCGCCGACGGGTGTAACGCTGGGCGGCTTTGCCGCTCAACGCTCCAAGAGAATAGGTGGGACGGGCGAAAACCGCAACGGCCACCGAGTCGAAGATTCGAGTCCAGTGCTTCCAGCGCGGAATTTGCCGCAGATTGTCCGCCCCCATCAACCAGACGAAGCGGGTTTTGGGGAAGCGGCGCTGCAGCTTGGCCAGCGTATCGGCGGTGAAGCGGGTGCCGAGCGCCGTCTCGATCGCCGTCACCTCGATGCGGGGATGGGCGGCGACGGCCCGCGCCTCGGCCAGCCGGTCGGGCAGCGCGGCCATGCCGGAGGTCGACTTCAGCGGGTTCTGCGGGCTGACCATCCACCACACCCGGTCGAGCCCCAGCGTCTTCAGCGCGAACAGGCTGATGTGCCGGTGTCCGGCATGGGCCGGATTGAACGACCCGCCGAGGATGCCGACGGTGAGCCCGCCATAGAGCGGGCCGGAATAGAGGTGGGGGGCGCGATCCGTCCCCGACGTCACCCCGGAGCGGTCACCCTCTCCCCCCCGCGTCAGCGCAAACTTCGTTTGCGCTGACGCGACAGGCGGACCTTCGGCCCGCTGAGAGCGGGGAGAGGGTTGGGTGAGGGGGCCACGCTTCGAGGATCGTCCAGCAGACGGAACCCCCTCACCCTGCCCTCTCCCCGGGGGGGAGAGGGTTCCGGTAGGGCGGAAGAGGGCTTTGTCGTTAAGGCCGCGTCTGGCCATCGCCGCGCACGACATACTTGTAGCTGGTCAGCTGCTCCGCCCCCACCGGGCCGCGGGCGTGGAACTTGTCGGTGGAGATGCTCTACCATGCCGATCTGATCGGTCTGCGTGCGGAACTCGCCGATGGAACCGTCTGCGGCACGGTGAAGGCGATC
>NZ_BADK01000388.1 GCF_000333595.1 Azospirillum sp. B506
GCCGGGTTGGCGGTGAATTTGCTGCCAGTGGTGCTGGTGATGCCGACATAGCCCACCGCCTTGCCCAGCGACCATTCCAGCCGTTCGACATTGCGGTCGGGGCCGAGCATGGTCAGCAGCGCATTCGGGCCGGGGTCGTCGCGCGGATAGTTCAGCGGCTCCATCGGCACCGACAGCATCACCTCGTGACCCTTGGTGCGGGCGCGCTCAATCCAGTCGTCCAGCCGCTCGGCATAGGGCAGGAATGCCAGCGTGATGCCGGGCGAAAGCTTTGCCAGCGCATTGCCGGTGGTGACGCCGCTCAGCCCCAGGTCCGACATCACGATGGCGACGCGCGGCCGCTTGTCGGTCGCCGGGAAGGGCCGGGCATAGACCTGCCAGGGCTTGCGCCCGTCCTGGGCGATGCGCGGCAGCGGACCGTTCCGGCTGTCCTCCACCAGCCCCGGCACCGGGGCCGGAACCAGGGTCACCGCAGCCGCCGGAACACCCGGCAGGGGCAGCGGAGCGGCGTCGGTCGGCAGGGGCGCAGGCCCCGCGGATGCGGCCGCCTTGGGCTCGGGCGCCGGTGGCGGCGGCGGCGGGGCGGCCGCCACCGTTGCCGACGGGATCGACGCCTGCCAAGCCTCCCGCGTCGCCTCCGCGTTCAACGCCAGCCACCCAGCCAACCCGGCATAGGCGACCGCCACCAGTGCGACGGCGGCCAGCAGGGGCCGGGAGAACGGCTTGCGTGGCTCTCCCGCCATGCCGTCTCCGCGGCGGCGGAAACGGCGCAGCCAGCCGAGTCCGGGGCGCAATCCCCGGACATCGAACCGCAGACGACCGAACAGGGCGGGAGCCTTCACCGTCATCCGCTCCGGTCAGCGCGCGGCGGAGCGCTGCTGGAACAGGGCGACGCCACGCAGCAGATCCAGCGCGCGGGCGAGCTGGAAGTCGAAGGGCGGCTCGGCACCCTCCGCCGCAGCGCCTTCGGCCGGAGCCGGGGCCGCCCCGGGAGCCGCCCCAGGAGCTGCCGGAGCCGCACCGGGCGCAGCACCGGCCCCCGGCCCTGGCGCGGGCGCCGCCGGGTTCGGTGCCGCGGGCGTGCCCGGAGCGGCCGGGTTGGTGGTGGCCGGACGCGGCGCCTTGTTGGCGGCATCGGGATTGACCAGCGCCCCCTTCAGATCGGCCTCGCGGCGGCGGATGACGTTCCTGTCCAGATCCTCCACCTTGGCGACATGGACCTCGATGTCCGGGGTGATGCCGAGCTGCTGGATCGAACGGCCCGAGGGCGTGTAGTAGCGCGCCGTGGTCAGCCGCATGGCGCCATGGCCGGGCAGCGGGATGATGGTCTGCACCGATCCCTTGCCGAAGCTCTGGGTGCCCATGATGATCGCGCGCTTGTGGTCCTGCAAGGCGCCGGCGACGATCTCCGAGGCCGAAGCCGAACCGCCGTTGATCAGCACCACCAGCGGCAGGCCCTTGATCAGGTCGCCCGGCTTGGCGTTGAAGCGGGTGCCCTCCTCCGCCCGCCGGCCACGGGTCGACACGATCTCGCCCTTCTCCAGGAAGGTGTCGGAGACCGAGACCGCCTGGTCGAGCAAACCGCCCGGATTGTTGCGCAGGTCGAGCACGAAACCCTTCAGCTTGTCGCCCAACTGCTGCTGGATCGAAGCGATCGCCTTCTCCAGCCCGCTCTGCGTCTGCTCGTTGAAGCTGGTGATGCGGACATAGCCGATGTCGCCTTCGGTGCGGAAGCGGACCGACTGGACCTTGATGACGGCGCGGGTCAGCGACACGGTGAAGGGCTCGCCCGCCTCGCCGCGGCGGACGGTGACCTTCAGCTCGCTGCCGACGGGGCCGCGCATCTTCTCCACCGCCTCGTTCAGGCTGAGGCCCATCACCGCCTCGCCGTTCAGCTGGACGATCAGGTCGCCCGGCTGCAGGCCGGCGCGGAAGGCCGGGGTGTCGTCGATGGGCGAGACGACCTTCACCAGGCCGTTCTCCATCGTCACCTCGATGCCCAGCCCGCCGAACTCGCCGCGGGTCTGGACCTGCATGTCCTGGAAGCTTTTCTTGTTCAGATAGCTGGAATGCGGGTCGAGCGAGGTCAGCATCCCGTTGATCGCCGATTCGATCAGCTGTTCGTCGGTCACCGGCTCGACATATTCGGCGCGGACGCGCTCGAAGACGTCGCCGAACAGGTTCAGCTGCCGGTAGGTGTCCGACGAATTGCTGGACTGCGCGGTGACGGTGGCGACGCCGGCGCCCAGAAACACCAGAGCTGCCGCCGTGGCGGCACGCTTGATCATCCTCATCTACCCTTGTCCTTTCCCCTCCGGGGCGCCGAACCCGCGTTGCGGATTGATCGGCTGGCCGTTTCGTCGCAGCTCGAAATAGAGATCCGGATTGCCGTCCGGCGGCATGACCGCCAGCGGTTCCCCGCTGGCCACCTTACGCCCGACGGCCGTTTCGATCCGGCCCAAACCCGCAATCAAACTATGATATCCGTTGCCATGTTCCACGATCAAGATGAGGCCATAGCCCTTGAAGGGCCCGGCGAACACGATCGTGCCGCCGCGCGGCGCCACCACGGCGGCCCCGGCGCGGGTTTGGACGGTCACGCCACGGCTGGTGGCGCCATAGCGGTCGGCCTCGCCGAAGCGGGTCGTCAGCCTGCCGGCGGCGGGCAGCACCATGCCGGAGACGGCCGGCGGGCCGTCCGGCGACTTCGCGGCCAGCTCGCGCTCACGCGCCGCTTCCCTGGCCGCTTCGTCCTTCGCCCGCTTTTCCTCAGCGGCCTTCTGTTCGGCGATTTTCTGTTCGGCGGCGCGCAGTTCGGCCAGCTTGCGTTCGGCCTCCTTGCGCTCGGCTTCCTTCTGGGCGGCGAGGCGGCGTTCGGCCTCGCGCTTCTCCGCCTCACGTTTGGCGGCTTCCTTGCGCTCCGCCTCACGCCGCTCGGCTTCACGGCGGGCGGCAGCTTCGATGGCGGCGCGGCGTTCGGCCTCGACCCGCTCCATCAGCTGGCGCAGGTCGGTGGCCTGCCCCGACAGCTCCGCCATGCGCTGGCCGACCTGGACACGCTCCTCCTCCGTCTGGCGCGACAGCTCCTCGCGCCGGGCGATCAGGCGGTTCATCTCGTCCTGTTTTTCGGTCAGCGCCACCCGTGCCGCCAGCGCCTTGGAGCGTTGGTCGACCAGCTTGCCGCGGGTGTCGGCCAGCCCGCTCAGCGCCTGGGCCAGCGCATCGGCCCGCGCCTTCAGCGCCGGTACGGCATCGCGCAGCAGCAGGGCGGACCGCAAGGTATCGACCGGGCTTTCCGGCCGCGCCAGCGCCGCCTCCGGCGGGATGCGCGCCAGTCGCTGGAGGGCGGCCAGCAGGGTGGCGATCTGCTGGCGCTCGGCGTCGAGACCGGCGGAACGCTCGCGCTCCTCTGCTTCGAGCGTGGTGAGCGTGTCCTCCAGCTGATCGAGCGTCTGCTCCTGACCGCGCGCCTGATCGGCCAGCGCGATCAGCCGGCCGCGCAGGGTGTCGAGTTCGCTCTGAAGCGCCTGGGATTGGCGCTCCAACTGCTGCTGGCGTTGCTTGCCGGTCTGGAGCTGCTGCTCGACGCGCTTCAGCGTATCCTTGGGGGCTTCGCTCTGGGCATTCGCCGGCTGGGTGAGGATCAGGCCGGCGGCGATGACGATGCCGGCGAGCAATCCCTCTCCCGCCCCGTATATCCTCTCCCCTGCGGATACCCTCTCCCCCCTGGGGAGAGGGCTGGGTGAGGGGGATGCGCTCCGTGACGTTGGCCGAAAAGCCGAGCCTCGCCCCACCCCCGTTGCACCTCCACGCCACGCGCCCCCCTCACCCCGACCCTCTCCCCGGGGGGGAGAGGGGGATTCAAGCACGAAGGGGACGGGCGCCATCCGTTATTCCGCCGCCGCGCGGGCGGCGGTGCGGACCAGACAGGTTGCGGCCGGTCATCTCC
>NZ_BADK01000387.1 GCF_000333595.1 Azospirillum sp. B506
GATTCACCGCGACGATCTCCTTTTGCGATGACCGCCATGGTCGATCCCGCCGGCCGCCTGCCGATCCGCGCCATCCTGTGGGACATCGACGGCACGCTGATGGACAGCGAACCCTGGCACCAGCAGATCACCGTCGAGGTCTGCCGCGGCTACGGTCATGAGTTGAGCGAGGAGGACTGCCGGTCGATGCACGGCGTGGCCTTCCGCGAGATTTACGCCGCCCTGCACGCCCGCCGCCCCTTCCCCGTCGACCTGCACGCCTGGGCCGACGAGATCAACGCACAGTATGTCGCCCGCGTCGCCCAGGTCCGCCCGCGCGAGGGCGCCTTCGCTCTGGTCGAAGCCTTTGCCGCCCGCGGGCTGGCCCAGGCCTGCGTGTCGAACGGCGGGCGCATGATCGTCGACGCCAACATGCGCGCCATGTCGATCCCGCATTTCCGCTTCAGCATCGCCCGCGAGGACGTCGCCAACGGCAAGCCCCATCCGGAACCCTATCTGCTGGCGGCGAAGATGCTGGGACTGCCGCCGGAAGCCTGCGCGGTGATCGAGGACAGCCCCACCGGCGCCCGCAGCGCCAAGGCTGCCGGCATGCTGACCATCGCCTGGCCCCAGCACCCTGCCGTGGTCTTCGACGCCGTCGACCATCTGGTGGAAGACCCGGGCGTGCTGGATTGGGATGCGCTTTGCGGGTGAGGAGCGCCCGGCGCTCCTTCAATCCAGCGTCCACTTCGCCATCTGCGGGAATGGCTCCAGCCCATTGTCGTTGCCCATGAAAGCGAACAATCCCGAATAGCCGGTGAATCCGGCCTGCGCCAGATTCATCAGCCCATGGTGGGTCCCCTGCTCGATCCAGACCTGCATCGGGTGGGGGCCCTGATACCCGTCGCGCCGATAGGAACCAGGAAAGAACAGGCATCCCTGCGGCAGGCCCAGATGGCGAACCACCGCATAGGACCAGGCTTGCGACATGAACTCGCCATGGCGTGAGGCCATGGTCAGGATCGGGTCGGCTGTGCCGTCGCGTGCGGTCTGCTCGGCCAGAAATGCGTCGGTGTCGGCCTGCAG
>NZ_BADK01000386.1 GCF_000333595.1 Azospirillum sp. B506
CCGTCGACAACCCGGCGCGCTTCAAAGAATGGAGCCCGACCATGCGCCTGTTCCGCCAGGATCGGCGCGGCGACCGGGCGCCGGTCATGGCCCGCGTCCGGACCGCGCTCCGGGCGCTTGCCCGAACCCGTTCCTTCCGACACGGACGATGCCTGCGCCGGCCCCGGCGAAACGAAGCGCTCCATCGGGTCCCGGTATCAGCCGGCCGCCTGCGCCAGCAGCATCGACTTGTCGATCGATGCCCCGAGGCTGTATTTCGGATCGACCATGTTGCCGACCCTCAGGCGGCCGGCCTGGGTCAGAAGCATATAGGCGTCCAACTCCTCGAAGCCGTAATCGGCGGCCATCCAGCGGACCAGCTCGCGGTAGGCGATGCGGGCGGCATCCTCCATCGGCCGGCCGGAGCCGATGGTCATGATCACCCGCTCGTTCTCCAGCCGTGGCCAGCGGAAGCTCCAGTCCTTGATGAGATCCACCTGGACCGTGGTGACCGTCGGGTGCTCGATGGCGAAACCGCACAGCTCCCCGTCACCCTGGGCCGCATGGCAGTCGCCGAGATAGAGCAGCGCGCCGGGCGCATGGACCGGCAGGTAGATCACCGAACCCGGGGCGACGTCCGGCAGGTCCATGTTGCCCCCGTAATAGTCGGGATGCAGGGAAGAGATGGCCTCGATCTCCGGCGAGGTTCCGATGGTGCCGATGAAGGGCTGGTAGGGCAGAGTGATGCGGTCGCTCCAGCGGACGCCGGTGATGGGATCGACCTCCACCTTCTTGACACGCTCCGGCAAGGGTGCGTTCAGGAGGGCGGTGTCGCCGGTGCCGACCAGTCCGCCGAACTCGCGCATCAGGCAGGTGGTGCCCACTGGCTGCGGGCCGCGCGGCACGATCGATTTGATGTGCACCGCCAGGCAGTCGCCCTTTTCCGCGCCGCGGACGAAGATCGGCCCGTTCTGCGGGTTCAGGAACGGGAAGTTCAGGACATCGCTCGGCAGGTCGGATTCCGTGCGGATGCGGCCTTCCATCGCGTCGTGCGTCTCGGCCGAGACGACGTCGCCCGGATCGATGGTCAGCACGGGAGTGGCGTAGGGGCCATAGACGTAATGGTACTTGCCCTGCGTCTCCTCGCTGGCCGCCCTTCATCGCAACCCTGGGCATGATGATGGTGGCGCGCGGCGTCGCCCTGCAGATCACCGGCGCCCGCGCCGTGTCGGGGCTGGGCGAGTCCTTCGGCGAGCTTG
>NZ_BADK01000385.1 GCF_000333595.1 Azospirillum sp. B506
TTGATGTTCTCGAAGGTCTCGATGACCTGCGGCTTCAGCGCGGCTTCCATCGCCGAGAGCGACAGGCTGTTCTCGCCCTCTTCGCCTTCCTCGCCCTCTTCGCCCTCGCCTTCGGCGCGTGGCGGGCGGGGTTCGTCGCCATCCTCTTCGGCGGCCTGCGCCTCGGCGGCAGGGGCGGGAGCGGCACCGGGG
>NZ_BADK01000384.1 GCF_000333595.1 Azospirillum sp. B506
CCATCCGGTTGCGACATCGTGACGCGCAAAAGGATTGCCCCACCCATGCTGTCGCCCGCCCAGATCGCCGTCATCAAGGCCACCGCTCCCGTTGTCGCCGCCAATGCCAACCGGATCACCGGCACCTTCTATCCACTGATGTTCGAGCGCTTCCCGGAGGTGCGCGCCGTCTTCAACCAGAGCCACCAACGCAGCAGCGCCCAGCCGGAGGCGCTTGCCAACGCCATCATCGCCTATGCCTCCAACATCGACCGGCTCGACGTTCTTGGCCCGGCGGTCGAAGGAATCGTGCAGAAGCATGTGTCGCTCAACATCACCCCCGACCAGTACAAGATTGTCGGCACCTGCCTGATGGAGGCAATCGGCAAGGTTCTTGGCGATGCGGTCACCGCCGAGGTCGCAGACGCCTGGGGGGCAGCCTATTGGCAGTTGGCCGAGTTGCTGATCGCGGCGGAAGAAAGGGAGTATGCCCGCAAGGCCGCACTGACCGGCGGCTGGCGCGGCGCACGGCGCTTCCGCATCGTGGAGAAGACGCCGGAAAGTGCCGTCATCACCTCCTTCCGGCTGGCGCCCGCCGACGGTGGCAAGGCGATGGACTTCCGACCGGGCCAATATCTCGGTCTGCGGCTGACCATCGACGGCGAAACCGTTCACCGCAACTACAGCCTGTCGGCCTCGCCGAACGGCCGCGATTACCGCATTTCGGTGAAGCGGGAGCCGCAGGGGCTGGTCTCGGGTTTCCTGCATGACCGTGCGCAGGTTGGCGACGAGATCGATGTCTACCCGCCGGCCGGCGAGTTCGTGCTGCGCGAGGGCGCGGGCCCGCTGCTGCTGATCACCGGCGGCGTTGGCCAGACCCCCGCCCTGCCGCTGGCCGAACAGGCGCTGACCGCCGGCCGCAGGGTGATTTACGTCCATGCGGCGCTCAACGGCTCCGTCCACGCCTTCCGCCAGCAGATCGAGCAGTTGGCCGCCCAGCATGACGCGCTGAAGCCGGTCTATTGCTATGCCCAGCCGCAGCCGGGCGACGAGCCCCACATGGTCGGCCTCCTCGATCAGGATCGGCTGGCCAACCTGCTGCCGAAGGAGCCGGGCGTGGCTGCCTATGTCGTCGGCCCGAAGCCCTTCATGGCTGCGGTCGTCAAGGCGCTGACCGCGCTGGGACTGCCAGACTCGGCGATTGTGCACGAGTTCTTCGGCCCTCGCGAGGCGCTGGCCTGACGCGGAGCACAAGCAGCGTCGCCTTCAACTGGACGGGCCGGTCTTCCTCGGAGGGCCGGCCCTTTTTCTGCCGACCTCTCGGGGGGACCGCTGACTCCGCCGAAAATGAGTAAATCTGTTATATCAGAAAACCTTTAAATGTGGCTGTCTGACCAGGATCGCCATCCCGGCCTACAGTTGCCACGAAATGCGCGCCACTGGTGGAATCGAGACAGGTTGCGAGCGAGGGTCCATTGCGCCGCGGGATGTTTCCAAGCCTGTCGCGGAAGAATCGTGGATTCTCCTTATTTCTTTCTTAGCGATTTTGGCGCTTTCCTAGTCGCGGAATGGTCGAATTATTTGCAATTGCATCTTTCCTGTGTCCATGGAGAAGCCGGCGCAGGACGGAACGCGAATGGAACGACGGTGCGGCGAGAGCCGGAACGGCCAGCTGCAATGACTTAATGGAGCGCCGGTGTCCGAGCGCCGGGGGAGGATGGTATGTCGAACGGTAGCCAGGGCATGACGATTCAGGGCACACCGGCCAAAGGTGCTGCCTGGTATTCCGGCCTGCGTGCCAAGCTGATGATCGCCATCGGCGTGGTGCTGTCCGGGACGCTGGTGGCCGCCGCGGTGGCGCTGATCGGCTATGCGAACGTGCGCACCACCATTGATGCCATTGTCGGCGAGGCGGTGCCGGCGATGACCGAGGGCATGGCGGTGGCACAACAGGCCGAACGGCTGGTGGCCCTGGCCCCGGCCCTCACGTCCGCGGACAGCCCCGCTGCGCGGGAAGCGGTCTCCGCCCGCATCGCCGCCGCGAAGGACGAATTCAACGCCCGCCTGACCCGGCTGCGGAGCACCGGGTCGGCCGGGGCTCAGCTGGCCGCCATCGAGGAGGCATCGAAGGGGTTGCTCGGCAATCTCGTGCAACTCGACCAGGCGGCAGCCGAACGGGTGGGTCTTGCCGCCGAACGCGCGGCGATGATGCCGAAGGTGTTGGCTGCCGAGGCGGAAATCCAGAAATTCGCCGCTCCCTGGACCTCCGTCCTGAACAATGACGAGGAGCAGGCCCGCTCCACCCTGGCGGAACCGAATGCCGATCCCGCCGCGGTGCGTGAGGCGGCGACCGCCTTGCCCCAGGTCGTGACCCAGAAGAAGCCGTTGGGCGCCGTCACGGCCGAGGCGGCCAATGTCCGCAACATGTTGATGGAGGCTGCCACCACCCGTGACGAGCAGCGTCTGGCGATCATCGAGACGCGGATGGGCGTGGCGCTGGCCAGCTTCAGCAACGGCGCCCAGGAACTGCCGGAGCGGTTGGCAGCCGTCGCGGCCAAGCAGGCGGACCTGCTGACCGGCTTTGCCATCGGCGAAGCATCGATGGTCACACTGCGCCAGAAGGAACTGGCGATCGAGGGGTACTTTGCCCAGCTGCTGGAAAGCAACCATGCGCTGACCACCACGCTCGCCAACAGCATCGCCACGCTGGTCGACGGCCAGAAGGCGACCATCGCCGAGGCGAGCGGCGCCACCGCCCGGATGCTGGACAACAGCCGCCTGACCCAGATCGCCGTCGCTCTGGCCAGCATCCTGGTGTCGATCCTGGTCGTCTGGCTCTATATCGGCCGGATCGTCATCCGCAGGATGATGGCGCTCAAGGCCGGAATGGGCCGGATCGCCGGTGGCGACCTGGACGCCGAGATCGGGCTGAACGGCCATGACGAGATCGCGGAGATGGGCGCGGCCCTGCTGGTCTTCCGCGACACCGCGCGCGAGGTGGAGACCACCCGCGCCGCCGCCGAGGCCGAACGCCGGCGGGCTGCGGGCGAACGCCGCCAGACCATGCTGTCGCTGGCCGACCAGTTCGAGAATGGCGTGAAGACGGTGGTCGAGACGGTGTCCGCCGCCGCGACCCAGATGCACCAGACCGCCGCCGGCATGGTGGCGACAGCCGACGACACATCCCGTCAGGCCGGCAATGCCGCCGAGGCGGCGGAAACCGCCTCGGTCAATGTCGATGGCGCCGCATCGGCCGCTCATGAGCTGTCGCAGTCGATCAGCGAGATCGCCCGGCAGGTGACCGAATCGGCAGCCATTGCCGCCAAGGCCGCCGGCGAGGCCGAACGCACCGACGGCACCATGCGCGAATTGAACGAGGCGGCCAGCCGCATCGGTGCGGTGCTTGACCTGATCTCCGACATTGCGGGTCAGACCAACCTGCTGGCGCTGAACGCCACCATCGAGGCGGCACGCGCCGGCGAGGCCGGCAAGGGCTTCGCCGTCGTCGCCAGCGAGGTCAAGCAGCTGGCCAGCCAGACGGCGAAGGCCACCGACCAGATTGCCGGCCAGATCGGCGCCATGCAGCAGGCGACCGGCGAGGCGGTGAACGCCATCCGCAGCATCGGCCAGACCATCGGCCGCCTGAACGACATCGCCGCCAGCATCGCCGCGGCGGTGGAAGAACAGGGTGCCGCCACATCGGAAATCGCCCGCAACGTCCAGCAGGCGGCGGGTGGCACCGCCCAGGCTTCCCAGAATATCGGTCAGGTGCGCACCGCTGCCGGCCAGACCGGCCAGTCGGCCCAGGAGGTCCTGTCGGTCGCCCGGGAGGTCTCCAGCCAGACCGGCCGCCTGCAACAGCAGATCGACCACTTCCTCAGTCAGGTGCGGTCGGCGTGATCCGGTCGAAAAGCCCCTCTCCCTCGCGAGAGGGGCTTTTCATTTGTGCCTTCCGCGACGTCTGCCCCGTCGTCCAGGACCAGGCGGAAGTGCAGGGATGCGCAAACGAATTGTAGCGTTGCTTCATTGGCGGGTCGACAGAGCGGTATATCTGTAGTAAAACTACATTTGTTCCGACCCGCCCCTTCGGCAGCCACGCTGGGCCCTCCATGCTGGACACCATCGCCTCTTTCCTGGACAGCCTCCGCCGTGCGGAAAGCGCGGTGG
>NZ_BADK01000383.1 GCF_000333595.1 Azospirillum sp. B506
GCACGGCCCGGCCGGACCGTGCCGGNAAGCGCCGCCGGTTCGACTTCGGCCAGATCGGGCAACGCCTCCCGCAGGTCGTCGGCGGTCAGGCGCCTGTTGTCGGTCAGCAGGCAGGCGCGCTCCAGCACGTTGCGCAGCTCGCGCACATTGCCGGGCCAGCGGTGGCGACCCAGCGCCTCCACCGCCTCCGGAGTCAGGCCGCGCAAGGGAAGCCCGGTGCGGGCGGCGATCTCCTGCAGGATCGATTCGGCGATGGCCTCCAACCCGCCCCCCATCTCGGCCAGGGCCGGCAGGCGGATCGGCAGCACATTCAGCCGGTAATAGAGATCCGAACGGAAGCGGCCGTCGCGGATCCGCTGCTCCAGATCGACGTTGGTGGCGGCGATCACCCGGACATCCACCTTCACCGGCCGGTCCGATCCCAGCGGCTCAATCTCCTGCTCCTGCAAGGCGCGCAGCAGCTTGGCCTGGAGGCCGAGCGGCATGTCGCCGATCTCGTCGAGAAACAAAGTGCCGCCGTCGGCGGTCTTGAAGCGGCCTTCCCGTCCCCGCCGGTCCAGCCCGGTATAGGCACCGGGCACCGCGCCGAAGAATTCAGCCTCCAGCAGCGTTTCCGGGATCGCCGCCACATTGACGCCGACGAAGGAGCGGCCGCTGCGCGCCGACAGGCCATGGATGGCCTGGGCGATCAGCTCCTTGCCGGTGCCGGTCTCGCCCAGCAGCAGGATCGGCGCGTCGGTGCGGGCGGCAAGGCGGGCCTTGCGCTTGACCTCCAGACAGACCGGGCTGTCGCCGACATAGCTTTGCAGCGTGTAGCGCGGCTGCCGCCCCTCATCGAGCCGGCGCTTGGTCGCCGCCAGTTCCGCCTCCAGCCGCGACAGCTCGGCCAGCAGAGGCTTCAGCCGGTGCAGGCTGTCATACAGCACGAAGCCGACGGCGCCGATCACCGCTCCCGCATCGTCGGTCAGCGGAAAGCGCGTCACCACCAGCCGCTGGGTTCCGAACAGCATCAGGTCGAGCAGGATCGGCTGGCCGGTCGCCAGCACCTGACGCATTTGCGAGTGGGGGATGATCTCCTCCACCTCGCGGCCGATGGCTTCGGCCGGATCGGAAATGCCGAGCATCCGGGCGTATTTCGCGTTGATCCACACCACCCGCGCGTCGCGGTCGACCGCGACCGTGCCCTCGGACTGGGTTTCCAGCGCCTCGAACAGCGAGGGAATGGCCCGGCTGCGCAGCAGCGCCGCGCTGTCGGGCGACGCATCGAGAAAGTGTCCGTCATCCCGATCCGCCACGCCGTTCGTCTCCGTCAGTTCCATCCCGTCCGTTATCGGACGCCGCTGTCAAAACCGCAACCGCGCCACAAGAGGGCGCAGCGCGCGCCCCAGCCGACATGCCCATCCCAGGGCAACAACTCGGAATGGGCCGGCTGTACCGATGGCAGAGGCGGCGCAACCCATCGGCGGCAAGGCTGTTGGGGAGGGCGTAGTTGCGTTTTCAACAAAATGGGAATCACCAACATGGCGAACCAGAACGAAGGTCGCAGCGCCGGCGGCCAGCATTCCGGCGGCAACTTCAAGAATGATCCGGAACGCGCTGCCGAAGCCGGCAGCAAAGGCGGAAAATCCTCGGGCGGCAACTTCAAGAACGACCCGGAGCGCGCTGCCGAAGCCGGCCACAAAGGTGGCGAGCATAGCCATGGCGGCCAGAACAAGAAGGGGTGAGGTCTCTGCCGGCCGCCCCCGGCTGCCGGTCCCGCCAAGTCCGGAAAAGCGCGCCCCTGTGGCGCGCTTTTTCTTTTCGGTTGCGGCCTTGCGCCGGGTTGGTCAGAGGGTTCATTGTTCGGCCGCTCCCCTTCCCGCCCTTCCCGAGCGCACCGCAATGACCGATCCGCGATGAGCCTGCCATCAGTCCTGCTTCTGGCTGCGGTCGTGGCAACCTTGTGGATCGCGGCGCGCAGCTGGACCCTGCCCGCCTTTCCCGGCCGCACCGATTTCGTCCTGATGCAGTTGTCGGCCGCCTGGTGGTCGACGGCCGTCGCTGTCGAAAGCATGGTGCCGGCTCCCGCCGACAAGCTGTTGTGGGCGGAAATGGCCTGGTTGGGCATCGTCTGTACGCCGAGCCTGTGGGCGTTCTTCCTGTGGTCCTACACCAGGGGCGAGTTGCCGGCGCGCTGGCGGCTGGTGCTGGTGGCCATCGGCCTGGCGACCTGGATGGTGGCATTGACCAACGACGCCCACCACCTGTTCTACAGCGCCGTCCACCCGGTCAACGCGGAACCGGGTGCCGCCCTGGTCTACAGCCACGGATTGTTGTTCTACTTCGTCACCCTCTACATCTACGCCTTCATGGTGATGAGCATCGTCGTCACCGCCAGCAGCATCCACCGGGCGACGCCGGCTTACCGCACCCATTACCTTGGTTTCCTGGTGGTGATGGCGGTGCCGTGGGCCGCCAATGCCGGCTATATCTTCGGCAACCTGACCCTGTTCGACCTGGATCCGACAGCCTTCAGCTTCCTGATGATGGACGGGATCTTCTATTGGCTGATCACCAGGCGGCGCCTGTTCGAGCTGTTGCCGGTGGCCCGCGATGCGCTGCTGGACGCCGTGCCGGACCCGGTGCTGGTGCTGGACAGCGACGGCACCGTGGTGGAGGCCAATCCGGCAGCACAGGCGCTTGCCGGCGATCATGCCGCGATCGGGCGACGGCTTGCCGACCTGCCCGGGCTGTCTGCCCTGTCCACGATGGTCGCCGCCATGTCGGCGACCGCACCGGGACCGCTGACGCTGGACGGCGGCGACTGCCCGCGCATCTTCGAGGTGACCTGGGTGCCGCTGACGGCGGGCGGCGGCGGGCGCGAGGTCGGTTGCCTGGTGATGCTGCGCGATGTCACCCACCGCCGTCTGGCAGAGATGCGGCTGGAGGACACCGTACGCCGCCTCGACCTCGCGCGGCTGGAAACGGAGGAGCGGCTGGTTGCGGAACAGGAGGCCAAGCGGGCGCTCAACGGCTTCCTGTCGATGGCGGCCCACGAGTTCAAGACGCCGCTCGCCATCATCGACGGCGCCGCCCAGCTCCTGCTGATGGATGCGGAGGTCAAGGCCCCTGGCATGCTGCCGCGGCTGGAGAAGATCCGGCGTGCCGTCCGCCGGCAGATCAACATCCTGGAAACCTGCTTGGCCGACGACCGGCTGAACAACCCCGCCTTCGCGCTACGCCGCGACCGGCTGGAGTTCCCGGCCCTGCTGCGCGCCGCCGCCTCGGCGCAAGGCGATGCCGCCCCCGGCCGGCGCATCGAACTGGAGCTGGACGGCTGCCCGGCCCGGATCGTCGGCGACGGTCCGATGCTGGAGCTGTGCGTCCACAATCTGCTGAACAATGCGCTGAAATACTCGGCTCCCGGCACGCCGGTCCGGCTGCGGGCCTGGAGCGAGGACGGGCCGGATGGGCGGTCGCAGCTGGCGCTGTCGATTGCCGACCAGGGCATCGGGATCCCGGACAGCGAGCGGGCGCGGGTGTTCGACCGCTTCTTCCGCGCGTCCAACACCGGGACGGCGGCCGGAAGCGGCGTCGGGCTGAACATGGTCCGCCGTATCGTGGCGCTGCATGGCGGTGCGGTGACGGTGGAGAGCCGGCTGGGCGAGGGCAGCACCTTCACCCTGAGTATTCCACTGGGTGAGGATAGCTTTGGCGAGGAAACGCTCTGCGAGGACCGGATGGCGGGCATGCCGGCCGATTGATCGGTGGGAGAGATCGTTTCTTGCATTGATTGCCCGGTGAAGGGAATAATCCCGCTCCCTCCATCTGGACCCTGGCAATATGAGCGATCACGACCCTACCGTCGTCCGGCCGGTGCCGAAACCCCGCGTCCCCCTGGGCATCGAAGAGGTGCTGGTCGCCGTCACCATGGCGGTGGTGGCGCTGATCACCTTCGCCAACGTCGTGGTTCGCTACCTGACCGACGTCTCCTTCGCCTTCACCGAGGAGTATTCGATTGCGCTGATGGTGATTCTGACCTTCCTCGGCGCCTCGGCGGCGGTGGTGAAGGACCGTCACATCCGCATCACCTTCGTCACCGACAAACTGTCGCCCGTTAACCGCCGCCGGGCCGAACAGTTCGCCATGGCCTGCGTCGCGCTGATGTACGGGCTGCTGCTGGTTTACGGCACCTGGGCGACCTGGGACGATTACCGGTTCGAGGTGACGTCGCCAGCGCTGGGACTGCCGCAGTGGATTTATACGGTCTGGCTGCCGGTCCTGTCGCTGATGGTGCTGGCCCGCACCATCGGACGCATGATCCGCATCCACAAAGGCACGGAACCGCTCGAGACCGGACATATCCCGGAGGGCGAACCGTGATCACCACCCTGCTCTTCGGCTCCTTCCTGGTGATGATGGTACTGGGCGTGCCGATCGCGGCCGCTCTCGGGCTGGCCGGCACCGCCGCGATCGCCTTCGCCCATCTCGGCGTCATCTCGGTTCCGACCAGCGTCTATACCGGCATCGCCAAGTATCCGCTGCTGACCATCCCGATGTTCGTGCTGGCCGGCACCATATTCGACCGCTCGGGCGTGGCGCAGAAGCTGGTGCGCTTCGCCACCGCCATCGTCGGCCAAGGCAAGGGCGCCCTGGCGGTCATCGCCGTTATCGTGGCGATGATGATGGGCGGCATCTCCGGATCCGGCCCGGCCATTGCCGCCGCGGTCTGCGGTGTGATGGCGCCCAGCATGATCCGCGCCGGCTATCCCCGCCCCTACATCGCCAGCGTCATCGCCGCTGCCGCGGCCACCGACATCCTGATCCCGCCGTCGGTCGCGCTGATCATCTACAGCGTTCTGGTGCCGGCCGCCCCAACCACCTCGATGTTCGCCGCCGGCATCATTCCCGGAACGCTGGCCGGTCTGGCCCTGATCATCCCGGTCTTCTGGCTGGCGCGGAAATACAATCTGGGCGCCAAGCTGTCGCACGAACCACGCCCGCCCTTTTGGCGCAGCCTGTGGGACGCATCGCTCGGCCTGTTCGCCAAAGTCATCATCCTGGGTGGCCTGCGTCTCGGCATCTTCACCCCGACGGAAGCGGCGGTGATCGCGGTCGCCTATGGCCTGCTGCTCGGCATGGTGGTTTACCGCAGCATCCGCTTCCGCGATCTCTATTCCATGCTGGTGGAGGCGGCTGAGATCTCTGCCATCATCCTGACGGTGATCGCGCTCGCCAGCGTGTTCGGCTGGGCGTTGAGCACCCTGTCGGTGATCGATCCCATCGCCGACGCCATCATCCATTCAGGACTTGGCGAATATGGCGTGATGGCCCTGCTGGTGGTGCTTCTGACCATCGTCGGCACCTTCCTGGACGGCATCTCCATCTTCATCATCCTGCTGCCACTGCTGATCCCCATCGCCACCGCCTACAAGTGGGACCTTACATGGTTCGGGGTCATCCTGACCTTGATGATCGCCGTCGGTCAGTTCACCCCGCCGATGGCGGTCAACCTGATGGTGGCCTGCCGTATGACCGGCTGCACGATGGAAAGCACCCTGCGCTGGGTGATGTGGCCGCTGGCCACCATGCTGCTGGTGGTGGTCGCGGTGATCGTGTGGCCGGATCTGGCGCTATGGATGCCGCGGCACATGGGCTTCTAGAGCAGGAGGGCGACGTCGCGGCTGGTCAGGTGCAGACTGGCGGCGGCGTCGTACCCGCGCCGGGCGATCTTGCCGACGGCCGCGGCCTCGAAGGCGGCGCGGTGGGAAGCCGCAAAGGCGAGGCAATCCTCAGGCTTCGGCGCCCGCATGCCGAGCAGGTCACGGAAGGCCAACCGGTGAATGGCGCACCAGCCGCCATGCCCTGCCGGGCGGAAGACCAGCGCATCGATGTCCGCGCGCCAGGACAGACCGTCTCCGCTCATTCCCGCAACCCCAGCCGGCGGGCAAGGCGGAACAGGTTGCTGCGGTCAAGGCCGAGCGCGCGCGCAACTTGAGCCCAGTTGCCGCCATGGCGAGCCAGATGTTCGCGGATCATCCGGCGTTCCAGATCCTCCACCGCGACGCGCAGCGGCAGGTCCGGCACCTCCGGCGTTTCCGGCGGGCAGGCTTCCCGCGCCGGCACCAACACCGCCGCCGCACTCCCTTCCCCGTCTTCCAGACCCAGGTCGGTCGGGGTCAGGGTCAGCACGCCGCCGTCCGGCGGGCGGGCGACCCGGGCACGGATGGCACCACGACCGATGGCGTGCTCCAGTTCGCGCACATTTCCCGGCCAGGGATAGGTCAGCATGCGCCGCTCCGCCGCGGGGGACAGGCGCAGATTGCGCAGGCCCAGCCGTGCCCGGTTGCGCTCCAGGAACAGGCCAGCCAGCCGCAGGATGTCGGTGCCGCGGTCGCGCAGCGGCGGAACCCGCAGCGGATAGACGCTGAGCCGGTGATAGACATCGGCACGGAAACGCCCCGCCCTCACCTCCGCCGCCAGATCGCGGTTGGTGGCGGCGACCACCCGCACATCGACGGTGATGTGGCGGTCGGAGCCGACGCGCTGGATCTCGCCATTCTGCAGCGCCCGCAGCATCTTCGCCTGGGCCGCCAGCGGCAGTTCGCCGACCTCGTCCAGGAACAGGGTGCCGCCGTCGGCCAGCTCGAACTTGCCGCGCCGGTCGGCCATTGCCCCGGAGAAGGCCCCGCGCACATGGCCGAACAGCTCGCTTTCCACCAGCGCATCGGGCAGGGCGGCGCAGTTGACATGGACCAGCGGGCCAGCGGCACGGGACGAGCGGGCGTGCAGCCGCCGCGCCACCAGTTCCTTCCCCACGCCGGTCTCGCCCAGCACCAGAACGACGAGGTCGCTGGCCGCCACGGTGTCGATCTCGGTCAAAAGGCCCGCCATCGCCGGGCTGCCGCCGACAGGATCCAGGCCGGGTCCGTGAGACGGATCGTCGAGGATCCGCAAGGCGCCCCCGCCGTCGCCGGTCAGGGATGCGCGCCGCTCCACCACGGCGGCAAGGTCGGCGGCCAGCCTTGCCCAGCCGGCGATCGCCGCTTCCCAACCGTCGAAGCGCCCCTCGTTCAGCGCGTCCAGGGTCAGCATGCCCCATGGCCGGCCATCGACGGCCATGGGCGCCCCGATGCAGTCATGCACATGCAGCCGTTGATTGAGGTCGGGGATCAGCCCGTCATAGGGGTCGGGCAACTCGCAGCCGGCGGGAAAACGCAACGGGCCATCGCCGGCGTGTGCAATCGCCTGCAGGCGGGGATGCTCGTCCAGTTTGAAGCGCCGGCCGAGCGTATCGGGGCTGAGCCCGCGGGTGGCGAGCGGGACAACGCCCATGCTCCCACCGGTGTCATGCCGCAGCAACGCACAGGCATCGCAAGGCAGATGGCGACTCATCAGGTC
>NZ_BADK01000382.1 GCF_000333595.1 Azospirillum sp. B506
TTTTCCTGGGAGTGTTCCCGTGGTTGCCCTGACCGTCGAAAAGCCGCATGTGCTTGCGCTCCTCCCCGAAAACACCGCCGCCGCCGGGCCGGTCAAGGCCGGCGAGGTGCTGGTCCGTGTCCAGCGCGCCGGCATCTGCGGGTCGGACCTGCACATCTACCACGGCTCCAACCCCTTCGCGGTCTATCCCCGCGTGATCGGCCACGAGTTCGCCGGCACGGTCGAGGCGGTCGGCGATGGCGTGACCAACGTCGCCGCCGGCGACCATGTGGTGGTCGACCCGGTGGTGTCCTGCGGCCGCTGCTATGCCTGCCGGGCCGGGCGCACCAATGTCTGCGCCAATCTGGAGGTGTTCGGCGTCCATCGCGACGGCGGCTTCCGCAACCATGTCGTGGTGCCGGCCGCCAATGCGGTCAAGGTGCGCTCCGACCTGCCGATCTCGATTGCAGCATTGGCGGAACCACTGTCCATCGCCGCGAATGTGTTGTCGCGCACCGGCATCGCTGCCGACGACACGCTGCTGGTCTATGGCGCCGGCACGGTCGGGCTGACGGTGGTGCAGGTCGCCAAGCTGCACGGCGCCCGCTGCATCGTCGTCGATCTCGACGACAAAAGGCTGGAGCGGGCGAAGGAGTTCGGCGCCGATGTCGTCCTCAACTCCTCGCGCGTGTCGGTGCCCGATGCGGTGCGCGACGAGAATGACGGGCTCGGTCCCACGGTGGTGATCGATGGCGCCGGCGTGCCGGCCCTGCTGGACGAGGCCTGCCGCCTTGCCAGCCCGGCGGCGCGCATCGGCCTGCTCGGCTTCTCCCCCGCCCCCTGCAACATCAGCCAGCAGGAAATCGTGAAGAAGGAGCTGACCCTGGTCGGCTCGCGCCTGAACCGCCGGCTGCTGCCCCAGGTGATCGAGTGGCTGGAGAGCGGCAAGCTGAAGCCCGCCGCCATGATCACCCAGGTCTTCCCGATTGCCGACGCGGCAAGCGCCTTCTCGCTGATCGAAACCGACCCGTCCAGCACCATCAAGGTCCAGCTCGACTTCGAAAGCTGACGGCCCGGCGGCAGCAACCAATCAAGCAACGGCGGGTCCGATCCGCCCAAAATGGAGGGACACCAGAATGAACAGCAAGACCCCGATCTCCCGCCGCACCCTGGCGAAGAGCATCGGTCTCGGTGCCGGCATCGCCGCCGGAGCGACGCTGCTGGGCGGCATCGCCGCTCCGGCCATCGTGCGCGCCCAGGCCAAGACGACGCTGAAGCTCGGCCACCTCGCCAACGAGGACAATGTCTGGCACAAGGCCTCGCTGGTCTTCGCCGAGGAAGTCGCCAAGCGCACCAACGGCGCGGTCGAGGTCAAGGTGTTCCCCAACGAGCAGCTCGGCAAGGAAACCGACCTGATCAAGGGCATCCAGCTCGGCACCATCGACTTCACCATCACCGGTGAGTCGCTGCAGAACTGGGCGCCGGCCGCGGCGCTGCTGGCAGTCCCCTACGCCATCCGCGACCTCGACCATCTCGACAAGGTCGTCACCGGCGAGCCGGGCAAGAAGATCGCCGACTCCATCGAACAGAAGACCCAGCTGGTCCCGCTGACCTATTTCGCCCGCGGCCCGCGCAACCTGACCAGCAAGCGCCCGATCAAGTCGCCGGACGAGCTGAACGGCCTGAAGATGCGCGTTCCCAACGTGCCGCTGTTCGTCTCCTTCTGGCAGGGTCTGGGTGCCAAGCCGACGCCGATGGCCTTCTCGGAGGTGTTCACCGGCCTGCAGAACGACACCATCGAGGCACAGGAGAACCCGCTGGCGCTGATCAAGTCGGCGAGCTTCTACGAGGTCCAGAAATACGTGAACCAGACGGAACACGTCATCAGCTGGATCTATCTGGTCGGCGGCTCGAAGAAGATGAACAAGATGCCGGCCGAACAGCGCGCCGCCATCATGGAGGCCGCCAAGGCGGCGCAGGCCGCCGAGCGCAAGCTGTTCATCGAGGACGAGACCAGGCTGGCTGCCGACCTCAAGGCCAAGGGCATGGAGTTCATCGCCGTCGACAAGGCCGCCTTCGCCGAGAAGGGCCGCCCGGCGGTCGTCGCGGCGCTGTCGCCGGAGATCAAGCCGATCTACGACGAAATCCTCGCGGTGAAGTGAGCGGAGACTCACCCTCTCCCCTGGGGGAGAGGGAGATAAATCCTCCCCCCAATCGCAAGAGCCATTTCCATGCGCAACGCCTTTGCCGCCCTGGTGTCGGCCGTCTCCGCCCTTTGCCGTTGGGGTACCCTGGCGGCCATCGGCGTCCTTATTGTCGTCGTGACCATCCAGGTGCTGGGCCGCGTGCCCGGCTTCCCCTCGCCGCCCTGGACGGAGGAGGTGGCCCGCTTCGCGCTGGTCCATCTCGTCGCCTTCTCCTGCGGACTGGCGCTGCTGCGCGGCGAGCTGGTGAATGTCGACATGTTCATCCTGCTGCTGCCGAAGCCGGCGCAATGGGCGGTCGCCCGGCTGGTCGACATCGCGATTCTGGTCTTCGCCGTCGCGATCATCCCCGGCGCCTGGGATTACGTCGTCGGCAGCATCGGCGAGCGGGCGCGTTCCATCAACGTGCCGATGATCTGGGTCTATGTCGTGACGCTGATCATCCCAATCTCGCTCGCCTTCTTCTCCATTGCCCGGCTGGCCGGGCTTGGGCGCGACTCCGCGCCACCCAGCCATGGGGAAACCGTCTGATGGTCACCGCACTGTTCGTCACCTTCGCCGTCCTGCTGATCCTGGGCGCGCCGGTGGGCATCGCATTGGGCGGCGCGTCGGCGGTCTATCTGGTCGGCAGCGACATCGACCTCGCCGTGGTTCCGCAGTTCATGTATGCGGGCATGGACAGCTTCGTCCTGCTCTGCATCCCCGGCTTCGTGCTGGCCGGCAACCTGATGAACGGCGGCGGCATCACCGACCAGATCGTGCTGTTCAGCAACCGGCTGGTCGGCCATATCCGCGGCGGCCTCGGCCTCGCCAACGTCACCGGGTCGATGGTGTTCGCCGGCATCTCCGGCACCGCGGTGGCGGAAACCGCCTCCATCGGCGCCGTCATGATCCCGGCGATGCGCAAGTCCGGCTATGACGCCCCCTTCGCCGCCGCGGTGACCGCCGCCGCCTCCACCGTCGGGCCGATCATCCCGCCCAGCGTGCCGATGATCATCGTCGGCACGCTGACCGGCCTGTCGGTCGGCAAGATGTTCATGGCCGGCGCCATTCCCGGCCTGCTGCTGGGCGTCGGCATGATGCTGACGGTCTGGATCCTGGCGCGGGTGCGCAACTATCCACGGGAGCCATGGCAGGGCTTCGGCGCCCTGCTGCGCGCCAGCCGCGGCGCCTTCTGGGCGCTGCTGATGACGGCGATCATCCTGTTCGGCATCGTCGGCGGCTATTTCACCCCGACCGAGGCCTCCATCGTCGCGGCGCTCTACGCCTTCGTCATCGGTCTGTTCGTCTACAAGGGCTTCAAGCTGCGCCAACTGCCCGGCATCCTGCTGGAAAGCGCCATCGGGGCGGGCGGCCTGATTCTGCTGGTCGGCCTCGCCAACGTCTTCGGCTGGATCCTGACCAGCGAGCAGATTCCGCAGGCCATCGCCGCCTCGATGCTGGCGCTGACCACCAACAAATACCTGATCATCCTGCTAATCAATATCCTGCTGCTGATCGTCGGCACCTTCATGGAGACGATCGCGGCGCTGATCATCCTGTTCCCGCCGCTGCTGGCGGTGGCGACGCAGGTCGGCATCGACCCGATCCATTTCGCCACCTTCGCCGTGCTGAACCTGATGATCGGCCTGACCACCCCGCCGGTCGGCGTCTGCCTGTTCGTCGCCGCCAACATCGCGAAGATCTCGCTGGGGGCGATCACCAAGGCGATCTGGCCCTTCCTGCTCTGCAACATCGTGATCCTGTTCCTGGTCTCCTACATCCCGGCCCTGTCGCTGTGGCTGCCGAGCCTGCTTTTCCGCTGATCTCTCCAGACGTCCAAAGCCCCCTCTCTTTCCAAGGAGTTCGCAGCCATGGAACAATCCTGGCGCTGGTTCGGTCCCGAAGATGCGATCAAGCTGAACCACATCCGCCAAGCCGGCGCCACCGGCGTGGTCACCGCCCTGCACCACATCCCCTATGGCGTGGTCTGGTCGGTCGAGGAAATCCAGAAGCGCAAGGCGATGATCGAGTCCGACCAGGAACTCGGCCTCCGCTGGACGGTCACCGAAAGCCTGCCGGTGCATGAAGCGATCAAGATCGGCGAAGGCGACCTGACCGAGCTGTTCGACAATTACCGCCAGTCGATGCGCAACCTCGCCGCCTGCGGCGTAACCACCATCTGCTACAACTTCATGCCGGTGCTCGACTGGACGCGGACGGAGCTGGCGGCTGCCCTGCCGGGCGGCGGCACCTCGCTGCGCTTCAACGCCCATGAGCATGCCGCCTTCGACGTCTATATGCTGGAGCGTCCGGATGCCGAGGCGGACCATGCGCCGGAGGTTCTCGCCAAGGCCAAGGAATGGTTCGACCGCTCGTCCGAAAGCGACCGCGCCAAGCTGCTGTCGAACATCATGGCCGGTCTGCCGGGTGCCTATGACCGCTACGACATCCCCGGCCTGCGCAAGATGATCGCGCGCTTCAACGGCATGTCCGCCGACGGGCTGCGCGAGACGCTGGCCCGCTTCCTGCGCGAGGTGATTCCGACAGCGGAGGAGGTCGGCATCCGCATGGCGATCCACCCCGACGACCCGCCCCGCCCGCTGTTCGGCCTGCCCCGCATCGTCAGCACCGAGGACGACCTCGCCCACCTCATCGATGCGGTGAAGTCGCCCAACAACGGCCTGACCTTCTGCACCGGCTCGCTGGGCGCCGGCCAGACCAATAACGTGCCGGCGATGGCCAAGCGCTTCGTCGAGGACATCCACTTCGTCCATCTGCGCAACGTCGCCAAGGAGCGGGACGGGTCCTTCGAGGAAGCCGACCATCTCGGCGGCGACGTCGACATGGTGTCGGTCGTCACCACCCTGCTGGAGGAGCAGAAGCGGCGCCAGGACGCCGGCAACGACAACTGGCGCCTGCCCTTCCGCCCTGACCACGGCCACGAGCTGCTGGACGACATCGGCAAGCCGACCCACCCCGGCTATCCGATGATCGGCCGTCTGCGCGGTCTGGCCGAAATCCGCGGCGTGATGACCGCCGTCGCGCAGATGAAGCAGCTGCCGGTGTGATGCGGGAAGGCGCTCCAGGGCTCCCCTCTCCCCCCTGGGAGAGGGTTAGGGTGAGGGGGGTGCGTAGCGGGACCTTCGGAAAAGCACGCCGTGCATCCCCCTCACCCCGCCCCTTTCCCGGGGGGGGAAGGGAAGTTTTGCCGTCTCCCCGCATCCCAACCGGGCGAGCTTCT
>NZ_BADK01000381.1 GCF_000333595.1 Azospirillum sp. B506
TGCGGGAGCTTATATCTGCGGCTTCGGTGCCCCGGTGTCGGCCCGCATTTCCGGCCGCCCTGCTCCTCCCTTGTTCCGGTCTCCCAAGGTCCCTCCATGTCTCCCGTCCTTCGTCCGCGCAAGGCCGCCACAGCCTTCATCCTCGTCACCGCCGCGCTCGACATCGTCGCGATGGGCATCGTCATTCCGGTGCTGCCGTCGCTGATCGAGCAGTTCGCCGGGGCCGATGCGCAGGCGGGCACCATCAACGGGGCGCTGGTGGCGCTGTGGGCCTTGATGCAGTTCTTCTGCTCCCCGGTGATCGGGTCGCTATCCGACCGTTTCGGACGGCGGCCGGTGATCCTGCTGTCGGCGCTTGGGTTGGCGGCGGACTATGTGCTGATGGCGGTGGCGCCGAATCTGTGGTGGCTGGTGGTCGGTCGGGCGGTCGCCGGCATCACCTCCTCCAGCTTCACCACCGTCTTCGCCTATATGGCCGACGTGACGCCGCCGGAGCAGCGGGCACGTGCCTATGGCCTGATCGGCGCCGCCTTCAGTGCCGGCTTCATCGCCGGTCCGCTGCTGGGCGGGTTGCTGGGCGAGATCTCGCCGCGGGCACCCTTCTGGGGGGCGGGCCTGCTCAGCGGGATGGCGTTCCTCTACGGTCTGGTGGTGCTGCCGGAATCGCTGCCGCATGATCGCCGCATGGCCTTCTCCTGGCACCGGGCCAATCCGTTCGGGGCGCTGCGGCTGCTGCGCTCACACCCGGAACTGTCGGGTCTGGCGCTGGTCAATTTCATGCTGCATGTCTCGCACCAGATCTTCCCCGCCGTCTTCGTGCTCTATGCCGCGCACCGCTATGGCTGGAGCACCCGAGATGTCGGGCTTCTGCTGGCGATGGTCGGCGCGCTCGACATGGTCATGCAGGCGCTTGTGGTGCCGCGCGTGGTGACGTGGCTCGGCGACCGCGGCACGATGGTCGTCGGCCTGTTCGGCGGAGCCGTCGGGCTGGCCTGCATGGGGCTGGCGCCGGATGGCGGCTGGTTCGCCTTCGCCGTCGTGCCCAACGCCCTGTGGGGGCTGGCGATGCCGACCATCCAGTCGCTGATGACCCAGCGGGTCGGCCTGTCCGAACAGGGCCAGCTGCAGGGCGCCAACATGAGCGTCGCGAGCGTCGCCGGCATCCTGGCGCCCGTCTTCTTCGGTACGGTCTATTCTGCATCGGTGGGCAGCGATCCGCTGTTCCCGCATCCTGGCGCCGCCTTCCTGATCGCGGCGCTGGTGATGCTGATGGGCGCGCTGATCGGCTGGGCGGTGGCGCGCCGCAACGGCCGGACGGAAGAGGCCGGCAGCATGGCGGCCTGACGCTGTCGCCCTGCCCCCTTGCGCCGGCTGTGGGGCGTCCCACATAGCTGTCGCGCCACTGTGCCCGATGCCCCGCACAATGTCCCATTGCTCCGCTGCGTTATCAGCGGTGGGAATTTGCCGGCCGACAGGGTAAGAGTGTCGGCTTATCCATCCGCATTGTCGATAGAGACCCGGAGAACGCGATGCTCGCGGCCCCCAACCTGTTCACTCACCGTCCCGACCGGAGCGTGCGCCCCAAGGCAGCACCCTTCCTGCCGATGTCGCGTGCGGAAATGGACCGGCTGGGCTGGGACCAGTGCGACGTCATCGTCGTCACCGGCGATGCCTATATCGACCATCCCAGCTTCGGCATGGCGATCATCGGGCGGCTGCTGGAATCGCAGGGGCTGCGCGTCGGCATCATCGCCCAGCCGGACTGGAGCAGTGCGGAGCCGTTCAAGATCCTCGGCAAGCCGCGGCTGTTCTGGGGTGTGACCGGCGGCAACATGGATTCGATGGTCAACCACTACACGGCCGACCGTCGCCTGCGCCACAATGACAGCTACACGCCGAACGACGAGGGCGGCAAGCGGCCGGACCGTGCCGTCATCGTCTATTCCCAGCGCTGCCGCGAAGCCTTCAAGGACATTCCCATCGTCCTGGGCGGCATCGAGGCGAGCTTGCGCCGCATCGCCCAGTACGATCATTGGAGCGAGAAGATCCGCCGTTCCGTCCTGGTCGATTCCAAGGCGGACATGCTGGTCTACGGCAATGCCGAGCGCGCCATCATCGAGATCGCCCAGCGCGCGCTGAAAGGGGAATCGCCCAAGGCGATGACCGACATCCGCGGCACCGCCATCATGCGCTCCGCGGTGCCGGAGGGTTGGACGGTGGTCGACAGCAGTTCCATCGACGATCCGTTCGCCCCGGTGTCGCCGCGCGCCGCCGGCGCCGACCGCATGGTGGTGCGGCTGCCCAGCTTCGAGCAGGTGACGGCCGACAAGGTGCTCTACGCCCATGCCAGCCGCGTCCTGCATCAGGAGAGCAACCCCGGCAACGCCCGCGCGCTGGTCCAGCGCCATGGCGACCGCGAGGTCTGGCTGAACCCGCCGCCGATCCCGCTGGAAACCAACGAGATGGACGGCGTCTACGACCTGCCCTATGCCCGCGCGCCCCACCCGTCCTACGGCGATGCGCGCATTCCGGCCTGGGAGATGATCCGCTTCTCGGTCAACATCATGCGCGGCTGTTTCGGCGGCTGTTCCTTCTGCTCGATCACCGAGCATGAGGGGCGCATCATCCAGAGCCGGTCGGAAGGGTCGATCCTGCGCGAGATCGAGCATATCCGCGACAAGACCAAGGGCTTCACCGGCGTCATCTCCGACATGGGCGGGCCGACCGCCAACATGTACCGGCTCGCCTGCAAGGACAAGGAGACGGAATCGGTCTGCCGGCGCCCGTCCTGCGTCTTCCCCGACATCTGCAAGAACCTGAACACCGACCATTCGTCGCTGGTCCAGCTCTACCGCAAGGCCCGCGCGGTGCCGGGGGTGAAGAAGATCCACATCGCGTCGGGGCTGCGCTACGACCTCGCCGTGCGCAATCCGGACTACGTCAAGGAACTGGTGACCCACCATGTCGGCGGTTACCTGAAGATCGCACCGGAACACACCGAGCCGGGTCCGCTGGCCAAGATGATGAAGCCGGGCATGGGCGCCTATGACGAGTTCAAGCGCATGTTCGACAAGGCGGCGAAAGAGGCGGGGAAAAAGCTCTATCTGATCCCCTACTTCATCGCCGCCCATCCTGGCACCACCGACGAGGACATGATGAACCTCGCGCTGTGGCTGAAGCGGAACGGCTTCAAGGCGGATCAGGTGCAGACCTTCCTGCCCTCGCCGATGTCGCTGGCGACCGCCATGTACCACAGCGAGCGCAACCCGCTGCGTCCGGTGCGCCGTGTCGGGTCGGAGATGGTGTCGTCGGCGAAGGGGCTGAAGCAGCGCCGCCTGCACAAGGCCTTCCTGCGCTACCACGATCCGGAGAACTGGCCGATCCTGCGCGAGGCGCTGAAGCGCATGGGCCGCGAAGACCTGATCGGTCCGGGCGAGGAGCAACTGATTCCAGCCTGGCAGCCGGTCGGCGCCACCGCCAAGCCGCGGGAGACGGGGCCGAAGGGCAAGACCTTCCTGACCCAGCAGGCCGGTCAGGGCCGCCGCATGGTGCCGCCGGTGGGCAAGCCGGCGGGGTCAAAGCCGGCTGGGGCTGGAGGCAAGCCGTCCGGCATGAAGCCGCGCCAGACCAATTTGAAGGGCCGGTGACGGCAAAGGCTCTTTTGGCCGTCATCCCCGCGAAGGCGGGAATCCAGCCTCTCCAGAGCAGTCGCTTTGGGAACACTGGATCCCCGCCTTCGCGGGGATGACGCGCCGTTTTCGCGTCCTTGCCGCTCGTGAAGAGATCGCATTTAACGCCGCACAACATCTCCGCGCCGGCTGTCTGAAGCCCCGCACCGCCACCTGTCCGCATTTTTCCCAACGGCGCCGCCGCCAGCATGGCCGGCTCCTGCCCCGGTTGGATTCCCATGGCACAGTCGAAACGCACCCCGCGCCCGAACGCCATCCGCAGCGTTCTGGCCTTCACCTTCCGGCACTGGCGTCGCCAGACCCCGCTGGCCGTCGGCATCGCCGGGGCCATCGCGCTCGCGACTCTGGCCGACGTCTTCATGCCGCTGTTCGCCGGCCGGCTGGTCGATGCGTTGACCCTGCTGCCAGGCGACCGCGACGCGGCGCTGCATGCGGCGCTGACCGCCTTCGGCGCCATGGTGGCGCTGGGGGTCGGCATGGTGGCGATGCGCCACATCGCCTGGAGCGGCGTCATCCCCTTCACCCTGCGCATCATGGCCGATGTCGGCCAGGACAGCTTCCACCGCATCCAGCGCTTCTCCACCGACTGGCACGCCAACAGCTTCGCCGGGTCGGTGGTGCGCAAGATCACCCGTGGCATGTGGGCGCTCGACACGCTGGACGACACGCTGCTGCTGGCACTGTGGCCGTCGCTGGTCGTGCTGATCGGCACGATGGTGACGCTGGGGCTGCATTGGCCGGCGATGGGGCTGGTGATCGCGCTCGGCACCGCAATCTACATCACGATGACGGTGCTGTTCTCCACCCTCTACATCGCGCCGGCCGCCCGCCTGTCGAATGCCTGGGACACCAGGCTGGGTGGCACGCTGGCCGATGCCATCGGCTGCAATGCCGTGGTCAAGGCCTTCGGCGCCGAGCCGCGCGAGGACGACCGGCTGGCCGCCGTCGTCGGCAAATGGAGCCGCCGCACCCACCGAACCTGGACCCGCCACACCCGTCACAGCACCGTGCAACTGGTGGTGCTGCTGATGATCCGCAGCGCCGTGGTGGCGACCGCGCTGTGGCTGTGGTGGCGCGGGCAGGCGACGCCGGGCGACGTCGCCTATGTGCTGACCACCTATTTCGTCGTCCATGGCTATCTGCGCGACATCGGCATGCACATCAATCACCTCCAGCGCTCCGTCAACGAGATGGAGGAGCTGGTGGCGATCCATGCCGAACCGCTGGGGGTGGAGGACCGGCCGGACGCCGCACCGATCCGTATCGGGGCGGGCGAGGTGCGCTTCGACCACGTCACCTTCCAATATGGCGGCCACACCACGCCGCTCTACCGCGACCTGTCGCTGACCATCAAGGCGGGGGAACGGGTCGGGCTGGTCGGGGCATCGGGGTCGGGCAAGACCACCTTCGTCAAGCTGATCCAGCGCCTGTACGACGTGACCGGCGGGCGGGTGTTGATCGACGGGCAGGAGGTGGCCGGGGCGACGCAGCACTCCCTGCGCTCCCAGATCGCCATCGTCCCGCAAGAGCCGATCCTGTTCCACCGCACCTTGGCGGAGAACATCGCCTATGGCCGCCCCGGCGCGTCGATGGTGGAGATCGAGCGGGCGGCGAAGCTCGCCAATGCCCACGATTTCATCGCCCGCCTGCCGAAGGGCTACGGGACGCTGGTTGGAGAGCGCGGCGTCAAGCTGTCGGGCGGCGAGCGGCAGCGGGTAGCGCTGGCCCGCGCCTTCCTGGCCGACGCGCCGATCCTGATCCTGGACGAGGCGACCTCCAGCCTGGATTCGGAATCGGAAGCGCTGATCCAGGAGGCGATCGAACGGCTGATGCAGGGCCGCACCGCCATCATCATCGCCCACCGCCTGTCCACCGTGCGCACGCTGGACCGCATCCTGGTCTTCAACCAGGGCCGGGTGGTGGAGGAGGGAAGCCATGCCGCCCTGCTCCACCGTACCGGCGGGCTCTATCGCCGCCTGTTCGAACAGCAATCGGCGCCGGAGCCGATCCGCCGGATCGGGGGCTGAAGTTTGTCCGGCGCTTCTACGGGCACCGGGCGTTTCCGCCCTCCCCTTATACAAACAATTCCATGGTCTGCGGGACGTTGCGCGGCGTCTCCCCTGCCAACACCGCACGGGCGACGTCGACGGCGGCGAGCAGCCCGCTTTCGGTGAAGGGTTTCGGCAGGCAGCCGATGCCGGTCAGCGGGCCGTCCTTCTTCAGTTCGTCGCGGAAAGAGGTGATGAACAGGCAGGGCACACCCAGCGTCTTCAGGCTCCGCGCGGCGTCGATGCCGTTGGAGCCCATGCCCAGGTGAATGTCGACCAGAGCCAGATCCGGCTTGTTTTCGACAGCCAGGTCGAACGCTTCGGCCGCGGTGATCGCCGGGCCGAAGACGCTGTGGCCGACACTCTCCAGATAGAGCTGCTGTTCAAGCGCGATCAGCACTTCGTCTTCCACCAGCAGGATCTTCATCCCCCGATCTCCTCGGTTGAGGAGGCTTCCAGCAGCGGCACATCGTTGGGAACCGGCAGTTCGATCCGGAAGGTGGTTCCCTGCGGGGCGGTGTCGATGTCGACACTGGCCCGGATCTGGCCGGCGAGACTGGAAATCAGGCGCATGCCCAGGCTGCGGCTCTTGCGGATGTCGAAGTTGGCCGGCAGGCCCGGACCGCGGTCGGACACCGTCAGAGCCAGCCCCTCGCCTTCGCGCCGGAAGGTGACGGTCACCCGCGCCGGTCCGTTGCCGCGATGCTTGACCGCGTTGGTGATCAGCTCGTTGGCGATCAGGCCGAGCGGGGCAGCATGGTCGATCGGCAGGTCGACCACATCGGACCGCACGGCGATGTCGCACATGCTGTCGCCGCCCGACGCACGGGCCAGATCCTCGCACAGCTCGTTCAGGTAGGTGCCGAATTCGATGGTCTGGAACTGGTCGGCCTGGTAGAGCCGGTTGTGGACGCGGGCAATCGCCTCGATGCGGCTGCGGGCATCCTGGAAATGCACCCGCACCGCCTCGTCGGGCAGGCTGAGTGTCTGCAGGGTCAGCAGGCTGGACACCAGCTGCAGGCTGTTCTTGACGCGGTGGTTGACCTCGCGCAGCAGGGTCGATTTCTGGCCGACCAGCTTGCGCAGGGCCGCCTCCATCGACTTGATCTCGGTCACATCGATGTGCATCAGCACGGTGCCGCCGAACGGCCCGGCCGGCATCGGCGCGGCGAGGCAGCGGAACCAGTGCTGGTTGTTGGTGACATATTCCGCCGACACTGGCGGTCCGCCGTCGCTCAGCAGCGTATGCAGGCTCTCCATCACGCTGTCGGCGCGCGGATCCGCGGTTTCGCCCCGGCCGCAATGGTCGAGGTAATCGTCGCCGACGATGCAGCCCTGGCCGAGGAAGGTGGTTTCCGGCCCGGCTTCCGCCCAGGCGCGGTTGACCGAGACGATGTGGCCGGAGCGATCGAGGACGGCGATGAAGGCGGGCAGAGCGTCCAGCGTCGCCTTGGTCTGTTCGGCCAGCTGGCGCATGGCGAGCGCGCTGGTCCGCAGCTCCTCCCGGGTGCGGCGGCGTTCGGTGATGTCGCGCAGGATGCCGGTGATGAAGCTGCGGCCCTCCGACTCCCAGCGCGCCATCGACAGTTCCAGGTCGATGTGGCTGCCGTCGCGGCGCCGGCCCGACAGTTCCACCGGCTGTGTCGCGGCATCCATGCCGGCCGCCCCCGGTCCGCTGCGCTCCGCCATGGCGATCCAGTCGGGCGCGTCGCCCCCCAGCAGCACGGTGACGCTTCGGCCGATCAGCTCGTCCGGACGATAGTCGAACTGGCGGGTGGCGGTGCCGTTCATCCACTGCACCATGCCGCGGGTGTCGGTGGTGATGATGGCGTCGGGGGCGGTGTCGACGATGGCGCGATAGCGCGCGTCGCGCTGTTCGCGCAGCACCCGCTCGCGGTTCACCGAGGCGGTGACGTCGGTCACCTGGATCAGGCAGCGCGCCTCGCTGCCGGCGGATTGCCCATGGGGCGAGGAGGCGTGCGACGGCAGCGGGCGGATCACCACATTGTGGACCATCCGCCGCCCGTCGGGCAGGCGCAGCGGGAACAGCATCGGGTTCAGCGTGTGCGACAGGACGCCGGGCGCGCCGGTGGCCAGCGTATCGCGCACGGCGATGTGCAGGCGCGATTCGCGGAGGTTGGGCAGGGCGTCGAACAGGTCATGCCCGAGGATCTCCCTGGCGGTCAGGGTGGAGGCCTGCTCCATCCAGCCGTTCCAGTAGAGAACCCGGCAATGGCGGTCGAGAAGCAGGACACCGGCGTCCAGCGCGCCAAGGACATCCAGGGCCCAAGTGGGTTGTTCAGGCATTCTGGGAGCCATAGGACGTTCCGGCGGATGAGGGGTCTTCGGAGGCGATGCCTTCAATGAAGGCGTGGATCAGCTGCTTCAGCGACTGCAAAGACGAAACCCCCATCAGCAGGGCGATGTAGCCGCGGATGCTGCGGCTGCGGATGGTGAAATCGATGTAGAGGAACAGCACAAGCTCATCGCCGCCGCCGACCTTGTCTTTCAGGATGTTGGCGCCGTCGCCGCGCAGCACCGCCGGCAGCGAGATGGTCAGCCGGTCCTTCAGCGCGTTGGCGACCACCACGAGGCAACCGTTCAGGATGATGTTGCCGATTTCCGCCAGGGCGTCCTGCTCCAGATCGACGATCTCCGCCAGCGTCAGGTCGCCGCCCAGGACCGCCCGGGCCAGCTCCAGGCTGTTGGCTTCCGGAAAGATCAGCATGGCGCGGCCGTCGAACGATCCCTGGAACTGCTGCTCCACCGCCACCAGCCCGGTGCGTTCGCGCGCCGACAGGAAGTCCGACGCCTCCTGCCGGCTGACGATGTCCACGGTCGGCACGGACAGCAGGACCTGGTCATTGACCATGCGGCTGAGATGGGTGGCGGCACGGCCGACCCCCATGTTCACCAACTCGGTCAGCGCATCGCGCTCCAGGTCGGTCAGTTCCACCATCTCTCGGCGCCTGTTCATTCTTGGTCTCGGCTTCGCAACCGGCGCCGCCTGGCGGTCGCACAACAAATGTGGCCTATCGATGTGGAAAAAGGCACCCCCGTCAATGTCATATGTTAAGCGCGGCGACGCCATAGCCGATATAGCCGCCTTGCTTCCCACAATGGTCAGGCCAACACTCCACGATCCAAAGAGTGGATTTCGGAACCTTCGGCAAGTTGCAGCCAATGTTGCACACTATTGCTTAAGACGCGAAACCAAATGACCGGCGCCGCATTATCGGACGCGGAGGGCGCTTGAAGGCAGGAAGCCGATGGGGACTTGTCGGGCGGGGGATGGCGTCTCCACATCAAAGGGTGGCGCCCCATTGCGATGGGCGCCATGTTTAGGAGACGTCGATGACCCCCGAGGAACGCACGCTTCTGTCCGACCTGTTCCGCCGCCTGCGCGAGGTCGAATCCCAGCAGCAGTCCCAACCGCGCGATGCCGAGGCGGAGGACTTCATCCGCCGGTCTGTCCAGGACCAGCCGCTGTCGTCCTATTACATGGCGCAGACGGTGCTGGTGCAGCAGCAGGCGCTGACCGCCGCCCAGACCCGGATCGAGGAGTTGGAACGGCAGTTGCGCGACCGCCCGGCCCCGCCGGCACAATCCGGAGGAAGCTTCCTGTCCAACGCGCTGGGCATCGGACGCAGCCCGTGGGGACGCGGTGCCGAACCTGCCCCTGCCCCGTCCTATCCACAGGGACAGCCGCAGGGACAACCTGTTGCCGGCCGCAGCCCCTGGGGTGCTGCGCCAGCCGCCGCACCGGGTGCCGCCTACCCGCAGCAGCCCTACAATCCGCCATCCTACCCGCAAGCGGGCATGATGGCCCCGCGCGGCGGCGGCTTCTTCGCGGGAGCGGCGCAGACCGCTGCTGGGGTGGCCGGCGGCATGCTGGCGGCGAGCGCCATCTCCTCCCTGCTCAATCACTCGCCCGGCCCCTTCGGCACGGCGATGGCGCAACCCATGGCCGGCGAGACGATCAACGAGACGATCATCAACAACACTTATTACGGCGACGACCAGGGCGCGCAGGGTGACACGGCGCAGGATGCCGCCTACACCCCCGATCCGCCGGCCGACGATCCGTCCTATGACGACTCGTCCTTCGACGACGGCGGCAGCGGTGGCGGGGACGATTCCTGGATTTGAGCGGTGGGGCCACCGGTCATGCCGGGTTGCCGTCGTGGCTGGCGATGACCTTGGACATCACGGAGGGGTGACGGTGGCGGTAGCCGGTTCTGACTGGTTGCCGCCTCTTTTTTTTGCGGATCCGCGGCCGGCCCCGGCAAAGTGGCGCTGCCCTGTTCCGGACGTACCGCTAAGCCGAAAGGAGTATGTCGGCAGACGGCGGAAAATGTGAGTTCCTCCGTAAGGTTCTGTCAACCACACTGCAGTATGGTTGGCCTGCCAAGCAGTGTGGATCGAAACAATCCCTGGGAGTGGGGGGAGCGGTTCGCGGCCGGCAGGAACGAACAAAACGGGCGGAAAGCCCAACTTGGACGCATTTTCCGGGGAGCAGGACGCATATGACGATGGACGCGCGCGACGACACCTCGATGCCCGACCACCTGACCGGCACCGCAAGCCGCGGGCGGTTGGGGGTTCGCGGTAAGCTTCTGCTCGCCTTTGCCGGTATGGCCGGCATGACGGTCGCCGCCAGCATTGTCGGTCTGACGTCATTTTCGGCGGTGGAAAGGCCGCTGACGCAGATCGTCGGCACCGGTCTGCCGGAGATGGAACTGGCGAAGCGCCTGTCCGGCGAGAGCAGCGGCATTGCCGCCGCCGCTCCGGTGCTGGCCGCTGCCGAAAGCCAGAGCGAGCGAGAGCGGATCTACGCCGAGATCATGGGCAGCGGCAAGGCGCTGGGCGCCCTGGTGGAAGAGCTGGCTGGGCACCGGTCGGGCGATCCGCGGATCGAGGAATTGCGCGGCAAGACCAAGGGGCTGATCGCGACGCTGGAACACGGCAACGCCGCGGCAGGTCAGCGCCTGTCGGTCCGGGGAACCCGCGAGACGATGGCCGCCGAACTGGCGAAGTCCTACGACGCCTTCCTCGCCAACCTCGCCCCCTTGACCGAGAAGGCCGGCGCGACCCTGCGCGGCAAGGGAGAGACGCTGGACAGCAACACCGAGCGCGACATGAACGCGCTGGGCGACGCCGTCCGCTCGCTGATCACCATGTACGAGGTGCGCGGCGACCTCGGGCTGGCATCGGAATCGCTGACGCGCGCCGGCACCGCCGAGACCGCCTTCGCGGTCACCCAGTTCCAGCAGAATTATCTGGAAGCGGCGGCCCGCATGGTCAGCGCCACCGCGCAGGTGGGGAGCCGGCTGAGCAAGGAGACCTCCGACGGACTAGACGCCTTCTTCCAGCTGGGCGACGGCGCGACCGGTATCTTCGACCTGCGCCGCAAGGCGTTGGAGCTGCCGGCCGGCAGTGCCGAGCGTGATGCCATCCGCCAGAAGACCACGGAGGTTCTGGCCGACGCCGCCCGCCGGCAGGCGGCTCTGCTCGACCAGATGGAATCGCCGTTGATGCGGCTGAAGGCCGAGATCAAGCTGGCAAGCGTGAATGTCCGGTCGCAGACCCGCGACTCGATGCAGGACCTGCTGGGCGACGGGCTGGCCCGCTTCCGCAGCTATCTGGAGCTGTCGACCTACGCCTCAGCCACCGTCGGCGCATTGAATGAGGCGACCCAGGCGCCCAGCGCCGACCGGCTGGCGATGCTGGAAACCCGCTTCACCGCCGCCGTCAAGGCGATGGAGGAGCGGCTGAAGGCGCTCAGGGCCGCCGGTGACATCGGCCTTCCGAAGCTGGTGGAGAGCGCCGAGCGTCTGGCCAGCTTCGGCAAGGGCGACAACAGCCTGTTCAAGCTGCGCCGTTCCGAACTCGACTCCACTGCGGAGAACGACAAGGTGCTGGCGGAAAACCGCCAGATCGCACGGCAATTCGCCGGCATGATCGACAGCCAGATCGCCGCGATGAAGCAGGAGGCGGATGCCGCCGCCGCCGGCGCCACCGATGCGCTGTCGGCCGGCCGCAAGATGCTGATTCTGTTCGCGGTCGCCAGCCTGATCGGCGCCGCCGCCCTGGCGTGGTTCGTGGTCGGCCGGAACATCGTCGCCCGCATCGGCCAGTTGTCCGACGCCATGCGGGCGATTGCCGCCGGCAACCTGAACGCCCCGATCCCCGCCGCCGGCGGGGACGAGATCGGCGACATGACGCGCGCCCTGATGGTCTTCCGCGACACCGCCAACGAGGCCAGTGCCGCCAATGCGCGGGCCGAGGCGGAGCGGAGCCGGGCGGCCGGCGAACGCCGCCGCGCCATGGTCGAGATGGCGGAGAATTTCGAGACCAGCGTCCGCGGCGTGCTGGAGCGCGTCGCCCGCGCCGCCAGCGAGATGCAGGACATGGCCCAACGCATGAGCCGCAACGCCGAGGCCACCACCGGCGAGGCCGCGACCGCCGCCAGCACGTCCCAGCAGGCCGAAGGCAGCGTCAAGGCGGTCGCCGCCGCAACGGAGGAGCTGTCGGCGTCGATTCAGGAGATCGGCAGCCAGGTCCACGCCTCCAGCCAGATCGCCCGCAAGGCGGCAACCGAGGCCGAACGCACCGACCGCACGGTGGAGGGGCTGTCCCAGTCCGCCAACAAGATCGGCGAGGTGGTGCAGCTGATCAACGACATCGCCAGCCAGACCAATTTGCTGGCGTTGAATGCCACCATCGAGGCCGCCCGCGCCGGGGAGGCCGGCAAGGGCTTCGCCGTGGTGGCGAGCGAGGTGAAGAGCCTCGCCAACCAGACCGGCAAGGCGACGGAGGAAATCTCCAGCCAGATCCAGGCGATGCAGGCGGTGACCCAGGATGCGGTGGACGCCATCCGCTCCATCGCCGGCACCATCCGCGAGATCAACGACATCGCCGCCACCGTCGCCGCCGCGGTGGAGCAGCAGAGCGCCGCCACCCGCGAGATCGCCCGCAATGTTGGCGAAGCCGCCGACGGCACCCAGCATGTCCGGCGCAACATCGACTCCGTGGCCCGCGCCGCCGCGGAGTCGGGTGAATCCGCCACCCGCGTGCTGACCGCCTCCTCCACCGTCGCGGACGAGGTCCGGTCGCTGGGCTCCCAGGTCGACAGTCTGGTCAACCGCATGCGGGCGGGGTGACCGGCAGCTAAGGCTGTGAAGACCTAAAAATGGAATCCGAAAGAAAAAGCCCCTCCCGCGTCAGCGGAGAGGGGCTTTTCTCATGCGGCGACCGTCGCTGCTCAACGGCGGGTTCCGACCGTGATCGGACGCCAGATCACCGCGGCACCGGCACCGGCACCGCAGGCGCCGCCGCAGAATTCCTCATGGCTGTCGGTGGCGCCGCCCTGGCTGCTGGGCCGGCTGCCCTGGGTGTCGGCGATCGCCCGCTCCTGCTGCGGATGGGCCATCTGCTGTTGTTGGGACTGAGTGGTCATACCAATTCTCCTCTCGGGGAGGCATGAGGTATCAAAATACTCATCGACGTTCAACTGCGATTTTTGGCAGATCTGTCGTGACTTCTTTTGGCCTCTATGCCAACGCCCGAGCTTTCTTTTGCAATAGCTAAGTGTTCGTCGTGCAACGCACAAGACAAGGGCAAGATGGACCAACCCATTTGCCCACAAACATAAAACGCCCTTCCTCGCGGTGGAGGAAGGGCGTTTTTGTCGGCAGTCCTGCGGCGGAACGTCGCCCGCCGCTGCGTTGCGGGAAAGCCGTCAGCCGCTGTTGCGCAGACCGGCGGCGATTCCGTTGATGGTCAGATGGATGCCGCGGGCGATCTGTTCGCCGCTGTCGCTGGTGCGGTGGCGCTTCAGCAGCTCGACCTGGACGTGGTTCAGCGGGTCCAGATAGGGGAAGCGGTTGCGGATCGACCGCGCCAGCAGCGGGTTCTTCTCCAGCAGGGCCGACTGTTCGGTGATCGCCAGCAAGGCGTCGATGCTGTCCTGCCACTCCGCCCGGATTCGGGTGAAGATGGCGTCGCGCAGGGCCGGGTCGGACACCAGGCCGGCATAGCGCGACGCGATGGCGATGTTCGACTTGGACAGCACCATGTCCATGTTGGACAGCAGCGTGCTGAAGAAGCCCCAGTCGCGGTGCATGGCGCGCAGCCGCCCCATGCCGTCGGGATGCTGGGCCAGATAGGCCTTCACCGCCGACCCGAAGCCGAACCAGCCCGGCAGCATCAGGCGGCACTGCGCCCAGCTGAAGACCCAGGGAATCGCGCGCAGATCCTCGATGCTGGTCGACTTCTTGCGTGAGGCCGGGCGGCTGCCGATGTTGAGATTGGCGATCTCGCCGATCACCGTCGATTCCCAGAAATAGGTCTCGAAGCCCTCGGTCTCGTAGACCAGCCCGCGATAGGCCTTGAAGGCATGCTCCGACAGCTCTTCCATCGTCTGGAGGAACAGGTCGGTGCAGGGGGCGGCCGATTCCGGGTGCAGCAGCGTGGCTTCCAGCGTCGCCGCCGCCAGCGTTTCCAGATTGCGGCGGCCGACTTCCGGGTTGGAATATTTGCCGGCGATGACCTCACCCTGTTCGGTGATGCGGATGGCGCCCTGCACGGCGCCGGCCGGCTGGGCCAGGATCGCCTGATAGCTGGGTCCGCCGCCGCGGCCGACCGAGCCGCCGCGGCCATGGAACAGCCGCAGCCGCACGCCATGCTTGGCGAACACCTCGACCAGCGCGATCTCGGCCTTGTACAGCTCCCAGCCGGAGGTCAGGAACCCGCCGTCCTTGTTGCTGTCCGAATAGCCGAGCATCACCTCCTGCAGGTTGCCGCGGCTTTCCAGGAAGCGCCGGTAGGTCGGGATCGACAGCAGCCGGTCCATGGTGGCGGCACAGTTGCGCAGGTCGCCGATGGTCTCGAACAGCGGGGCGATGTTCAGGTCCAGCGCCATGTCCTTGGGCCGCAGCAGCCCGGCTTCCTTCAGCAGGACGGCGACCTCCAGGATGTCCGACACGCCGTCGGTCTTGGAGATGACGCAGTTCACCAGTGCATCGGCACCGAAGCGGGCGCGCGATTCCGCGGCGGTGCGCAGGATGTCGAGTTCGGAACTGGTCTCCTCCGAATATTCGGCATAGCGCGAGGCCAGCGGGCGGTTGGTGTCCAGCTCGCGGACCAGCAGCTCGATCCGCTCATCCTCCGACAGCGCCGTGTAATCGACGCCGGCGTCGGCGAAGGACAGCAGCTCCGCCACCGACCGCTCATGCACGTCGGAGTTCTGGCGCAGGTCGATGCTGGCCAGATGGAAGCCGAACAGATCGACCGCGCGGCGCAGGTGGCGCAGCCTGCCCTTGGCGAGCGCCGCCGAGCCGTTGACGGTCAGCGAGCGGTCGATGATGTCGAGGTCGGCGCGGAATTCCGCCGGGGCCAGATAGGGCGGCGCCTCGCCGACCGCATGACGCGGCGCCTCCAGCCCGTCCAGCGTCCGCAAGGTCGAGGCGACCCGTGCATAGATGCCGGAAATGGCGCGGCGGTACGGCTCCATCTTGCGGTGCGGCGACGGGTCGGGCGAGCGCTCGGCCAGCTGACGCAGCGGCTCCGACACGTCGATGACGCGGGTGCTGAGCGACAGCTCCGACCCCAGCGAGTGCAGTTCGTCCAGATAGAATTGCAGCGCGCGGGTGCTCTGCATCCGCATCGCCTGACGCAGGACGGGAGCGGTGACGAAGGGGTTGCCGTCGCGGTCGCCGCCGATCCAGCTGCCCATGCGCAGGAAGGACGGCAGCTCCGTCGTCGTCCAGGACGGATCGGTCTTGCGCAGATGGTCTTCCAGCTGGGCGTAGAAGCGCGGCATCTCGCGCAGGAAGGTGTAGTCGTAGAAGGTCAGGCCGTTGGCCACCTCGTCCGTCACCGCCAGCTTGGTGGCGCGCAGGATCGCGGTCTGCCACAGCGTCAGCACGGCGCGCTGGAGGGATTCGAGGTTGGTGTCCTCCTCCTCCGGCGTCATCGGGCCGTGGTCGCGCTCGGCCAGCAGCTTGGCGATCGCCATCTGAACGGTCAGGATGCTCTTGCGCTGCACCTCGGTCGGGTGGGCGGTCAGCACCGGGCTGACCAGCGCGCCGTCGAAGAACTCCTTCAGCTGCTGGGTGGTGACGCCGGCCTTCGCCGCCTCGTCCAGCGCATGGTCCATGGTGCCTTCGCGCGGAGCCGACCCGGCGAGCGCATGGGCACGGGTGCGGCGGATGTGGTGCTGGTCCTCGGCGATGTTGGCGAGGTGCGAGAAGAAGCTGTAGGCCCGCACCACCCGCGCCGTCTGCGGCGGCGACAGGCTGTTCAGGATCGCCTCCAGCTCCTTGCGGGCGCCCTGGTCCTCTTCCCGGTGGAAGCGGATGGAGGTCTGGCGAATCCGTTCGACGATGTCGAACACCGCCTCCCCCTCCTGGCTCCGGACGGTGTCGCCCAGGATGCGCCCCAGCAGGCGGATGTCTTCGCGGAGCGGCTGGTCCTTCGTCTCGGAACTTTCCTGCAGCAGGATGGCGGACATGGGCGACGGTTTCCTGGTCGAGGATGGACGGATACGGGTCGATGCGCGAACGGGGATGATCAGAATTCGGGCAGGAGGCAATCCTGCACGCGAAGTGGTCAGACCATCCGCGACAGCATGCCCATTCTGCCAGAAGTTTCAACCATCCGTGTGCTGGTGCGAAATGATTTCCATAAGTCGCAGCGCTGAGAAATGCGACGTCCCATAGGACCCTGCGCATAAGCCCGTCCGCTCCTCCGCCTCCTGCGCAAAATTGCATGCGCCGGCCACTACCATACGAGTTTCGACTTGCGGGCATCCGGCTACCATACTAGCATTCGGATACACGAATCATCCGCAAGCTCAGCGACATCGATTGCAGTTCGGCCGGCACCTCCGGTGCACCGGCCGCTTCCAGCCTGCCGGCCACACCCAAAAAATGCCTTGAAGGGGAGGAACCTCCAGATGATCGACCTCGGGATTTCGAGACGCGGCTTCCTTGCGGCGTCCGCCGGTACAGCCGGCCTGCTGGCCGCGGGCCGGCCGGTGTTCGCGGCCCTGCAGAAGCCGGCGAGCCCGGTCACGCTGAACGTGGTGGATGTCGCCGGCAACCTGGCGCTGACCCAGAAGGCGATCGAGAATTACCGCAAGGCCAAGCCCGACTGGGCCTCGCGCATCGTCTTCTCCAAGGCGCCGGCGCCGGAATTGCCCGGCAAGCTGAAGGCCCAGCAGGACGCCAACCGGGTCGACATCGATCTCGTGCTGACCGGCACCGACGTGCTGTCCGCCGGCATCGACCAGAAGCTGTGGGTCAATCTGCTGCCGGACCGTGCCGGCGACCTGCCGAAGCTGGCCGACATCTATCAGGAGCCGGCCGCCCGCATGCAGGGCCTTGCCGAGGGCCAGGGCGTGGTCGTCACCTACTATCCCTCCGGGCCGCTGTTCGAATATGCGCCGGAGCGGGTGAAGCAGGTGCCGAAGACCGCAGCGGAACTGCTGGCCTGGGCGAAGGCCAACCCGAAGCGCTTCGCCTATGCCCGCCCGGCCAACTCGGGCCCGGGCCGCACCTTCCTGATGGGGCTGCCCTATATCCTGGGCGACAAGGCCCCCAAGGATCCCGTCAATGGCTGGGAGAAGACCTGGGCCTACCTGCGCGAGCTGGGAGAGACCATCGAGGCCTATCCGGCCGGCACCACGCCGACCATGAAGGCTCTCGGCGAAGGGTCTCTCGACATCATCGTGTCGACCACCGGCTGGGACATCAACCCGCGCGTGCTCGGCGTGGTGCCGAAGTCGGCAGAGGTGTTCGCCGTGGAGAATTTCCGCTGGGTCGCCGACGCCCATTACATGTGCATCCCCAAGGGCGTGTCGGCGGAAAAGCTGGCCGTCCTCCTAGACCTGATGAACCATCTGCTGACGCCGGCGCAGCAGGCCTACACCTATGACGAAGGCTATTTCTATCCCGGCCCGGCGGTGAAGGGCGTGACGCTCGCCATGGCGCCGAAGGAAAGCCAGGAGGCCATCGCCGAATATGGCCGCCCGTCCTACGACAAGCTGATCGCCGACAACCCCATCGAGCTGCCTCTCGCCGCCGACAAGCTGGTGCAGGCCTTCCGCCGCTGGGACGAGGAGATCGGCGCGCGCAAGGGCAAGTAACCGCGTTAAAGCCGACGACGTGAAGAGAAGAAGCCCTTTGTCCGGCAACGGACGGAGGGCTTTCGACGACATCGCCTCACCCAGCCACAGGACCCCGGAATGACCGTCGGACCCGCCACCTTCAAGCAACTGCACCTTCAGGGAGTGAGGCGGGAATTCGACGCCTTCACGGCGCTGAAAGGGCTGGACCTGACCATCGAGCGGGGCGAGTTCATCGCCCTGCTCGGTCCCTCGGGCTGCGGCAAGACAACGGCACTGAACTGCATCGCCGGCCTGCTGCCGGTCAGCGCCGGGCGCATCATGCTGGACGACCGCCGGGTCGACGTGCTGCGGCCGGAAGAGCGCGGCTTCGGCATGGTCTTCCAGAATTACGCCCTGTTTCCGCACATGACCGTGCGCAAGAACATCGGCTTCGGCCTGCGCATGCGCGGCGTGCCGAAGCCGGAACTGGAAAAGCGCGTCGATGCCGCCCTGGCGGCGGTTCGCCTCGAATCCCAGGCGGAAAAGCTGCCGGGCCAGCTTTCCGGCGGCCAGCAGCAGCGCGTCGCCATCGCCCGCGCCATCGTGGTCGAGCCGCCGCTGGTGCTGATGGACGAGCCGCTGTCCAATCTGGACGCCAAGCTGCGGCTGGAGATGCGCCAGGAAATCCGCCGCATCCACCAGTCGCTCGGTTCCACCACCATCTACGTCACCCACGACCAGGAGGAGGCGCTGTCGCTGGCCGACCGCATCGTCGTGCTGCGCGACGGCGCCATCCGGCAGGTCGGCACCCCGGCGGAACTCTACGCCCTGCCCGCCCATCTCGATGTCGCCGACTTCATGGGCTTCCGCAACCGGGTCAATGGCGAACTGGTCGGGATGGAGGGCGAGGATGCCCTGCTGAACATCGAAGGCACGGTGATTCGCGGCCGGATGCGGGCTGCGTCCGCAAGCAAGGCGGCCGTCGCGGCGATCCGCCCCGACGACCTTGAGCCGACCGGTACCGACAGCGGCATCCCGGTGCGGGTGGAGGCGGTGGAGTATCGCGGGCGCGGCTTCCACGGCGTCGGCGTTACCGCGTCGGGGACCGAGCTGCATTTCGCCTCCCCCCATCCGTTGCAGCGGGGTGCCGCCGTGCGGCTCGGCGCCGATGCCGGACGTGTGCTGGTGTTCGGGGACGCGCGATGAGCGCCGTCCTGGAAAGCCGCGCCGCGGGGCCGACCCTGCGCCAGAAGCTGGCGGCCCGCGGCATCGATGGGGCGACCCTGCTGGTGCTGCCCTGCGTGGCGCTGATCCTGGGGCTGTTCATCTACCCGTTCCTGTATGGGCTGATGCTGTCCTTCGAGCCCAAGGACGGGTCGCTGTTCGGCAACTATGCCCGGTTCTTCAGCGATCCCTTCCTCTACGGCACCATCTTCAAGACGTTGCGTCTGGCCTTCCCGGTGACGCTGCTGAACCTGCTGATCGCGATTCCCATCGCCTTCCGGGTGCGGCTGATGCGGCGCCAGCGGCTGCTGACCACCCTGCTGGTGCTGCCGATCACGCTGGGAACCGTGCTGGTTGCCGAAGGCATGCTGTTCTATTTCGGGCCGCAGGGCTGGTTCAACCGGGCGATGATGGCCGTCGGGCTGCTGTCCACACCGATTTCGGTGCTGAACGGCTATTGGGGCGTCTTCATCTCGCTGGTGCTGACCGGCTTCCCCTTCACCTTCCTGCTGACGCTGTCCTACGTCACCGGCATCGACCCGTCGCTGGAGAATGCGGCGGCGACGCTGGGCGCCGGGCCGGCCGCGCGGTTCCGCGAGGTCTTCCTGCCGCTGCTGGTGCCCGGCCTTGCCATCACCTTCTGCCTGTCCTTCGTCCAGGCCTACTCGGTGCTGCCGTCGGCGGTGCTGGTCGGCGATCCGGCCAACGCCACGCGGGTCATCTCCATCGCCGCCTATCAGGCCGCGTTCGAGGAGTATGACTACTCCATGGCCTCGGCCATCGCGATGATCATGGGGGCGGTCCAATTGCTGGTGGTGGTGGCGGTTCTCGGCTGCCGCTCGCTGTTCTACCGCGGCCCCGCCGCGGGCGCCAAAGGCTGAGGAGAAACGGCGATGCAGAAATCCTTCCTGTCCCGCCTGTGGATCTTCGCCGTCTGGGCGGTGATCGGGCTGTTCCTGGTCAATCTGATGGGGTTGATCGCTTCGGTGCTGACCTCCTCCTTCGGTACCCGCTGGCTCGGCACCTGGCTGCCGGCGGGCTTCACCACCCGCTGGTACTTCGCCGCCTGGGACGAGTTCCAGCTGGGCGACGTGCTGTGGGTTACCTTCCAGGCGGTCGGGGCGGTGGTCCTGCTGTCCGGCCTGCTGGGGGTTCCCGCCGCCTATGCGCTGGCGCGGCGCGAGTTTCCGGCCAAGCGGGCGGTGATGCTGCTGTTGCTGCTGCCGCTGCTGGTTCCGCCGATCACCTACGGCATTCCGCTGGCGACGGTGCTGTACAAGGCGGGGCTGGGCGGCACGCTGACCGGCGTGATCCTGGCCAATCTGGTGCCGACGGTGCCCTTCGTCGTGCTGGTGATGATCCCCTTCATCGAGCAGATCGATCCCCGCACCGAAGCGGCCGCCCGTGTCTTCGGCGCCAACATCTTCCAGATGTTCGTCCATGTGCTGGTACCGATGCTGATGCCCGGCGTATTGGCGGCGCTGCTGCTGGTGCTGGTGCGGACCATCGGCATGTTCGAGTTGACCTTCCTGGTCTCCGGACCCGGCAGCCAGACCCTGGTGGTGGCGCTCTACTATGCGGTGTTCGCCTCCGGTGTGCGGGCGGTGCAGTCGATCGACGCCATGGCGGTGATCTACATGGCGACAACCCTGGTCTGGCTGATCGTTGCCCTGCGCTTCGTCAACCCGACCCAGATCGTCGGCCGCGGCAAGCGTCCGGCGGCGTAAAGGGGGATGGCCCGGCTCTCCGCAAGATCATGATCCGGTTATCAAGGTCTTGCGGACGGTTCCCATGAACTCCACCCGCTGGTGCTGACAGTTTGCCAGTAGAACTCAGAGAGGGGCTGCTTGGATGTGAAGAGCTTCCGGTGAAGACTCCGCCTCCGCCCAAGTCGGCGATGGCGGGGAATACTCTTGCCGCTTACTTGGTATGGTAGTATCCTGATAGATCAGACAGTCGCTCCGGCCCTTCGGGCCGGTTTCGAGGCGCCTTAAACCATGACGTGCCGATGCTGAACAAGATCGACGTTGAATCCGGCGAACCGATCGCACGGCGCGTGTACCGGGTGCTGCGCCAAGCCATTGTGACGATGCAGTTCCGCCCTGGCCAAGCCCTGTCGGAGCAGGAGATCGCCGACCAATTGGGCGTCAGCCGCCAGCCGGTGCGCGAGGCCTTCATCAAGCTGAGCGAGGCAGGACTCCTCACCATCCGGCCGCAGCGCGGCAGCTTCGTCGTCAAGATCTCGGTCAAGCAGGTGCTCGACGCCCGCTTCGTGCGGGAGGCGGTGGAGACCGCCGTCGTGCGCAAGGCCTGCGAGACCATCACGCCCGCCGGCATCGCCGAGCTGCGCGACAATCTGAAGGCCCAGTGGGACATCGCCGACGAACCGGTGCCGGTGCGCTTCCTGGAGCTGGACGAGGCCTTCCACCGCACCATCGCCATCGGCGCAGAGTGCGATTATGCCTGGCGCATCGTCGAGGAGACGAAGGCGCAGATGGACCGCGTCCGCTATCTCAGCGTTCCCTACGCCACACCGATCCGCCGGCTGATTTCCCAGCATCAGGCGGTGCTGGAGGCGATCGTTGCCCGCGATCCCGTCAAGGCGGAAGCGGCGATGGGCCTGCACCTGCGCGAGATTCTGACCTCGCTGCCCGAGTTGGAAGGCAAGTTCCCCGACCTGTTCACCCTGGAGGAGGCCGGCACCCCGCCGGCACCGAAGACGGCCACGCGCAGCAGCGGGCGGTCGCGGATTGCCGCCCTGCGCTGAGCCGCCCTGCATTTCTGAATTGGCAATTTCCGCAGGCCGTCTGTCGCGGCACCATATAGTTCGATAGAGAGACAATTCAGGTTGCCCCAATCCGTTCTTGTTGGCATACTACCATACAAGAATGTGAGCGAACCGCTCGCCTGGAAGGAAGTGCTCCCATGCCATCGCCCGCGTCCTCCACCCCTCCTTCCGGTGCCCCGCCGCGGCGCCTCGCCGCTTCCGGCCTGTCCGCACTGCCGACTTCAGTGGCCCGGCCCGGCTACGACCGGAAGGATCTGGACATCGGGATTGTCCATCTCGGCGTCGGCGCCTTTCAGCGCGCCCATCAGGCGGCCTACACCGACGCCCTTCTGGAAAAGCAGTTCGGGCCATGGGGGATCGCCGGGGTCAGCCTGCGCAGCCCCGACACCCGCGACGCGCTGGACCCGCAGGACGGGCTCTACACCGTCGCGGTGCGCGATGCGGACGGCGAGCGGCTGCGGGTAATCGGCTGCCTGCTGGACCTGCTGGTGGCGCATGAGGATCCGGACGCGGTGCTGGAGCGGATGTGCCGCCCGTCGGTGCGCATCGTCACCCTGACGGTGACGGAGAAGGGCTATTGCCACGATCCGGCAACCGGCGCGCTGAACGAGACCCATCCCGACATCCGCCACGACCTCGACAATCCCGGCAAGCCGCGCACCGCCGTCGGCTTCCTGGTCGAAGCGCTGGCCCGCCGCCGCGCCGCCGGGTTGGCTCCCTTCACCGTGCTGAGCTGCGACAACCTGCCGAGCAACGGCGACACGGTGGCCCGCATCCTGCGCCGCTTCGCCGAGCTGCGCGATGCCGGGTTCGGCGCCTGGGTGGCCGAGACGGTCGCCTGCCCCAACAGCATGGTCGACCGCATCGTCCCCGCCACCACCGAGGCCGACCGTGCCCGCGTCTCGCAGGCGCTCGGCATGCAGGATGCCTGGCCGGTGGTGACCGAGCCCTTCACCCAATGGGTGGTCGAGGACCGCTTCCCCGCCGGCCGTCCGGCCTGGGAGACGGTGGGGGTCGAGTTGGTCGCCGATGTCCATCCCTATGAGACGATGAAGCTGCGGCTGCTGAACGGCAGCCACTCCACCATCGCCTATCTCGGCTATCTGGCTGGCTACGAGACGGTGTCGGACACGATGGCCGATCCGGCCTTCGCGACGCTGGTCCGCAACCTGATGGACCGCGAAACGGGGCCGACGCTGCACATGCCGCCCGGCGCTGACCTTGACCAGTACAAGGGCGCGCTGATCGCCCGCTTCCGCAATCCGGCCCTGCGCCACCGCACCTGGCAGATCGCCATGGACGGCACGCAGAAGCTG
>NZ_BADK01000380.1 GCF_000333595.1 Azospirillum sp. B506
GATCGTCAGTCCGGCACGACGCCTGCATCGTGCTGGCCGAGCGCGTTGGCCGGATCGGAGCAGTCCTTCGCCGAACAGGCGAGCAAGCGCGCGAAGGAATTGGGGCTGAAGAACAGCAACTTCGCCAACGCCACCGGCTGGCCCGACCTTTCATAGCCGGTGTCGGCGCCGACGCGGCCGGCAGCCAGCGGCGAGACGAAAGGGGCGATCTCGATGTCATCGACCTCGACGTCGAAGATGATCTTTTCGTCGTCGCTGAAGCTGGCCAGCGGGAAGAACATGCTCAGCAGGAAGCGGGGGGCCTTGGCGCGCAGCGACTGCAGCACCCCCAGCATGGCGAGGGTCGAATAGATGTCCATGGGTGGGGTCCTCAGAGGAAGATCGACAGGTCGCGCAGCGCGTCGGCCGCCGACGCGGCGGAGTGGCCGGCGCCGAAGGTCAGCTCGCCCGCATTGAACTCGCCGGTGAGGTAGACGACGGCCTGGATATCGGCCGCGGTGGCGTCCACCGGCTCGGCCAGGATGGCGCGCACCGCTTCGGAGCCGTCGCTGGATGCAGCGGCCGACAGGGTGAATTTCTTGCTGGCGGTGATGCGGCCGAGCACGGCGCCGGCCGGGAGCATTCCGGCGCCGCTGGCGACGGTCACCAGCCGGGTGACGCGCGGGAAGTCGCCGGCGATCAGGGACGGCAGCGGCTGACTGGTCAGGGAGGAGAAGCTGGCGGAGGTCATCGGGTGCCGTCCTTCTTCGCAATGAGCCCGACGGCGGCCATGCTGGCCAGCACCGCGGCGGCGGCCTTTTCGTCGTCGCTCAGGCTGCCGGCGTCGGTGGAGGCGCCGACGGTCGGGTTGGGATGGGCGTCCATGGCGGCAAGCGCCAGCGGGTTGCCGGTGGAGGCGCTGGGGGCAGGGGCGCCGATGGGTGCCGCCTCCAGCGCGGCGCAGGCGGCCTCGACCGTCAGGTCGGTGTTGAAGGCCAGATGGGCGGCGAGCTGGACGCGGCCGGCAGCGGCGGGTGTTGCGAAGATGGCGGCGCAACGCTCGCGCTCGCTGGGCGCGGCGGCCTGTTGGCCACCGGCTTTCGGTTCGTCACCGTCCGCCGGCTTCTCCTTGTCGTCTTCCTGATCCTGCTGACCGGACTCTTCGCCGGTCTTGGTGCTGTCGGTGCCCGCCTGGGTCGCCCCGTCCGCCGCCTTGGAGCGGCCGAAGGGGTTCAGGTGAGCGAAGCTGAACGTCTTCACTGGGTGTCCCTCACATGATCCACCAGGGCCGAAAAGGCCTGGTCGGGTGGCAGGACCGCATCGGCCAGCCCAAGGCGCACGGCCTCGGCGGTGCCGTCCGGCCCCTCAAAGCAGCGGGCCTCGGTGGCAAGGACCGCCGCCACGTCCAGCCCGCGGGCGCGGGCGACGGTTTCGGCAAAGAGCTGGCGCAGCGCATCGACCTGCCCCTGCCAGTCGGCGCGCACCGCCTCGGGCAGCGCGGCATAGGGGTGGCCGTCGGTCTTGTGGGCGCCGGACTGGATGATGGTCGGCGTCAGCCCGGCCTCCTCCAGCAGGCGGGACTGGTCCCAATGCATCAGCCAGACGCCGATCGACCCCACCCCGCCGGTGCGCGGCACCGCGATGCTGTCGGCGGCGCAGGCGATGGCGTAGGCGGCGGAATAGGCCTCTTCGCTGCAGATGGCTCCCACCGGCTTGCCCGCCGCTTTCTTCGCGGCAACGATCCAGTCCACCAGATCGAAGCAGCCCTGGGCGATGCCACCGCCGCTGTCGATGTCGAGGCAGACGGCGCGGACGTCCGGATCGGCGAAGGCGTGCGCCAGCTGAAAGCGCAGCCCGTCATAGCCGGTGGCCCAGCTGCCGCCGATGTATCCCAGCTTGGGCACCAGCAGGCCGGCGACCGACAGCACCGCCACGCCCTGGTCGACCTCGTAGGGCCGGCGCGTGCCGTTGACCTCGCCCAGCCGGGTGCAGCCGGCCGGCAGCTCGGCCCCGGCGCGGTTCGCCTCGGTCAGCCGCACCAGGCGGGCAGCAGCCGTCTCGGCCCAGGCTGGGGCCACCAGCACGGGCTGCATCGTCTTCAACATGTCAGGGGGACTCCGTCAGGCGCCGGCAGGTACTTCGGCTTGATCAGGCGTGGGCATGAAGTTGACCTCGGGCAGGGTCAGCCCGCGCGCCTTCAGCGCCTCCTGCTCCAGCGCGATCTGGTCCAGCAGGTCGTCGAGGTCGCGGCCCTGGTCCAGCGCCTCGTCGCGCAGGGTGGAGATGCCCAGCCGCACCCGCATCGCCGCGGCGGTGATTTCCTTCACCGGGTCCACCCAGCCGCGCGCCGGCCCCCGCCACACCCCGCGCAGCCAGGCCTGCCGCCGCGCCCGGCTGTCCGCGAAGCCCGGCAGGTCGAGGTAGCCGCGCCACACCGCCTCCTCCAGCACCAGGTCGAGCGTCGGCCGGCACCAGGTCAGCGTCTTGTGCATGCGCAGGAACAGCACGAAGCGCCAGCCCTCCAGCAGCGACGCGCGGGCGCTGGAGTAGTTGGTCTTGGAGAAGTCGCGCATGAAGGTCTCGTAGGTCATGCCGATGCCGGTGGCGATCAGCCGGCTGACCGTGGTGACGAACCCGTCCATCCCGGCGCTGGGCCGGTTGGACGAGTAGCCCTTCAGCGTCTCGCCCGGCAGCAACCGCGGGATGGCGCCGCCCGGGCCGATGCCAAGCTGCACCGCCGGCTGGGCGTTGCGCATGTCCATGTAGCTGTTGGCGTCGCCGAACAGGTCCAGCAGCGTCTGCCCGTCCGCCGGGCTTTCCAGCACCGCGGCGATCACCGCGTTGACCACCGCCGCCTGCAGCTCGGCCCGCTGGAAGCGGGCGCGCTGCTTCAGCTCGGTCATCACCGGGGCGAACACCGACACGCCACGGTGCTGGCCCGGGCGCTTCTGGTCGAAGGAGTGGATCACCACCCGCCGCCCGCCCGGACCGCGCAAGGGCACCCGCTGCCACTCCGCCGCGGCCATCGCCCACGGCATGAACAGGTCGCCCGGATGGTTGCTGCGGATATGGTAGGCGACGGGTGCGCCGTACCCGTCGATCTCGACACCGTCGCGCAGGCGCGGATCGCCGATGCGCTCCTGCGGGTTGGACAGCCGGTCCGCCTCCACCGTCTGCATGACGGTGGCGAAGCGGCTGCCCAGCCGGCGCTGCCGCTCCGGCAGCCACAGCGCCAGCTGCAGGCTTTCGCCGGCGACGAGGTCGGACTGCACCGACTGGCGCAGCATCGCGCCGAAGGGCAGCTGGCCGGTGACGTCGCAGGCGTCGCGGTCCTCGCTCCACTCGTGCCAGATCGACTCGATGCGCCGGGCGGCGTCCTGCGCCTGGTCACGGCCGATGCCCAGCGCCCGGTAGTCCGGCATCGACTGGAAATCCAGCCCGAAGCCGATGGCGCTGTCCTTCAGCGACTGGACGGCCCCCGAGACCAGCGCGTCGTTGCGTTCCAGGTCGCGGGCGCGGGCGACGATGGTCTGGCGGTCGCCGTCGAGGTCGGCATCGGGCGAGCCCGCCGCCGGCGTCCAGTCGCGCAGCTCGGGCGCGTTGCCCGATCCGGCGAGAAAGGCGCCCATGGCCGCCTGCGCCCGGGCACGCCGAATCTCCGCCTGTGTGATCGGCCGGCCGTGCTGGTCGAGGATGACGGGAGCGGTGGCCATCAGCCGACGATCCCGACATAGGGCGACACCGTCGGCCCGCGCCGGCCCCTGACTGCGGCGATCTGGCGTTCCAGCGAGGCGATGTAGCTTGCCAGCTGGGCGACGTTGGCCGGGGCGTAGTCGACCACACGGTCGCCGAAGCGCACGCTGACCGTCTGCCGGCCAAGACGCAGGGCATGGTGCGCGGCCCGCGCGTCGGCGAGCCACGCCTCCAGGGTGGTGACGTCGGTCATAGGTACAGCTCCCCTTTGTCGGTCGAGGTCGGCGGCGGCGGCGCCAGCGGTTGGTCTGCCGCAGCCGGCTGGGCGGGCTGGCTCAGCCTGCGCGCCCGGGCGACCGCCGCGGCGATGGCGTCGGCCGGTGTCGCCTCTGCGCTGGTGTCGTCCGTGTCGGTCGCCGGCACCGCATCGGCCTCGCCCAGCTTGACGTATTTGCCGGACAGCGCCTGCAGGCCGCACACCGCGGCGTAGGCATAGACGAAGCACACCCCGGCCTCATGGGCCTCGGCCGGCTTCTGCCACACCGTGTATTGCTGGCCGCGCGGGACGATCAGCCGCTCGCGGGTCAGCTGGGCGAAGAACTCGTCGTCCAGCTCCCGGGCGCCGTCGATGGCGGCCTGCGGGAAATGCACATGGCGCGGCCCGGGCTTGTCCACCGCCAGGCTGCCATAGGCCCAGTCCCGCGCGGCGTTGCCGCCGATCATGTACCAGACATGGCCGAGCTTGCTGGACGGCTTGCGCGGCCACACCCTGCCCCGCTGGCCCCGGCTTTCCGAGCGGCCCTTGATCGCCCACACCCGCCGGGAGCGGCGCTTGTTGGCGAAGGCATAGACCTCCTGGGTATGGTGGCCGCCCGAGTCGATGCAGCTGGCCCGCACGTCCAGCGCGGTGCCGTCCGGCTTGCGGAACCGGCGCAGCAGCACCTGCTCGTCCAGCGCCGCCCACACCTCGCCCTTGGCCGGATCGCCGGCCAGGACGAAATGGCCGATCAGCCAGACCTCCAGCCCGCGGCCCCAGCCATAGACGGAGGCCTCCAGCCGCGGGTTCACCTTGCCCGACTGGACATCCACCCCGACGGTAATGAACTCGACACCCGCCGGCAGCTCGGCCAGGTACGGCTCCATGCGGTCGATGAAGCTGCCGCTCCTGACCTCCTGCCCATAGGTCGCCCGGTAGGGGCGGCCCAGCCGCAAATTCATGAAGGGCTGCACCAGCGTCGCCGGATCGGCCTGCGCCTCCAGCCATTCCTGGACGATCGCCGGCCAGGCGGCGTTGGGATTCAGCGACATGCCGGTCCACAGATGCATGCCGACATGCCCGGGCACCTTCGCCCTGGCGGTCGGGCGCCACTCGCCGTTGGCGTCCATCCATGCCTTGTGCCGCTCGTCGATGATGCAGCCGCAGGTGCCGACGTACCACACCTTGTCCAGATTGCCCTCGGCGTCCAGGCTCCATTTCAGCCCGTGCGGCACGTCCGGCCCGCCCCAGTCCAGATACTGCCAGCCGTCGAGCTGGCCGGCGGCGTCCGAGCATTGCGGGCAGGGCACGAAGTAGCGGCGCTGGTCCGATGCCAGCCACAGCCTCCACACCCGGCTGGTCTCGTACAGCAACGGGGTCGAGCCGCGCACCATCGAGCGGTTCCAGAAGGTTTCGCCGCGGGTCCAGAACAGCTTCAGCTTGTCGCCCTGGGTCTTGGCCCCGGGCGTCCAGCCGTCGCCGTCGATTTCGTCGGCGAACAGAAAGCGGGCCGAGTAGCGACGGAAGGCATCATCCGACGCGGCCCCGACCACGCGCACGCTGGCGCCGTTGCTCAGCTGGTAGAAGGTCGCGTTGTCCTGCTTCTCCCCCTTGCGGGTCGGCCGGATCAGCGGCTTCAGCACCGGGGTGTCGCGCAGCATCGGCGCGATTTCCCCACTGCCGAAGTCTTCTGCATCTGGAATATGTCTGTTCTATATCAATGCTTTAATGAACTATGTCGCGATCTTGTCGCGGCCGGAACCATCCGTACTATTCCGCAGGTCGCGCCTGATCCTTGCGATTACGCTCGCCGATGCGCTCCATTGAGGTCGGTTGGGGAGCGACGCGCGCTCGATCCAACAATACATCTGCAATGCGGTCCATCGCTTCTTGCCTCTGCCCGTCATCTGCCAACGCATGAGCGTAGGTGTTCAAGGTGATGTCCGAACGACTGTGCCCTACATGTCGAGACACTTCCGTTACCGGAATGCCCTGGTTGAGCATAAACGACACCGTAAAGTGACGAAGCGCATGAAAATGGAGTTGATCCCCATCGGTTGAATACAGTCCTGCCCGCTTTAGCAGAGGATGCCAAAAGTGCGTATGGAAATTTCCAGAATTGATAGGACACCCAGTGCTCGTACGGAACACAAGATCTCTGTCATTCATCAATTGGTGCTTCTCGATCCACTCTTTCAATAGAGCGACGATATGGGCCGGTATTGGAACGTTCCTAATGCCAGCCTCTGTCTTTGGTTCCTTCAATTCATCCCAATTTGTGAGAGAATGGCGGACCATTATCATTCTATTTTCTAGGTCAATATTATCCTTGGTCAGCCCAGCAATCTCACCATACCGCAGCCCACAGAAAGCGGCCAGATGGACAAAGCACCTAAGAAGCATATGGCCACGAATAACATAGTTTCTCGGCCTTTCATCGACAACTTTCAATATAGAGAGTATATCTTCGACAGCCGGTATCCGAATTTTCTTCTTTTTTGAAGATGCAAAATCCAGACGATAATCTCTTACTATTCTCTTCTTAGTGTAACCCCGCCGGATCGCATAATCCTCAATCATTTTCAGGGTGGTAAGATATCCCTCTGCTGTCGCAGGAGATATTTTAGAAAACCCCCGTTGAAGAGTTTCCAGATCAGACCATGACAACGAGTTAAATCTACGACTTCCAATTGCGGGGATGATGTACCTATCGACAGCCAGCCTATACTTGTAAAATGTTGACGTCCCAATAGAGCCTACCTTATAGCGCTCCTCTGCGCTTTTTATGAATTGATCGCATACTCGGGCGACAGTTGCGGACGATCCATCCGCCGTGTGCTCACCTTTTTCTATTTCCGTCTCCACCTTTAGCCGATATGCATCTGCCTCCTTTTTCCGGTCGAACGTCTTCAACCGGCGCTTCCCAGACTGGTCTGTATAGTTTACAACCCAAGCGGTTTTTACTTCGCCGTTGTATTGCCACTCACGTTTCCGTACAGATGCCATGTGAACTTCTCCATGCCTCTGCATAGAAGCGCCACCGCCCCACCCCACAAGAGTGGGTGATAGCGCTGTATCTATGACAGGATTTGTTTACGAGCAATTACCATCGTTGTGGCTCTTGAGGCGCTCGTGGATTAATTTCATTAAGCGTACCTTGTCAGGCCCGGACGCATTACCTGCTTGATCCATTAGCTCCAGAAGGCTGTCCCTTTCCTTCGGGTCCATGGTGCGAAACACTGCCGCAAGAAGCCCGACGGCTTTGTCCAGTAGGGCGGAACGGCGCTCATCCATCGGAGCCATCCGCGACGTGCGCGGCAATCACCCGCATTACGTCGCGGATCATCGCCTCGGTGTCTCCGTCCGTCCGATGTCCACAGGCGAACAGACCCAGCCTTGGGCAAACCAGCCGTCGCAGCTTCACCAGGGCACCCACATGCCCCGATGCTGGCGTCCAGGCGATCAACCGCTCCAGCGCGTCGATCCGTCTGTGATGCGTTGACGGTTTGTCCACTTCAAAGCGCCGGCCCAACAACTCTGTCAACTCGGCTTTCCATGCGAGAAAGCGGACATCGTCCCCGGCAGCGTTCAGCGGCAGAGAAGATGCACCAGTGGCGACTCCGGCTTGAAGGTCGGCCAGAACCGACAGGACAATGTCGTCGGTGAAGCCGGCCCCATCCTCGTCCAGGCCATCAAGGTTGTCCCGCCAGACCAGAAGTTTACACACCACGCCGGGCACGGTCAGAGGGCGGATGCGCAGGATCTCCGCCTCGATGGAGCTACGGCGATCCCACAGCGCTTCTGCGTGCGCCACCAGTTCGGGAACGCCGGCAGCCGTTCGGAGATGTCGCTGTTCACGCACGCGGGCAATCCAGGCACGGACACGCGCCCGATGCTCCACCACACACTGCATGCGGGCTGCATTGTCTCCGATTGGACAATGCCACAGCCGCTCCCGGTGAAGCCTCACCAGTTCGGCCAAGCCGGGCTCCGTCCATGCTTCCGGCAGACGGTGCTCCGCGATCATGGCATCGGTCCAGACCGGCCACCCCGCCTCCCGCGCCCATCCGGGCAGCCGCGCTTTTGCTGCCTCAACAAGGGTCCAAGCCGCCTCGACGTCGGCTTCCAACGCCATGTAGCGGGACCAGAGATCGACCACGGGATCCCGCACCGGAGCGCCCTTCGCCATGCGGATCGGCGGCATGACCTTGGCGTCGGGAACCGCGGTAAACGCTACACCCCCGGCAAGCACAGCGCGCCGCGTCGGCGCCGGTCGCGCTGGAGTGATCGACAGGGCGGCGTCACCCATGGGCCACCTCCTGAGTATCGCTGACCGTGGCAAGCGCCTCATACGAGGGCTGGAATTCACCTGCGCAGCCCAACACCAGATTGGCTTTGATCATGTCGGGCTCACTCGGCAGGAGTTGCGGATAAACGCTGACCCCAAGGGCTGGCCGCGACCAAGGCGGCGGGCGCATCGCATCCAGGCTCGCCCGGCTGCGGTCCCCAGGACGAAAGCCAGGGCTTTTCCGGTCCCACAGCCAAGCGGCAGCGCCATTGCGCATTCGCATCCGACACCCGATCAGGGCCGGAACGCAGGCGTTCTTTCCGTCCGCCCTTGCTGGATCGTGGCCGACTCTCCGGGACGTTCCTGTCGCTACCCAGCGAAGCCGAACCAGCGATGTCAAATCCGGCGGCGCCGTCCGGGGGGACAAAGGGGGGAGGTTGTTCTGTCCTGTTCTGTAGAGATTTTTCCGCTGGAATTCCTTCGGACGCCTCTTTCACACTTCCGCGTGCGCGCTTACGCTCGCGATCCTTGATTCGGCGGGCATTCATCCGCTCGAACTCACCCCAGGCTTCCAGAGCCTGTGCAGCAAGGAAGGGGTGATACAGCCGGCCATCGCTGCACTTGGCAAAGCCATGCAGGGCGGTAGTTTTGACACGGCGCCACGTTTCCAGATCGCGCCCCAAGCCGGCCATATGGCACAGCATCGCATCATCATCGGGAAGACTTGAGGCGGGCACCTGATGCCATGCCTTCATGTAGAGCGTGATGCCGCAACGCCACCCCGTATCATCGGCCGTCATGTTGAACGTGCTGTTAAGCAGCGCCGTAACGTCCAGCTTCATCCACCAGAGCCGACGAAGGTCGAGCGTCGGTGGGACTGGAGGTATTAGACGGCTGAACTCAGGCAAAGATGTGGTATTTTCGGAATCAGCCATGATCCGAAGCTCCAATTGTGGTCTGTGGCTAGGCCGGATCAGAAGATGCAAGCCTCTGGTCCGGCCGCTCATTGTCCGGATATGCGAACAATGATAGGATATTTCGATCGACCTTGAGGGTCAATCAAAATCCTAACACGGTTATGATATGCAATCTGTTCAATGCAAAATGGCTCGCGCAGCTCTCGGCCTAGGCGTCAGAGAGTTGGCTGCCCTGTCAAAAGTCACGCCTGAGACAATTGTACGCTTGGAGCGTGGCGAGCGGCTGCGGGAACGTACCCTCTCTGCCATCAGAACCGCCCTTGAAGCTGGAGGAGTGATTTTTATCGATGAAAACGGAGAAGGCCCTGGAGTGCGACTCAAGAAATAAAGAGAAACATAATAATGTTAGAAAAGTAAACAGAAAATTACCACGGATATAATCACCTATTAAGTAAAAACTGTCGTATTATAGCCATGCAATTCTTTTGCTTACCCGGAAATATTCTGCTTCATTAAATATAACCTGACATCTTATGTAGAAAATTCATTTACGAATTATTCCTCATGCATCACGCCTACCATAAGCACTCAACACCCATACTTGTAACTATAGCAGCATACCTGCGTATGCCGCTCATTTATCACCCATCTATTTCTGGCTCTCCACCTTTCGAATAGGTAAATTCCATCCCGCTTACTGCCAGAGGTTTGCGAAGGTTCGGCAGCCCCCCTTGCTAAGTCCGGAATTGACCTATATGTCAACGCATGTGACAGTGGATAGCTTGATTATAGAGAGGAAGCTATTTGAGTATCAGCACTCCAACCCCGCTGCGGCTACGGTCCCAGGGAGGCGAATTGTATACGCTCGCCCCGCAATGGTCTGGATCCTATCCCAGGATGAATTGCCGACAGGCGTAACGGCTAAAGGAGAAAATCAACCGAGCGTGAAGGCAAGACTTGACGATATCCTTTCTCAAAGAAGAGTAGATAAATGTGAACGATNGAAAGCAAGTGCTCATAAAGCGT
>NZ_BADK01000379.1 GCF_000333595.1 Azospirillum sp. B506
GGCAAAGCCGCGGCCACCAGGGACGCGGCCTGGTTGTCCTCCGGATCCTTGACCTCGATGACGGCCCCCGGCCGCAGCACGGTCTCCTTTGCCACCTTCACGGTGGCCAGCAGGCGCAGCTTGGCCATGGCTCACCTCACCGTCGCGCACATGCAGGCGTTGGGACGCCGCGGATAGACCAGCGGCGCCGACTGGCTCAGCAGCATGCGCCGGCCCGGGTTCTCCTCGATCCAGCTCTTGGGGAAGACCTCCAGGGCCTGGTAGCCGGCGCGCGGGTCGAGGATGGCGCCATGGGCCTGGATGCCCTCCATGGCGCCGGTGGCGCCCAGCAGGACCGTATGGTCCGGCAGCAGCTCCCTGGTGGCGCCGTTGTCCTTGTACGTATCGTTGTACGTATAAAATTCCACCATCCCGATCCGGCCCTTGAACACCGGGGTGCCGGGGACACCGGGCTGGAAGCCCATCTGGACGATGGCCGCCTGCCCCAGCGTGCGGTCGAGCACCTTCTCCAGCTTGGGGTCGGCCTCGAACAGCGCCCAGGCCTTGGCGTCCATCACCGCCACGTTGACCGCGGCGCCGGACTTCCGCCCCACCAGGTCGATCCATTCCGACAGGTCGGCATAGGGCGACACCCCGGCCTCGCCCCAGCGGGCGCCGCCCGACAGCACCAGCGACAGATCGCCGTCGCGCTGGAAATCCACCAGGACCTCCGGGTAATCGTCACCCTTCACCACGCATTTGCCGGTGCGCAGGACCTCGGCCGCCATCACCTCCTTGCGGCGCAGGATCTGGTTGAGCTGGCGCTGCAGCTTGGCGCCCAGGATGGCCTGTTCGCGGGCGCCGGCCGACAGGGTGCCGGTCAGCGGTTCGCCGGCCAGCCGGCGCAGCGGCTCGCCCGGCTTGATGTCGTGCAGCGGCTTGACATAGGCCGGGGCGAACATCCGGGTTTCATAGCCGGTGTCGGCGCCGACGCGGCCGGCAGCCAGCGGCGAGACGAAAGGGGCGATCTCGATGTCATCGACCTCGACGTCGAAGATGATCTTTTCGTCGTCGCTGAAGCTGGCCAGCGGGAAGAACATGCTCAGCAGGAAGCGGGGGGCCTTGGCGCGCAGCGACTGCAGCACCCCCAGCATGGCGAGGGTCGAATAGATGTCCATGGGTGGGGTCCTCAGAGGAAGATCGACAGGTCGCGCAGCGCGTCGGCCGCCGACGCGGCGGAGTGGCCGGCGCCGAAGGTCAGCTCGCCCGCATTGAACTCGCCGGTGAGGTAGACGACGGCCTGGATATCGGCCGCCGGGGCGTCAACCGGCTCGGCCAGGAGGGGCGCACCGCTT
>NZ_BADK01000378.1 GCF_000333595.1 Azospirillum sp. B506
CCATCGCCGCGGCCTCGGCCCGGGCCTTCTGCAGCTCCTTCAGCTGGTCCTGCGCCACCTGCAGGTCGTGGGTGGCGGTGTCCAGGCTCAGGCCGCCGGTATCGCCCAGCTCGGCAAAGACCTTGTCCACCTTGTCGAACAGCAGCGAGGCGGTGCCGCCGCTGGCCGCCTTCTCCAGCGCCACCAGGGTGGGACCGACCTGCAGCAGGGTCTGCCGGGCGCTGTCCTTCTCGGCATCGGTCGAGCGGCTGTCCGTCAGCACCGCATAGGCGGCGTCGAAGCGGTCGGTTGCCTCCTGGATCTTCTGGCGCGGCGCCAGCGGCGAGTCGTCGCCCTCGCGAAGGGCGGCACGGGCGTCCTTGAACTGCTGGGCGGCCTGCAGCAGGGCGATGGCGCCGGACTGGATGGAGTCGACCACCTCCTGTCTGGCGGCGATCTCCCGGTCGTAACCGTCCAGCAGGTCCTGCTGGGCGAGCTGGAAAGCCTGGGCGCCCCGCTCGGCCGCCTGCACCAGGCGCAGCTGGGTGGTGTCGTAGCCGGCTGCCTTGGCGTCGGCCAAAGCTGCCGCCTGCTGGGCGTCCAGCGCGATCAGCCCGGCGCCGCGGCTGTTGCCGAGCGCCGCGTACATCCTGGTGGTAACGTCGGCCTGCCAGGACGCTTTCTGCGCCGCCTTCCCGGCCGCGTCGGCGCTGTCCTGCCACGCCTGGGTGAGATAGCCCACCATGGCGGTGTACTGGTCGCCGGTGATGGTGCCGTCGTAGAGCGCGCTGTTCAGCCGGCCCAAGGCGGCCCGCTCGGCCTCGATCGTCAGCGCACCACCGGAGGCGGCCTTCTCCACGCCCTCGATGACGCCGGCCAGCCCCTGGATGGCGGTATCCTTGCGGTCCAGCCCCAGGCCCTGCAGCCGGTCCAATGTGCTGGCCTTGGCGTGAGGATCGATCAGCGCCTCGACGGCGACGGCCCCCTGCCGCTGCACATAGGCCACCGCGTCGCTGTAGCTGTCCTGCAGTTTCTTCGTGTAGCGCGCCGCCAGCTCGGCCACCTCGCCGGTGGTGTAGCCGAGCGACAGCAGGGCGGGGCGGAACTGCTCGAACTCGATCTCGGCCTGTTTGGTCGCCGCGGCCATGCCCACCAGCGGCCTGGCTGCCGGGCCGAGACCCATCATCGCCTCGATGCCGCGCTTGGCCGCTGTGGTTAGCTCGGTCTCGGTCGCCAGCCCCAGCTCGCTGGCCTTGCTCCGCCAATCGGTGATGTTGGTCTTGACCTGGTCGCCGATCGCCTTGGCGTTCTCGGTGAAGGTCTTCAGCAGGTTGTTGGTCGGATCCAGGCTGGCGTTCATCACGTCGAGCTGCTGGCGGAAGCCGGCGGCGAAGCCCAGGTCGTTGGCCAGATCCTCGGCCTTGGTCGCCTTGGAGGTCTGCAACGCCGTCTTGACGTCGTCGCTGACGCCGGTCAGCTGGCCGCTGCCGATCAGCCCCTTCAGCGACTCCCGCATGTAGAAGGCGATGGCTTCGTTCTGGTCGGTGAAGCCGGTCTTCTGCCCCGCCTTGTCCCCGACGGCCGGGGTCACATACCACTTGCCGTCCTTGGCGAACTGCTGAATCAAGCCGGTGTTGGCGCCGTCGCCACCGGTCAGCTTGCCGCCGATGCCGGTGACCACCGTGTTCATCGCGGTGGCGACCGCATCGGTGACCTGCTGCATCTGGCCGGCATCGGCGCCGTTGTCGGCCAGGGCGGTGTCGGTGCGGAACCCGCCCTTGCCGTTCAGGACGATGTTGCCGGAGCTGTTGGGACCGACCGTCGCCTTCTGGGTGCCCAGCATGCCCAGGATGCCGCCGACCACGGCCCCGATGGCGATGCCGATCGGCCCGCCGATCGACCCAAGCTCCATTGCCGACGCCAGATAAGCAGCGCCACCGCCAAGAGCCGCGCCACTGAGACCGCCGACCGCTTTGGAGTTGGCCGCCGTGCCGAGCATGCCACCGAACATGCCGCCGAAGGCGCCGGCGCCGGCAGCGCCCAGATAGGCCGACAGGCCGGCACTGGCGGCAGAGCCGCCGGAGGAACCGGCAATCACGGTGGGGGAGGCGGTGACCTGCAGCCCCGGGTTGACGGCCTGCAGCATGGCAGTCTGCGACGCCAGCACGCTGGCCGATGGCGTCAACACCGTCTGTCCGGCCAACAGGCCGCTCGACCCGATGCCGAGATAGGTCGCGCCGAAACGGTCGATGGCATTCGACAATCCGCCCGGCACCAGCTTGTCGAGCGCCCAGCCGGCCCCCTTCGACAGGGCGGCATTGCTCAAGGCGCCGGTGACGCCGCTGCCCTGCCCCGCCTGTCCCGTTTGCCCGCCGCTGCCGCCGAACAGATCGAACACCGTGGGCAGGTTGCTGCCCATCACCCAGTTCTTGATCGGGTTGATCAGCGCCATCTTCAGCGCGAGCTGCTGCAGCTCGACGCTGACGGTGCCGATGGCGTCGGCCCAGGACATCGTCGATTTGCCGGCGGCGGACAGCTTCTGCAGGATGGCATCGAAGCTGCGGTCGCCGAACTGCTCCAGCTCCTGGTAGGCGGCGTTGGTCCGCTCCAGCGCCAAATTCTGCCGGGCGAGCGCTTCGGCATTGGCCAGATAAGCCTGCCCTTCCCGGCTGGCAGCGTCGATGTTGTGCTCGCGCAGGTCGATCAGCGCCTGGGTGCGCGCCAGCTCCACCGCCCGCCGGTCGGCCGACGCGCCGATCAGCTGCAGCTGCTGGCGACCCAGCTCCAGCTGGTCGCGCTGCTGCTGAAGCAGCGGCCCGGCCGCGGCGGCCGACTCCAGCTGCTGCGCCCGGGTCAGCAGCTCGATGTAATGGGCCTTGGCCTCGCTGTAGCGCTGGGTTCCCTCCTCGCCTTCCTTCAGCGCCAGCGTGTGCGCCTGCTCGGCCACTTCGGCCGCCCTGACCGACTTTGGCCCCTGCTCATAGGCGTCCATCAGCGCCCGGGCGGAGCGGATGCGGTCCTGGATCGGCTGGTCGGCGTCCTGGCGCAGCTGCTGGACGGTCAGCGCCTCCACCCGCGCCTCGGCCGCGGCGGCGGCATCGCCATATCCCTTCAGCCCGGCCGCCGCCACGCGGTTGGCCGCCGCCGCCGCGCGCTGGGCGGCCTCGCCCTTGCCGGCAGAAGCCGCCAGCCGTTGCTGGGCAGCGACGTCCTGATTGAGCTGGGTGACCTGGGCGCCCACCTCGCCGGCCAGCTCGGCCCGCGCCTTGCGCAGCAGCTGGGTGCGAACATCAGCCTCGCGGGTGGGGTCGAGGCCTTCGCGCAGGCGCTTGGCCACCTCGACGTCCACCTCGGCCATCTTGATGGCCGCCGGATTGGCCGATGCTCGCGCCTTGCCCAGCTTTTCGGTGGCGTCGGCCTCCAGCGTCAGCAGCCGCACCGCTTCCGCCGACTCCGCCGGAACGATCTGGCTCTTCAGCCGGCCGCGCACGACGTCGCGCTGGGCGTCCCAGCTCTGATAGGCGGTGTCGTCGGAGGAACGGCCACGGTCCTGCAGCCCGGTAACGATGGGGGTCTTCTGTTCGGGCGGCGGCCCGACCATCTCCCCGACCCGCCGCTCAAGCCCTTCCGGCAGCGACAGGGTCCAGCTCTTGGCCGCCAGCTCGGCCAGCTTGGAGGCCACCCCACCCACGGCCGAACCCAGCCCGGCGAAGCGCGAGGCGGCGGTGTCGGCGGTCTGGCCGGCGGCGAGCACCGCCTTGGCCGCCTCGTCGGCCGGGTTGGTCAGCAGTGCCAGCCGGGCAGCCAGCTCCTTGGCCGTCCTGGCCGCCGCTTCCGCCTTGGTCGCCGGATCGGCCAGACGCTGGGCCAGATCCAGCAGCGGCTTGCCGGCGGCGCCGGCGTTGCGCCCGACCTCGTCCAGCACGCGCACCAGATTGGCGATCGCCTCCGGATCGTCGGCCGCGGCCGCGCGGAAGGCCTGGAAGGCGACGCGCAGCCGGTCCACCTGCTCGGCCGCCAGCCCCATCCGTTCATAGACGCGGGCCGAGCTGGCGCTGTCGGTGGAGACGTTCCAGCCGCCGGACACCGGCCGCGCCACCGAGTCCGCGCCATAGACGGCGGTGGAGGCGGCGCTGCGCTGGGCGGCGATCGCCTTGGCCTGCTCGGCCAGTGCCTCGCCCAGCTTGATCCGGGTCACCGCCCGCATGCTGTCCGAGAGGTGCCCATATTGGGTGGCCAGCTGCTCGACGTCCGCGGCCGAGTCCTTCACCGCATCCTGGGCGGCGCGCTGGGCGTGCTCGAAACTGTCGGCCGCCGCCTCGGCCGCCGTGGTGCGGGCGGCGAAAAAGGCGACCGCCGCTGCACCGGCCAGCAGCGCCGCCCCCCACGGTCCGCCGACCACCCCGAGCATGCCGGCGCCGGCGGCCTTCACCCCGTTCCAGGCCGCGGTCAGCAGCGAGGCCCGTTGCGCCAGGGCGGCGCTTGCGGCGTTGGCGCTCACCGCCATCGTGGTGAGGTGGGCGTCGGCCACCACCACCGCCTCGCCGGCCGCCGCGGTGGCGAGCTGGGCGGCGCGCAGCCGGGCCAGCGAGGCCAGCTTTTCGGCGTCGGCGGCAATCGAGGCCTCGCGCGCCATCACCACCGTGGCCTCGGCGTCGCGCTCGGCCGCAAGGGCGCGCGACAGCACATAGACGTTGGTGGTGAGCGCCGTCTTGGCCCGGGCCGACGTCAGCGCCGACTCTGCCGCGGCAAGGTTGCCGGCGGCTGTCCCCGCCACCGCCGACTTGGCGGCGAACTCCGCCTCGGCCGCCTGCACCGTGGCAACGGTGGCGGTCCGGGCCGTCTGCGCCCGGATCAGGTCCTGCGCCGCCGCCAGCTTCTCGGCATTGGCCGCCTCGGCCGTGGCCACCGCCTTGGCATAGAGCGCGACGCGCTGGTCGTCGATGGCCTGGGTGAGCGCGGCAATGCCGGCCGGCATCATCCGCGCCGCGGCGATGGCGCCCAGCGCCAGGGCGGCACCGCCGGCGGCCCTGGTCACGGCGTCGAGGTTGTCGGCCAGCACCAGGATACCGGAGGAAATGCCGGCGGTCAGCCCCACCGCCTGGTTCATCTGGCCGATCTGACGCTGGGCGGTGTTGGCCAGCACCGTCAGGCTGTCGGACACCGTGGTGGCGATATGGCCGAACTCGCTGTCGATGGCGGTGCCCTGCTTCAGCAGCGCGTTCACCACTGTGTCGGCGGTCAGCGCCCCCTGCTCGGCCAGCGACTTCAGGGCGCCGCGCGGCACGCCCAGCCCGTCGGCAAGCGCCTTGGCCAAGCGTGGCGAGGCCTCCATGACGCTGTTGAACTCGTCGCCGCGCAGCACGCCGCTGGCCATCGCCTGCGACAGCTGCACCAGGGCGCCGGCGGCGGTGCCGGCCTCGGTGCCCGAGATCTTGAAGGTCTTGGAGATGGTCTCGGTCAGCCGGATCACCTCGCCCTGGGACTTGCCCATGGTCAGCGCGGCGTCGGCCAGCGAGGTGTAGAGCCCGACCGTCGGCTCCATGGCCGAGCGGGCGCGCTGGGCGGCCTGGAACAGCTGCTCCTGGACGGCCACCGCCTTTTCGCCGGCGCCGGCATAGAGCGCGATCTTGGAGGCGGACAGGCTCCAGGCGTCGGCGGCCTTGATCGCTTCGCCGGCCCCCTGCGCCAGCCCGATGCCGGCGACCACGCCGGCGACGCGGCCGGCGGCGCTGCCCAGCGCGTCGAAGCTGGAGGAAGCCCGGCGCACCGAGCCATCGACACGGCCGGCGAACTGGTCGACGCGGGCTTCCGCCTGCGACAGCACCCGCCGCAGGCCGCTGTCGTCCGCGCCAACCGGCACCATCATGCCGGGGAAATCAGCCATGCCGGTCTCCGGAAACGAAAAGGGCGCCGGTCACCCGGCGCCCCTGCTCTTGCCCATCCCCATGTCCGGGGCCGGGCGCTTCAGGCCGAACACGGCCCGCGCCCGTTCCTTCAGCTCCGCCGCGTCCCTGGGCTTGCGCGTTTTGCGCCTGGCCCCGGGGGTGGTGGCGGCGAGGAAATCGACCTTCCCGTCCAGGGCGAGCTCGATGTCGGGGAACGGGGCGTCCAGCGCCTCGCTGCGCGACCATCCCAGCCAGCCCGTGGCGTACTGGAACATCCGGTCCACATACTCCGGGAAGGTCAGCCGGCTTCCCCCGATGTGGCGGCCTCATCGCCGGCGTCATCCTTCGCGGGCTTGCCCGTCTCCTTCGTTTCCGTCTTGGGCGCCTTGCCGCCGCCGGCGAGGAAGTTGAGGAACAGCAGCACCTGCGGCGCGACGACGACGACACCCTCGGCGAAGATCGCCTCGGCGGTGGCCTCGGCCTGCTTGCCGACGCGGCCGGCGGCGGCGTTGACGACGTTCACCAGCGTGTCGAAGTCGAAGGCGTTGGTGTTGGTGAAGGCCTGCTGCAGCCCGCCATAGAGGCGGCAGATGGTGCGGCTGGCGCGGACATTGGCGAACAGCTCGACGTCTTCGCCGTCGAGGCTGACGGTCATCACGCCGTGCGCGAAGCGCGGCGCCGTGCTGGAGTCGGTCATGGCTGAAACTCGCTTTGAACAGGGGAAGGGGCCGGCGTCAGGGCACCGGCGCTTACGGCGCGTCGGCGGCCACCTCGATGGGTTCGGCATCGATTTCAAGGCCGACGCTGGCCTCGACCACCTTGTCGTTGCTGCCGATTTCGGTGGTGTAGGACATGACGTAGGCGCGCAGGTAGATCGTGGTCGGTGTGCCGCCATCGGGAGCGTCGTCGAATTCGATCTTGATGTTGTAGGCCGCCTTGCGGTTCTTCGCCGCGGCGCGCATCGCCGTCTGGCCGGCGCCGGTCGGAACGCGGGCCAGCTTCAGCGTGCCCGAACCGTAGTCGACGGTGCCCTTCTTCTTGTGGACCGCGCCGTCGCCCAGCGTCTTGTAGGTGACCTTCTCGAAGGTCTCGCCGAAGGCGCCGATGTCCTCGATCTCTTCGACCTCGGTCCAGGCGAGCGCCTTGTACTGCGCTTCGGTAGTGCACAGCGCGGTGGTGGAAATGAACAGGCGCGTGCCGGCGCTCTGAACAGCGTTGCCGCTCATGGGAATGCCCCTCCTCGGGCAAAGAAAAAGCCGCCCGAAGTCCGGGCGGCGGGGATGCTCCGGAGGTTCCGGAGGGTTCAGGCGTCGGATTCAGGCGGTGGGCTGGCCAAAATTGGTCTGGTAGGTCACGGCGAACTGCAGGCGGGTCACCCCGGCCTTCAGCTCGCCGCTGGTCAGGCGGTCGGTGACGGTGCGCACCAGCTCGATGCGGTCCAGCGTCCCACCGAACTTGCCGCCGGCGGCGATGGCCTGCTCGATGCGCAGCGCCATCGCGTCGAGCTGGTCGTCCAGGTCGGCACCGGTGCGGACGTAGCCATCGACATAGAGGTCCATGCGCCGCAGCTGGCGCCGGCTGCCCATGGTGATTTCCTGCGTCGCCTCGTCGGGTGTGAACAGGCCGATGCAGGGCAGCGCGTCGGCCGGCAAGGGATCGTCCCGGTT
>NZ_BADK01000377.1 GCF_000333595.1 Azospirillum sp. B506
GGATGGGACGCCCGACGGCACCGCCGGGCTGCCGCCGATCCTGCTGTTCCACGATTCGCTCGGCTGCGTCGACCTGTGGGCAGCTTCCCGGCCCGCCTGCCAGGGCGACGGCGCGGCGGGTCGTCGCCTATGACCGGCTGGGATTCGGCCGCTCCGATGCCCATCCCGGCGTCCTCCCCCTCGATTTCGTCGCGGCGGAGGCGCGGGACATCGTGCCCCTCCTGCTCGACCGTCTCGGCATCGGCGCGTTCGTCGCCTGCGGCCACAGCGTCGGCGGCGGCATGGCGGTGGAGACGGCGGCACGCTTCCCCGCCCGCTGCCGGGCGCTGGTGACCATCGCCGCCCAGACCTTCGTCGAAGACCGCACGCTCGCCGGCATCCGCGAGGCCAAGCAGGGCTTCCAGGAGCCGGCCCAGTTCGCCCGTCTGGCGAGATACCACGGGGACAAGGCGCGCTGGGCGGTCGATGCCTGGACCGAAAACTGGCTGTCTCCCGCCTTTGCCGGCTGGACCCTGGATGCCGCTCTCGCGCGAGTCCGCTGCCCGGTACTCGCCCTGCACGGCGACCGCGACGAATACGGGTCGGCCATGCACCCCGCCCGCATCGCCGCCGGACGCGGAACCGTCCGCCTCCTGCCCGACACCGGCCATGTCCCCCACCGCGAGCGCGAGACCGAGGTGGTGGAGGCGATCCGGGCCTTCCTGTCCGCCCCCTGACGCCACCGCTCCCGCCAACCGCCATGGCCCGGTTCACCCGGCCGGGCCGTCACCCCGCCACGCGCTGGCGCTCGGCCCGCAGGCTTTCCAGCTTCGCTTCAAGCTTGCCGATCTTCCGGTCCAGCTTGCGCAACCGCTTGAGCGGTGACTTCCCTTCGGTCGGTGCGGCGTCGATGCCCTGGCGCAATCTGGCATTGATCGCCGCCTTCGCCGAGTCGCTCAGCCGCTTCCACCCCTTCACCTCCGCCTTGGTGCGGTGACAGCCCAGACAGGCACCGTTCCCGCCGAACCGGCAAAGGCCAATGCACGGATTCCCGGTGTCCCTGTCCGCCCGGTGCTTGTTCACCCGGTGCTTGTTCGAGTTTCCGCTCATGAACCCCGCCGCCCGCTTGTCTCCGCTGGACGACAATGTGAGCCGCCCGCTCCGTTCGGCAATGGCGGGATGCAAGCAACTGGGCCCCAGTAACCGGACAAAGCCTTATTGTCTGGCCCCACTTAGCCTCACAATCCCATCAATGCTGCGTCAAACCGCCACATCAAGCCAATGATTGCAAGATTCCCCCTACAATCTCCTTGAAGCGTCCGCATAATTGATCCATACAAATTGCATCGTCGGAGGGCCGCCGCTCCATACGCCTGTCGTGCATGGACAATCGGCCGGACGGCTTCTTCGTGCCAGGTGATCCATGCCCAGCGATGCGCCCATCATCACCCGCCGCCCCGATCATGGGGCCGCCAACCCTGATCCGCCGCCCGCCCCACCGGCTTATGCGCCCCATCGCAAGATTTATCCCAAGGCGGTCCGCGGGCGATACCGGCACATCAAGACCGTGCTGGGCATGGTCCTGCTGGCGCTGTTCGCCATTCTGCCCTGGTTGCGCTGGGACCGTGGGCCGGGGCTGCCCGATCAGGCTGTGCTGTTCGATCTGGGCAGCCAGCGCTTCTACATCTTCGCCCTGCAGCTCTGGCCGCAGCATGTCTATTACA
>NZ_BADK01000376.1 GCF_000333595.1 Azospirillum sp. B506
TTGACAATGGTGCGTTCCAGCCTACCAAACCGGACAGCTATGCTTGCCAGAATGGCGGAGAGCCAACGACCATGACGCTCGACCGGCTCGACGAGAAGCTGATCACCCTGCTGCGGCATGACGGTCGCCGCAGCATTTCCGACCTCGCCATCGAACTCGGCGTCTCGCGGGCGACGGTGCGGTCGCGGATGGAGCGGCTGGAAAGCGCCGGCATCATCACCGGCTACACCGTGATCCTGCGTGCCGACACGGTGGAGGCACCGGTGCGCGGCATCATGCTGATCGAGGTGGAGGGGCAAGCCACCGACCGCGTGGTGCGGACGCTCAGCGGCTTTCCGGAGATCCTGGAGATCCACAGCACCAACGGACGCTGGGATCTGATCGTCGAGCTGTCGGCCGGCAGCCTGCCGGAATTCGACGGTGTGCTGCGCCGCATCCGCCTGATCCCCGGCATCACCACCAGCGAAACCAACCTTCTGCTCAACACCCCGCGCAGCACCCGCGCCCGGCTGTAGCCGGTCCGGCCCCCGGCTTTCCGATACCGGACAGTCAGCCATCCCAACGGGCTGCGCCATGGGAACGCAGGGGGCCGGGGCAACGCGGGGATGACTGGCGGCGGAGGCCTGTGCCAAAGTCCCGGCGCCCGGCAGACGGCACGGAACCTACGGCCGGCGCCGGGCAGCATACTGACTGGAAGGAACAAGCCGATGAAGAAGATCCTTATGGCGCTGGTGCTGGGTGCGCTGGCGACCGGGACCGCCGGCATCACCATGGACCACCCCGCCGCCGCCAAGGACGCGAAGAAGATCCGCATCGCCTCGGAAGGCGCCTTCGCGCCGTGGAACGGGATGGATTCGTCGGGCAAGCTGGTCGGCTTCGAAATCGACCTCGCCTGGGATCTGTGCAAGCGCATCGAAGCCGACTGCGAACTGGTGGCGATGGACTGGGACGGCATGATCCCGTCGCTGCAGCAGGGCAAGAT
>NZ_BADK01000375.1 GCF_000333595.1 Azospirillum sp. B506
ATCAGGATGTGGGGATCCTTCTCCAGGCAGGGGGCCGCCGACCGGCCGGGGCAGCGGCAGGTTGGTGCGCGGATAGCCGAGCTTGCCGGCACGCGCCACCTCGACCGCCGAGATCTCCATGGCGTTGCACAGCTTGGCGATCTCGTTGGAGAAGGCGAAGGTGACGTCGCGGTAGGTGTTGTCGACCAGCTTGATCAGCTCCGCCGTCTCCAGGGTGGAGACCTTGACGGTGGTCGGCGTCAGGAAGCCGAAGATCTGCGCCGCACGGGTGGCGACGTCGAGGCTCTCGGCGCCGATGATCTGCGGCAGCTGGTTCAGCTCCAGCAGCGCCTGGCCTTCCAGCGTGCGTTCGGGGCAGAAGGCGATGTCGAACTGCTTGCCGGTGGCGCGCAGGATCGGCGCCACGATGTTGCGGGTGGTGCCCAGCTTCACGGTGGAGCGCAGGATGACCAGGTCGCCGTCATGCAGGCTGGCGGCGACCTGGCGGGTGGCCGCCTCGATCATGTCGGTGCGGACCCGGCCGTCCTTGCTGAGCGGCGTGCCGACCGTGATGATGAAGACGCTGGCCTTGCCGCAATCCTCCTGATTGCGGCTGAAGGTGAGCCGGCCGCGTGCGATGACGTGGCGCAGCTTCTCCGTCAGGCCCGGCTCGTGGAAGTGCGGGTTGCCCTGGCCGAGCTTGTCGAGCACGTCCTGCCTCCAGCGCCGCCGCCACCGCGTCCTGATTTCCGAGCGGCTGCTCGAAGACCATCAGGTCGCTGCCCGGCGGAAGCTGCGACCAATCGGCGAGGTCGCGGGCGACCCCCTGGTAGTCGTCGAGGATGGCGACGCGCATGGAACCCACCCCGTCTTACTTGGTGAAGTAGGGCGCCAGGTTGGCGCGGATGCGGTCGAGCACCGGAACGGCGGTCGCCGGCACCTCGAACGGACGGCCGGTGATGGTCTCGCCG
>NZ_BADK01000374.1 GCF_000333595.1 Azospirillum sp. B506
GCAGCAGCAGGCAGAGCGTCTAGCCCAGCGTCTCGGCGATCCCCTTCTCCTGCAGGAAGCCGCGGAAGACGATGGCCTCGTCCAGCCCGCGCCGGGTCACCTCGGCCCGCAGCTCGGCCTCCAGCGGGCCGGAGCCGCAGAGATGGAGCGGGCGGGCGGCCGGACCGGCGAGCTTGCGGTAGATGTCGTAGGCCTCGACCGCCCGGAAGAGGTTCTTCTTCGGGACGAAGCGCGCGATGATGGTGAAGTGGCGGTCGGCGAAGGGAACGCCACCGGGGGCCGGCTCCATCCCCGACAGCCGGCGGATTCGGTCGAGCGACAGCGTGTCATAGCCGATATAGAGCCGCTCCTTCGGCAGCCCCAGCAGGCGGAAATAATCCACCGTGCGGTGGCTGCCGCCGATCCCCGCCTGATAGGGGGCGTAGAAGACGCTCTTGACCATCTCCCGCCACAGGACGCGCGGCTTGTCGTCGTATTTGGAGGCGTTCATGTTGATGACCTTGCGTCCCATCAGCCGCATGGTCAGGGCGAGCGCGAAAACGTCCGGATCCTCGTAATGGCACAGGAAGACGTAGCGGGCGTCGGCACGCCGGCATTCGCGCAGCAGGGCGCGGTACACCGTGGCGGTCGACAGGTCGGCCTTCGACTGGCCGGGGAACAGGGTGATCTTGCGGAAATTCTGCCCGGTCCCGGTCGAGTCCCAGGCGTAGGTGTGCGATTTCGACCCGACCTCCAGCCCGATCACGTCATAGGCATGGCCGAGCCGGCGGCCGACCGCTTCCAGCCGGTCCATGTGGTAGGGACCGAACATCTCCCAACTGAAGACCAGCGCGGGCTTCTTCATGCTGCCTCTCCCAACAGAAGGCGGGCGTAGCGGTCGAGCGCCACGGCGCGGGTGGCGTTCGCCTCCACCCAGGCGCGGCCACGGCGGCCCATGGCGGTGGCGCGGGCGGGGTCGGACAGCAGCGCCGCCACCGCTTCCGCCATCGCCCGCGGCTCTTCCGGCGGGGTACAGAGGAAGGCGCCGACCTGCGCCTCCAGCGTGGCGAGCGCCGATCCCGGCAGGCAGGTGCTGACGAAGGGCCGGCCGGCGGCGAGGATGGTCACCGCCTTGCCGGGCATGGCGAAGGCCGCCCCCTCGGGCCGCTGCGGCACGAGGTGGACATCGCCCTCCGCCATCGCCTCGTTCAGCTGGTCCTTCGGCGCCAGCGGCTGGAAGATCACATTGCCCAACCCCATGGCGCGGGCGCGCGCCTTCAGCTCCTCTTCCAGGCCGCCCTGCCCGCGCAGCTTGATGCGGGCCTGCGGCATCAGCTCCGCCAGATGACCGGCCATGTCCAGCACCTGCTCCAGCCCCTGCTTGCGGGCGAAGGCGCCGCTGTAGAGCGCGGTCGGCGGCTGGTCGGGACGCGGCAGCGGAAAGACGGCGTCGGCATCGACATGGGGCGGGATCACATGGATCGGCCGGGTGACGCCCAGTTCCTCCAGCACGCCGCGCATCGGTTCCGACAGCACCACGATGGCGTCGGCACCGTTCAGTGCGGTGCGCTCCATGGCGCGGATCGCCTTGACCGCCGCCTTGCCGCCCATGCCCAGCGCGCCGGCAAGGCCGGACTGGATGTCATGGACGATGGCGATGTGACGGCCGCCCGGCGCCTTGAAGCGGTTGGCGATGGCCACCGACAGGATCGACGGGCAGAGCGACAGCACGGCGGCATGCCTTCCGACCCGGCCGCGGGCGCGGGCGGCGGCGAAGCCGGCATGCAGCACGCCTTCATGGACCAGCCGGGCCTTCATGCCGCCGCCGGCCGGCGGGATGGTGTGCAGGCGCTCGATCAGCACCCCGTCCACCGTCCTGCTGTCCTGCGAGCCGTCGGCATAGCCGTCATAGACCTTGTTGCCGGGATAGTTGGGGCGCGCGGTCAGCACCGTGGTCTCCGCCCCGGCCGCCGCGAAGGCGGTGGCGAGGTCGGTCATCATCGGCGCGCTGCCGGCCGGTTCCGGCCAATAGCTCTGCGCCACGAGCAGCAGTTCTTCCGGCACGGGCACGTCCGCCAGGGAAAGCGCGCCCGCTGAAGCCTTGGAAGCCGGCCGGTCGGAAACCGGCGGCCGCAGATGGATGGAATCGTCCGGCATCGGGGCTTACTCCGCCGCCTGCTTGGGGACTTGGCGGCGCTCCGGAGCGGCATTCTCCAGGAACCAGTCGTAGGTGCGGCGCAGCCCCTCCTCCAGCGACACCTTCGGGCGCCAGCCGGTGGCGAACAGGCGCGACACGTCCATCAGCTTGCGCGGGTGACCATCGGGCTTGCTCAAATCGTGGGTCAGCGTGCCGGTGTAGCCGACAGTGTCGCGGATCAGGGCGGCGAGGGAGGATATGGCGATGTCGTCGCCGGGGCCGACATTGATGATCTCCCCGCTGTCGTAATGGTCCATCAGATGGATGCAGGCGTCCGCCATGTCGTCGACATAGAGGAACTCGCGCCGCGGCGTGCCGGTGCCCCACAGGGTGACCGTCGGGTCGCCGGCCAGCTTGGCGTCGTGGAAGCGGCGGATCATGCCGGGCAGGGCGTGGGAGGTCTCCGGATCGAAATGGTCGCCGGGGCCGTACAGGTTGGACGGCATGGCGCAGATGGCGTTGAAGCCGTACTGGCGCCGGTAGGCCTGGCACATGGTGATGCCGGCGATCTTGGCGACGGCGTAGGGCTTGTTGCTCGGCTCCATCTCGCCGGACAGCAGCGCCTCCTCCTTGATCGGCTGTTCCGCATGCTTCGGATAGAGGCAGGAGGAGCCGAGGAACAGCAGCTTTTTCACGCCGGCACGCCAGGCGGCGTCGATGACGTTGTTCTGGATCAGCAGGTTGTCGCGGATGAAATCGCCGCCGAAGCGGTCGTTGGCGAGGATGCCGCCCACCTTCGCCGCGGCCAGGATCACCTGGTCGATGCCCTCGCGGTCGAAGAAGGCGCGCACCGCGGCCTGATCGGTCAGGTCGAGCTGCGACCGGTCGCGGATCACGAGGTCGGTGTGCCCGGCCTCGGTCAGCCGCCGCAAAATGGCGGATCCGACGAGTCCCCGGTGTCCGGCGACGAAGATGCGGCTGTTGCGGTCCATGCGGGCCGTCTCCTTAAAATCTTGCGTGCGAACGAATGCCTTGTCGGCCGTCATCCCCGCGAAGGCGGGGATGACTCATGGGAACGTGACCGCAGTCACGCTTCCACTACTCCGCCGCCTGCCCCATGCGACCCAGGTCAGCCCGCGCCCGCTCGGCGTACCACTCCACCACGCCGGGCAAACCGGCGGAGAGCGGGATGCGCGGGGTGAAGCCCAGCGCGGTCAGCTTGGCGATGTCGGGGCTGCGGCGGTCGGTGCCGCCGGGGGCGGCCGGGCCGGGCATCACCTGCGCCTCGCGGCCGAGGCAGGCGACCGTCTGGCGGGCGAGGTCGGCGATGGTGACCTCCTCCGGGTTGCCGACATGGTAGATGCCGAGATGCGCGCCCTTGTCGACCACCGTCACGATGCCGTCGATGGCGTCGTCGATGTGGACGAAGGCGCGGGTCTGGCGGCCGTCGCCCTGGATCTTGAAGGGCACCGTCCCGCTCGGGTGGCTGGCGACGGCCTCCACCGCGCGGCGGGAGAATTCCGGCACCACATGCTCCCAGCCCATGTCGGGGCCGTAGACATTGTGCGGGCGGAAGATCGCCACGCGGTCGAAGCCGCTGCGGCCCCAGTTCACCGCCAGCAGCTCCGAGATCAGCTTGGAGCCGCCGTAGCTGTAGCGGGCGTTCAGCACGTCCGGCACCACCAGCGGCACCTCCTCCGGCGTCGGCACCATCGGCGGGGTCTGGTAGGCTTCCGACGAGGAGGCGACGACCAGATCGCCCACACCGTCGGCGCGGCAGGCGTCCAGTACGTTCAGCATGCCGCGCACGCCGACGTCCAGCACCACCTCCGGCTTCTCGTAGAAATGCTTGGTGCCGTTGACGGCGGCCAGATGCAGCACGCCGTCGACGCCACGCACCGCCTCGCGCACGGCGTCCGGGTTGCGGATGTCGCCCTGGACGAACTCCACGTCGTCTAGCACGCCGGCCAGCCGCCCGGTGTGCCCGCGCGAATTGTCGTCCAGCACGCGGACGCGGTGGCCGTCACGAACCAGACGGTGGACCAGGGCGGCGCCGATGAAGCCGCTGCCGCCGGTGACGAGATAGTGTTTCATGTCGGTCAAATTCCTCTTCCCAAACCGCTTGGCCAAACCGCTTAACTGGCCCCGGATTTCGTCAGGCCACATGCGCGTAGCGGGCGGCGCCATGGCTGCCGAGCGCCACGTAGGCGGTGCCGTCCGGCAGGTCGACATCGCGGCTGTTGAAGTTGTTCCAGAAGTCGTAGATCACGCCCGGACGGTCCATCCGCTGGGCCAGATCCGGCAGCGGCATCGAGGTGAAGACCGGGTGGTTGTTCAGGATCACCGCCAGGTTGGCGCCGGACACCGCCTCGGCCATGTTGGCCGCCGGCTCCAGCCCGAAGCTGCGGATGTCGTCGGGGCGCACCACCGCGTCGAAGCCGCGCAGGCGGGCGGAGGGGAAGCGCTGGCGCAGCTCCTCCAGCACCGGCTTGGCCATGGTGCCGCGCAGGTCGTCGGTCGCCGGCCGGCCCTTGAAGGCCAGGCCCATCAGGCTGATGGTCGGCGCCTGCGGGAAGCCCTGCATCGAATGGGCGAGCTTGCCGAGGAAATCGGCGACCTCGATGGGCTGGCTTTCGTTGACCAGACGGCCGGCGGCGGTGATCGCCATGTCGACACCGACCTCGCGCGCCGCCTCGATCAGGATGTGGGGATCCTTCTCCAGGCAGGGGCCGCCGACCGGGCCGGGCAGCGGCAGGTTGGTGCGCGGATAGCCGAGCTTGCCGGCACGCGCCACCTCGACCGCCGAGATCTCCATGGCGTTGCACAGCTTGGCGATCTCGTTGGAGAAGGCGAAGGTGACGTCGCGGTAGGTGTTGTCGACCAGCTTGATCAGCTCCGCCGTCTCCAGGGTGGAGACCTTGACGGTGGTCGGCGTCAGGAAGCCGAAGATCTGCGCCGCACGGGTGGCGACGTCGAGGCTCTCGGCGCCGATGATCTGCGGCAGCTGGTTCAGCTCCAGCAGCGCCTGGCCTTCCAGCGTGCGTTCGGGGCAGAAGGCGATGTCGAACTGCTTGCCGGTGGCGCGCAGGATCGGCGCCACGATGTTGCGGGTGGTGCCCAGCTTCACGGTGGAGCGCAGGATGACCAGGTCGCCGTCATGCAGGCTGGCGGCGACCTGGCGGGTGGCCGCCTCGATCATGTCGGTGCGGACCCGGCCGTCCTTGCTGAGCGGCGTGCCGACCGTGATGATGAAGACGCTGGCCTTGCCGCAATCCTCCTGATTGCGGCTGAAGGTGAGCCGGCCGCGTGCGATGACGTGGCGCAGCTTCTCCGTCAGGCCCGGCTCGTGGAAGTGCGGGTTGCCCTGGCCGAGCTTGTCGAGCACGTCCTGCCGCACCTCGACCCCATGCACCTGGAAGCCGGCGTCCGCCATCGCCACCGCCAGCGTCAGGCCGACATAGCCGAGCCCGAGGACGCAGACGTTACGATCGGAAAAAGTCTTGGGAAGCATCGTCGCTCCTGCCGTTTGCTGAGGCCCCGCCACCGGCGGCGGGTTGCCGAAAGTTTGGAGACGCCCCGGCCGCCATGCCCTGTTGCCAAGCAGGCAGACGGAGAAACCTCGAAATTCGAAATTGTTTTCTTATTGTGACTTCGCCGTGACGATGAAGTACCTCGTAACTGGCGTTGCCGGACAGCGGGCGTGTCCACGATGGCGTGAACCGTCGCGCCTGTCAAAACAGAGGATGACTGCCATGCAGCCGACCGAGACGATCCTTGTTGAAACCTCGACCGTCGGATGCGACGGCGGCGGCGGCGCGCTGGGCCATCCGCTGGTCTATCTGACGCTGGACCGTGAAGGCCAGGTCGAATGCCCCTATTGCTCGCGCCTGTTCAAGCTGAAGGAAGGCGCCAAGGTCGCCCACGGGCACTGACAGGGTGCGGAAAAAGGCTTTTGCGTCGCGAGGGAGGGGGCTTTCGGCAAGATAGGAAAGGCCGAGCAAG
>NZ_BADK01000373.1 GCF_000333595.1 Azospirillum sp. B506
GGCCTGCACCAAGCACAATTACTGGTGAAGGACGTCGACAATCTGCCCCGCACCCTGCACGAGGCCTTTTATGTCGCGCGCAGCGGCCGTCCCGGCCCGGTGCTGGTCGACATTCCGAAGGATGTGCAGTTCGCCGACGGCACCTACGTCCCGCCGGCGGAGGTCAAGCACAAGACCTACCGGCCGCAGGTGAAGCCTGAGATCGCCCGCATCGAGGAGGCGGTGGACCTGATCGCCAATGCCAAGCGGCCGGTCTTCTACACCGGCGGCGGCGTGATCAATGCCGGTCCCTTCGCGGCCAAGCTGCTGACCCAGTTCGTCAAGGCCACCGGTTTCCCGATCACTTCGACCCTGATGGGGTTGGGCGCCTTCCCGGCCTCCGACACTCAGTGGCTGGGCATGCTCGGCATGCACGGCACGTACGAGGCGAATCTCGCCATGTACGAATGCGACGTCATGATCAACATCGGCGCCCGCTTCGACGACCGCGTCACCGGCAAGCTGTCGGCCTTCTCGCCGGGGTCCAAGAAGATCCACGTCGACATCGATCCCAGCTCGATCAACAAGAACGTCGCTGTCGACATTCCGATCGTCGGCGACTGCGGTGCGGTGCTGGAAGACATGCTGCGCATCTGGAAGGCGCGCGCCAAGTCGCCGGACAAGGCCGCGCTGAAGCAGTGGTGGGGCAAGATCGAGGGCTGGCGCGCCCGCAACTGCCTGAACTACAACCGCACCGAATCGGTCATCAAGCCGCAGTATGCGCTGGAGCGGCTGCGCGAGGCCCTGCGCGGCAAGGACCACTACATCACGACGGAAGTCGGCCAGCACCAGATGTGGGCCGCCCAGTTCCTGCCCTTCGACCAGCCGAACCGCTGGATGACTTCGGGCGGGCTCGGCACCATGGGCTATGGCCTGCCGGCCGCCATCGGCGCCCAGATGGCCCACCCCGACGCCATCGTCGTCGACGTGTCGGGCGAGGCCAGCTTCCTGATGAACATGCAGGAGATCGGAACCGCCGTGCAGTACCGCGCGCCGGTCAAGATCTTCATCCGAACAACCAGTATATGGC
>NZ_BADK01000372.1 GCF_000333595.1 Azospirillum sp. B506
TCCCGCTGGGCCAGACCGACGGGCAGCGGGCGCTTGCCGCCCTTGACCCCATCACACAACGGGCGGCGGAGGCGGCGCTGCGGCCCCCGCTCGACGATTTCGGCGGCCGGGCGATGGCCGTCGACTGGACCTCGATGATCCACGAAACCCAATATACGAGGCTGTTCCGCTCATGAGCGCTCTCCCCGCTATCGAAAAGAGCCACGCCGGTCCGCTTCGCGTCGGCATCGGCGGCCCCGTCGGATCCGGCAAGACCGCGCTGACCGACGCGCTGTGCAAGCGCATGCGCGACGATTGGGAGGTCGCGGCGATCACCAACGACATCTACACCAAGGAGGATGCGGAGTTCCTCACCCGTTCCGGCGCCCTGAAGCCGGAACGGATCATGGGGGTCGAGACCGGCGGCTGCCCGCACACCGCGATCCGTGAGGATGCCTCGATCAACCTCGCCGCCGTCGATCAGATGAACGCGAAGTTCCCCAACCTCGACCTGATCTTCATTGAATCGGGTGGCGACAACCTCGCGGCGACCTTCTCGCCGGAGCTGGCCGACATCACCATCTACGTCATCGACGTGTCGGCCGGCGACAAGATCCCTCGCAAGGGTGGGCCGGGCATCACCCGTTCGGACCTGCTGGTCATCAACAAGACCGATCTTGCTCCGATGGTCGGCGCCAGCCTGGAGGTGATGGACCGCGACGCCCGAAAGATGCGCGGCGACCGTCCCTTCGTCTTCGCCAACGTCAAGGCGGGCGAGGGGCTGGATGCCATCCAGTCCTTCATCGTCCAGCGTGGCGGATTGCCGCTTCCGGGCTGACGACCACCACGACCGTTCGGGAACCTCCGGCTTGACCATGCTGTTCATGCAGCATGAGACGATTCAAGCCGGAGGATGCCCTGATGACGCGCCCGACCCCTGCAACGGCCCTGCTGCTGGCCGCGCTGGGAACCCTGTCCATCGCCGCGCCCGCGCTGGCGGCCGACGACTGCGCAGCCGGGCTCGACCGGCTGGGACAGCAGGCGGCGGCTCTTGAGGCTGCCGGCCCCGGCTCCGCCGCTCCGGTGACCCCGCAGGAGACCGCGCAACTCCGCGCCCTGCAGCAGGCGGCGCAATCCGCCGCACAGAAGGGCAACACCCCCGCCTGCCAAGCCGTCCTGGGCGAGGCGACGGCGTTGCAGGACTCCATCGCCCATCCGCGGGCGATTGCCGCCGACGATCTTGAGAATGCCAAGCTGCACAGCCCGGACGGCAAGGATCTCGGCAGCATCTCCGAACTGATCATCGATCCCGGCACCGGGCGCGTCGCCTATGCGGTTGTCGAACTGGGCGGCTTCCTCGGTATCGGCGACGCCGACTTCGCGGTTCCCTGGGCGCTGTTCACCCCGTCCGGCGGCGGTTATGTCCTGAACGTGCCGAAGGACAAGCTGACCAACGCTCCACGTTTCGACGACAAGAACCGCCCGAACATGAACGACCGCCAGTGGGCGATGGCGGTCCATACCTATTATGGCGTGGCGCCTTACTGGATGCGCGATTCGGCGACGCTGGCCGCCATCGCCGGCACGGCTGGAGGAAACGGAGACGCTTCGGCCGCTCCGCTGCGCCAGGAGGTGCAGCGCCTGTCGCAGGAGGTGGCGCGGCTGAACAGCGAACTGCAGCAGGCGCGCGGCGCCGCCGGCTCCAGCGGTGCCCCCGGCGAAGGGCTGTCCGGTGCCGGAACGGGGCAGGGCGGTGCTTTGCCGGGAGCGCCGGAGTCCGCGTCGCAGACACCGCGCGGGAACGGCACCCCCCAGCCGCCGGTTTCCCAACAGTGACGCGATAACGATCCGATGGCGGGCGATCCCCGACCGGAAGCCGCATTCAGGAGGACCGACATGGAACTCTCTTCGATCACCGACACGGCCCAGCGTAATCTGCGGAGCCTGACCGACCACATCCATTGGTCCGATGGGGGCCACGGCGGCGGCCATGGCATCAATGTCGGCCATAACGAACGGCTGGCCTCTCTGGCCGGCGGGGTGGTGCTGGCGGTGCTGGGCCTGCGCCGGCCCAACTGGACCGGTGCCGCCATGGCGCTGGCCGGCGGCGCCCTGGTGGCGCGCGGCCTGACCGGTTATTGCCCCGGCAAGGCGATGCTGGCCGACTGGTCGGACAACGACCGGGCGGCCATTCCTGCACAGGATGTCGACCATGGGATCGACCCCTATTCCCGCCATCCCGGCGACATCTACAAGGAGACCTGTGAGGAGGAGATCGTCGACGAGGCGTCGCAGGAATCCTTCCCGGCAAGCGACCCGCCCTCTTTCTCGCCCGGCATTGCCCGCTAAATGGGCGGCCAGCTGGCAGGCGTGACTCCATAACAGAAGCGTCATCAAGAAACGGCCCGCCACTCCTACGCTGGCGGGCCGTCCTTGATATAGATCAATGAAAGATAGGATTGGAAGGACTTTGAGTTTTACTAACTGATCATGGGGCAATGCTGCATGATGATTGGAAATCATGCGCGCATTGCACCCGTTGCACGTTGCAGGTCGTCGAGGATTGGTCTATGGTGCACTGCACAAGGAGCGCTATGTGCCGCTGCACGGCGAAAGGCCGCGATGGATGCGGCCGCTCCTCCCGTCACCTCGACCGCAGGACAGTCCGCCATGACCACGATCATTCCCGCCGCCGCCACGCTTGAAGGCAAGAAGGGGCTCGTCCTTGGCATCGCCAACGACCAGTCGATCGCCTGGGGCTGTGCCCGCGCCTTCCGCGCGCTGGGTGCCGACCTTGCGGTCAGTTATCTGAACGAGAAGGCCAAGCGCTTCGTCGAGCCGCTGGCCCAGCAGCTGGAGGCCGAGATCTTCGAGCCGGTGGACGTCACCGGCGAGGGCGAGTTGAAGGCCATCTTCGACAAGATCGGCGAGAAGTGGGGCAAGCTCGACTTCGCGCTGCACAGCATCGCCTTCGCTCCCAAGGATGACCTGCACGGCCGTGTCGTCGACTGCTCCCGCGAGGGCTTCCAGCAGGCGATGGATATCTCCTGCCATTCCTTCATCCGCATGGCGCGCTATGCCGAGCCGCTGATGAAGGACGGCGGATCGCTGTTCACCATGTCCTATTTCGGTGCCAACCGCGTCATCGACAATTACGGCGTCATGGGTCCGGTCAAGGCTGCGCTGGAGGCCAGCGTGCGTTATCTGGCGGCTGAACTCGGCCCGAAGGGCATCCGCGTCCATGCCATCTCCCCCGGCCCGATCAAGACCCGCGCCGCCTCAGGCATCGCCCATTTCGACGAGCTGATGGACAAGGCTGCCGAGCGCGCGCCCGAAGGCCGTCTGGTGACCATCGAAGAGGTCGGTTACACCACCGCCTTCCTCGCCACCGATGGCGCCAAGGGGATCACCGGCAACACCACCTACGTCGATTGCGGCTATTCGATCGTCGGCTGATGCACAGGGTCGGTTGAGGCCAGCTGATCGTCGGTTGTGAATGGGGCGGGTGCGGTGACGCATCCGCCCTGTTTCGTTCCGGTCTGCTGCCTGTGGGTGCGTCATATTGCCGTGTGACGCCGCCGGCCGTTTTGGCGCACCGGTGACACCAGCCATAATCCTGGCCAACAGGGTGCCGATAAGGGGGGAGGCGGCAGGGTCATGGGCGCCATCACATGGCGACGGCAGTTGAGCGTCGGCCAGCCTTCCATCGACGACGATCACAAGCACCTGATCGACTATCTGAATGAGTTGGACGCCGCGTTGGCCGCGGAGCGGTTCCAGCCGGCCCGCGTCGCCAAGATCCTCGTCAAGCTGCTGGAATACACCAAGGAGCATTTCGCCCGCGAAGAGCGGATCATGCAGATCGTGCATTATCCGAAATTCGAGGAGCATGTCGCCATGCATCGCGGGGCGGTCAGGATGGTCAGCGAGCTGTCCAACCGCTTCGCCAACGAACCGACCCACGAGAATGCCGAAAAGCTCTACAAATTCACCGCCGACTGGCTGGTCCGCCATATCATCCTGATGGACACGCAGCTGACGCCCTATGTGCGCGGGGTATGGGCGTGAGGGGAGAGGGGTGCTCCCTTACCCCACGAATTCCGCCGCCCGATAGCCCTGGGCATAGAGCAGGGCGGTCAGGTCGCCATGATCGACGCGGGCGCGGGCCTCCGCCGCCACCACGGCCTTGGCATGGAAGGCGACGCCCAGCCCGGCGGCCAGCAGCATCGGCAGATCGTTGGCGCCGTCGCCGACGGCCATGGTCTCCGCCACCGGGACGCGATGCTCGCCGGCGTAGGCCATCAGTGCCTGCAGCTTGCTGTCCTTGTCCAGAATCGGCTCGATCACCTTGCCGGTCATCACGCCATCGACGACCTCCAGCTCGTTGCCGCGGTCGTCGTCGAAGCCGATCCAGCTGCGCACCCGGCCGGTGAAGCAGCGGAAGCCACCCGACACCAGGACGCAGACGGCGCCGTTGGCGCGCATGGTGGCGATCAGCTGGGCGGCGCCCGGCATCAGGGTGGCGCGCTGCCACACCTCGTCGATCACCGTCTCCTTCAGGCCCTTCAGCAGGGCGACCCGTTCGCGCACCGCCTCCTTGAAGTCGATCTCGCCGTTCATCGCGCGGGCGGTGATGGCGGCGATGTGGTCCTTCAGCCCGACATAATCGCCCAACTCGTCCAGCATCTCCTGTTCGATGATCGTCGATTCCATGTCGGCGACCAGCAGCCGCTTGCGCCGCGTCGCTGTCGGCTGGGCGATGATGTCCAGCACCGCGCCGGTCCCATTCGTCGTCAGGGCATGGCGGATCGCCGCCTCCGCCTGTTCGGGCGCCAGGTTGCCGAAGGGCAGGTCGCAGGCGGTGCCCGGTGCCAGCCAGTCCGGCGCTCCGGCATCGGCGCCCAGTCCGACCAGCGCCGCCCTGGCGGTCTGTACGGCGGCCTCGTCGAGCGTGGCGGTGCGGGGGGCGATCAGGGTGGCGACGGCGTTCATCGGCGGGTATCCCGAGGAAAAGAGGGACTTTGCGCGCTGCCTACCACAGGCGCGGGGCCGGGTCCAACGAAGCTTCGGTGTCGGCACGCGGTTGCCTGTTGCAATGCGGACGCCGGGACGCCATGGAAAGGGGGCGAAGGACAGGGAAACGATCCGCATGGCGCCAACACCCATCACCGACGTCGTTGTCATCGGCGGCCCGACCGCGTCGGGCAAGTCGGGGCTGGCGCTTGCCGTCGCCGAAGCGTTCAGCGGCACCGTCATCAACGCCGACAGCATGCAGCTCTATGCCGACCTCGATGTGCTGACCGCCCGGCCGCCGGCCGAGGATCTGGCGCGGGCGCCGCACCGCCTCTATGGCGTGCTGCCGGCGTCGGAGCGTGGGTCGGCGGCGCGCTGGCGTGAGATGGCGCTGGCTGAGATCGCCGCCTCAAGGGTGGAGAACCTGCTGCCCGTGGTGGTCGGTGGCACCGGCCTCTACCTGCGCGCCCTGATGCAGGGATTGAGCGAGGTGCCGCCCATCCCCGACGAGGTGCGCGCCTCTGCCCATGCCCGTCTCGCGGCCATTGGCGGCGAGGCGTTCCGTGCCGACCTGGTCGCCCGCGATCCGGCGTCGGCCAGGCTGAACCCCGGCGATACCACCCGTCTGACCCGCGCCTGGGAAGTGTTGGAGGCCACCGGCCAGCCGCTGTCGCACTGGCAGAGCCAGACCGCCCAGGGCGCGCCGGAGGATCTGCGCTTCACCATCCTGCTGCTCGACCCGCCGCGGTCCGACCTCTATGCCCAATGCGACAGGCGCTTCCACCTGATGATGGAGCAGGGGGCGCTGGAGGAGGTGCGGCGATTGGACGTTCTGGCCCGCGAACAGGCTCTCGCCGCCGATCTGCCGGTGCTGAAGGCGTTGGGCGTGCCGGAACTGCGCCGTGTCCTGCAGGACGGGCTCCCGCTCGACGAGGCCATTGCCCTGGCCCAGCAATCGACCCGCCGCTATGCCAAACGGCAGGTCACATGGTTCCGACATCAGATTGTTGGCAAATCGCCCGATATGCTGGTAAGTCATACAGGACAGCATAGCTGCCATACCATCGATCTGCCTTGTTCGCCTGCGGTACGAAATGCAATGCTCGACCGCCTGAGAACGATACTAAATTACTGATCCGAAGGAGAAGCACCGTGTCGGTTGATTGGGGTCATGTGTTCGCGGGCCGCGTGGGCGGCATGACGGCGTCCGAAATCCGGGAACTGCTGAAGCTGATCGACCGTCCGGAGATCATCTCCTTCGCCGGCGGCATTCCCGACCCGGACCTGTTCCCGAACGCGGCCATCGCGCGTGCCTATGAGAAGATCTTCCAGTCCAATTCCGGCGCCGGTGCCGCCCTGCAATACTCCATCACCGAGGGCTATACGCCGCTGCGGGAATGGATCTGCGATTACATGGGCCGCAAGGGCGTCAACATCGGCTTGGACGGCGTTCTCATCACCAACGGCTCGCAGCAGGTGCTGGAGTTCGTCGGCAAGCTGCTGATCGGCCCCGGCGACAAGATCGTCGTGACCCGCCCGACCTATCTCGGCGCGCTGCAGGCCTTCTCGCCCTATGAGCCGACCTACCTCTCGATTCCGATGGACGAGGAAGGGCCGGAGATGACGGCGCTGACCGAGGCGCTGGCCCAGAAGCCGAAGTTCTTCTACCTCGTCCCCGACTTCCAGAACCCCAACGGCACCACGGTGACGCTGGCCCGCCGCCACGCCATCCTGGACGCCTGCGAGGCGGCCGGCGTGCCGGTCATCGAGGACACCGCCTATTGCGAGCTGCGCTATGACGGCGACCACCTGCCGCTGCTGGCGGCGTTGGATTGCGAGCGCAACGGCGGCAAGCTGACCAACGTCATCTTCGGCGGCACCTTCTCCAAGACGATGGTGCCGGCGATGCGCGTCGGCTGGGTCAACGCCGCGCCGGAGGTGGTGAACCGGCTGGTGCTGATGAAGCAGGCGGCCGACCTGCATGCCAGCACGATCAACCAGATCGTCATGCACGATGTCGTCTCGCAGATCTTCGACAGCCACATCAAGCTGCTGCGCACCCAGTACAAGGAGCGCCGCGACGCCATGCTGGCGGCGCTCGACGAATATGCCCCGCCGGGCGTGACCTGGACCAAGCCGGAAGGTGGCCTGTTCGTCTGGATCGAGGCGCCGGAAGGCGTCGACGGCACCGAACTGCTGGCCCGTGCCATCAAGGAAGCCAACGTCGCTTTCGTCCCGGGTTCGGCCTTCCACGCCGACCGCTCGGGGAAGAACACGTTGCGTCTGGCCTTCTCCGTCACCAAGCCGGCCCAGATCCGCGAGGGTATCCGCCGGCTGTGCGGGCTGCTGAAGACCGCCGCCTGACGGCTCTTCCCTTCTTCGTCGCCTTCGTCGGAACGGCGGCCGCGCTTCGGTGCGGCCGCCGTTTCCGCTTGCAGCGGCCATTGTCGGAAGAGGTCCGCACCTCCAATGGCTGCGCAACAATTGGAAAAACTGCGGCAAAAAAACTTTGCAAACATTCGCGAATAGGGTTGACCTATGACGGAGGAATTGACTAATTTGCCGCTCCCAGCACACGCCATCGGGTCTAAGCCGTTGTTATGAACGGCATCCCCTTCCGGCGGGGTTGGTGTTCCCAAGGAACCGGGCGCCCTAGAGGAGGCGCCCACATGAGAAGGTCGTGAGCGATGTCCGAACAGAAGCTGACCGGCGCCCAGATCGTCATCAAAGCCCTGAAGGATCAGGGCGTTGACATCATCTTCGGCTATCCCGGCGGCGCCGTACTTCCCATCTACGACGCGCTGTTCCAGCAGAACGACCTGAAGCATGTCCTTGTACGCCATGAGCAGGCCGCGGTTCATGCGGCGGAGGGCTATGCGCGCTCGACCGGCAAGGTCGGCTGCGTGCTGGTGACCTCGGGCCCGGCGCCACAATGCGGTGA
>NZ_BADK01000371.1 GCF_000333595.1 Azospirillum sp. B506
ATGGCGTCGCGCAGGGCTGCAACGCCACCCGGTCGCATGTCGCCCGCTCCAGCGCAGTCAGGGCGCCGCTGCCCATCAGCGCCGACGCCGGGGCGCCGAGCAGCCGTTCAAGCGCCGGATTGACATAAACGATCGGCATGCCGGGCTGGGTGGCGTCGGCGATCATGATGCCGTCGTTGCTCCAGGCCAGCGCCCGGTTTCGCACCCGAAGCGCACGGTCGGTGTGACGGCGCCATTGCAGTTCGACGATGAACGCGATCACGAACAGCAGGATCACCACTGTCGTGGCGACCGCCCAGCCGAGATAGAGGCGGGCGTTGTCACGCCAGGGACCGAACACCGTTTCCACCGATTCGCCGACGACGGCGATGACCGGATAGTCGGGTGCCGAGCGGAAGGCCGTGATCCGCTCCACGCCATCGATCGGGCTGACCATGCGGATGTGGCCGACAGGATGCTGCCTGATCGCCTGCCATAGGTCCCTGTTGGCAGGTCCGCGAGCGATGACGGCATCGAGCCCCGCGTTGCGGGCGATGACGACACCGTCGGTGCGCAGCAGCGTCGCGGCACCGTCCGCGGTCAGGCCGAGCACACGGTAATAACGGGCGAAGGATTCGACCGGAATGTCGGCGACAGCGATGCCGGCGAAGGTGCCGTCATCGTTATCCAGCCGCCGCGATACCGGTATGAGCTGATCCTGTGCTTCCGGTGAGACATAGGGAGTTCCGATCACCACGCCACGTGGCGCACTGTCACGGGCGATGCGAAACTCATCGCGGTCGGTGATGCTGCCCTGGAAGGTGGCCCGCCCACCGCCCATCGTCATCAGGCCGGAGGCGTCGTAGACGCGGACCCCCACCACCAGCCCCTCTTCAAAGGCACGCCGGGAGTCCAGGCGCATCGAGCGGTTGCGCTCCGTGTTGGCGATCAGGTCGAGCAGCAGGTCGTCGACCCGGCGGAAGGTCGAAACCGCATGCTCCTCCACCAATCGGGCGATGACGGCGGTCTTCTCGTGCGCGGTCAGGTCGAGCAGCCGCTCTTCCCGGTAAAGCCGGTCGAGCAGGATCCACCACAGGGCGGCTATGGCCAGCGCGACCGCCAGGGCGGGCAGGACCAGCCGGCCACCGAAACCGGAGAAAAGCCAGAGCGCCCGCTTCACGTAAACCCCGAACGCAGTGGATCGTCCGTCGGCCGCGCCCACCGGCGATTTGCGGACGGCGGCGGCAAGCCTGCGCAAGCATGCCGCAACGACGGTGCCGACGCAACGCCGCAACCGGCAAGGTGGCGGCACT
>NZ_BADK01000370.1 GCF_000333595.1 Azospirillum sp. B506
CTATGGCATCGCCAAGTCGTCGGAGCTGACCGAGGCCGAGCTGATGCACACGGTGTTCCCGCATCCGACCCTGTCGGAAATGATGCATGAGTCGGTCCTTGATGCCTATGGTCGCGCGATCCACTTTTAACTAATGTTTCCGAGGTGACGTTCTTCCCAGCCGGATGGGGCAATGGACCGCAGCAGCGCCGCGTATGACGAGGATTTCTACGCCTGGACCCAAGCCCAGGCGCAGGAGCTTCGCCGTGCCGGCGCCGAGCGGAACAACGCCCCGGTCGACTGGGAGAGTGTCGCCGAGGAGATTGAGAGCAGAGGCCGCAACCAGAAGTCCGAGATCGACAACCGGCTTGGCGTTCTGCTGGTCCATTTGCTGAAATGGATGTTCTGTCCTCATCTGCGGGACCGCTGCGAACGGGGCTTGCGCCTGACCGTCCGGGAGCAGCGCAAGAAGCTGATCCGCGAGATCAAGGACAGCCCCAGCCTTCGGCCCTACGTCATCGACGTTTTCGCCGAAGTTTACTCGGATGCCCGCCTGCGGGCCGCCGTCGAAGCGGATACCCCTGACGACCATTTCCCGGTCAAGCCGCCTTTCACGCTTGACCAGGCGCTCGATCCGGCCTATCCGGCCGAGCTGTTTCCGCCGGAATGGCGGGTTTGACATCCTCATCGCACCTATTGTCGGGGCCGGGGCATCGCGTCGGCCATCGGGAGCTTTAGACCATGACCCTCGTCGACCAGACCGAGAAGCTGCGCCACCCCGAGAAGGCCCATAAGCCCGACAACCCCATCCAGCGCAAACCGGCCTGGATCCGGGTCAAGGCGCCGATGAGCCAGGAATACAACGAGACCCGCCAGCTGATGCGCGGGCTGAAGCTGAACACCGTGTGCGAAGAGGCCGCTTGCCCGAACATCGGGGAATGCTGGAAGCACAAGCACGCCACCTTCATGATCCTTGGATCGATCTGCACGCGCGGCTGCGCCTTCTGCAATGTCGAGACCGGGCGTCCGGATCTGCTGGATCCGCATGAACCCGACAATGTGGCTGAAGCGGTCGGCAAGCTGAAGCTCAGCCATGTCGTCATCACGTCCGTCGACCGCGACGATCTGGCCGACGGGGGGGCGGAGCATTTCGCCCGCACCATCCGCGCCATCCGTGCCGCGTCGCCGGAGACGACCATCGAGATTCTGACCCCCGACTTCCAGAAGAAGAAGGGTGCCGTCGAGGTGGTGGTGGAGGCCAAGCCCGACGTGTTCAACCACAATCTGGAAACCGTTCCGCGCCTCTACCCGACAATCCGTCCGGGGGCGCGCTACTTCGCTTCGCTGCAGCTGTTGGCGCGGGTGAAGGAACTGGATCCGACGATCTTCACCAAGTCCGGTCTGATGGTCGGGTTGGGCGAGACGAAGGAGGAGATCGGGCAGGTCATGGACGATCTGCGCGCCGCCGATGTGGACTTTCTGACGATTGGGCAGTATCTCCAGCCGACGCCCAAGCATGCGGCGGTGGATCGCTTCGTGACTCCCGAGGAGTTCGACGGTTATTCCACCGTTGGCCGCGGCAAGGGCTTCCTGCTGGTGGCCTCGTCGCCGCTGACGCGCTCGTCCTATCATGCGGGTGCGGATTTCGAGAAGCTGCGTGAAGCCCGGCTGCGCAAGCTGGGGGTCGCCGCCGCCTGATGCAGGCGGCCCAATAAGAAAGGACATGGTACGGGTATGCCGACGCACGCGGAAAAGAAGGTTCTTCCCTACACCCCCCGCCAGATGTACGAGCTGGTCGCCGATGTGGAGAAGTATCCCGAGTTTCTGCCCTGGTGCCTGGCGGCCCGCATCCGCAAGCGCGAAGACAACGTGATGTTCGCGGACCTGATCATCGGCTTCAAGATGGTCCGCGAACGCTTCACCTCGCGGGTGGAGTTGCACGAGTCCGACTGCCGGATCAATGTGCAGTACACCGACGGGCCGTTCCAGTACCTGAACAATCATTGGATTTTCAGCGAACATCCCGGCGGCTGCTGTGTCGACTTCTTTGTCGATTTCGAGTTCCGCTCGAAGATGCTGCAGAAGATCATGGGCCTGCTGTTCAATGAGGCGGTGCGGCGCATGGTGCAGGCCTTTGAAACGCGCGCGGCCCAGCTCTACGGGCCGGGCCGGGTGACGCAGCCGGCCTGACGCCGGCTGTCGACTGCCAATGCGGCTTATTCCGGTCAGATCTTGTCCGACCAAAGCTCGCCACCGCTGGCCCAATCGCTTTTCTTCACGTCCTGGAAAATGATGTCCACCGCCGAGGGCGAGCATCCCAGCACCTTGACGGTCGCTTCAGTCAGCGCCTTGGCATATTCACGCTTCTGTTCGAGGGTGCGGCCTTCGAACAGCTGGATGTTGATGGTCGGCATCTACAATTCCCTTTGATTGTTAAGAGGTTGCAGGCACCTGCTCAGCGCAGGCTTCCGGTGGGCCGGGCGAGCCGCAGCCGCTCCAGCGCGACCTGCACCGTTGCCATGCGCACGGCGTCACGATCGCCGGGAAAGGTGTATTCCTTGGCCTTCGCCGCACCACCGCGCACGGCGGTCGCCACATAGACCCGGCCGACCGGCTTGGTTTCGGTGCCGCCGCCGGGGCCGGCGATGCCCGTCACCGCCACCGTCACGTCGGCCCGCGACTTCGCCAGGGCACCGACCGCCATGGCGACGGCCACCTCCGGGCTGACGGCGCCATGGGCGTGCAGCAGGCTTGCCGGGACGCCCAGCAGCTCAGTCTTGGCGATATTGGTATAGGTGACAAAGCCGCGGTCGACCACCTTGGACGAGCCGGCGATGTCGGTCAGGGCGCCGGCAATCAGCCCGCCGGTACAGGATTCGGCGGTCGCCAGCATGTAGCCGGCAAGGCCGTATTCGGCAAGCACCTGGGCGGACAGCTCGCGGATGGTCTCGGGAAACATGACGGCCTCTCCCGGTTCGTGGTGTCGGAGCGGATGTTAACCGGGAAGGCGGACGGTCGCCACCGCCTGTGCCGCGATGCCCTCGCGCCGGCCGGTGAAACCCAGCTGTTCGGTGGTGGTCGCCTTGACGCTGACCCGACCGACTTCAATGCCCAGGATTTGGGCAATTCGTTCGGCCATGGCGGCGCGGTGCGGTCCGACCTTCGGCCGCTCACAGATGATGGTCACATCGGCGTGGGCAATGACGCCGCCGCGCTCCGCCACCAGATCGGCAGCATGGCGCAGGAACCTTGCGCTGTCGGCTCCACGCCAGCGCTGATCGGTCGGCGGAAAGTGACTGCCGATGTCTCCGGCGGCCAGGGCCCCCAGAATTGCGTCGGTCAGGGCGTGCAGGCCGACATCGGCGTCGGAATGGCCCTCCAGCCCGTGGCTGTGCGGCACACGGAGGCCGCACAGCGTCACGAAATCGCCATCGGTGAATCGGTGGACGTCGAAGCCACTGCCGGTCCGCACATCCCACAGGTTGCTCATGATCGCACGGCTGGCGCGGATCAGATCGTCGGGTGTGGTCACCTTGAAATTGTCCTCCTTGGACGGCACCAGCGACACCGCCAATCCTGCACGCTCGGCCACCGCCGCATCATCGGTCAGCGACAGGCCGGCGGCGGCACGATGCGCCTCCAGAATGGCGGAGAAGTGGAAGCCCTGCGGCGTTTGCGCTCGCCAAAGTCCCTCGCGGTCCACCGTGCCTGCGGTGGCACCGTCCTTGCCACGCTTCAGCGTGTCGGCAACCTGTACCGCGGCGATGGCGCCCGGCGTGCTGTCGAGAGCGGCGATCACGGCGCCGATGGTGCTGTTCTCGATCAGCGGGCGCGCAGCGTCATGGATCAGCACGAGGTCGGGTGCGCCTTCTGCGGCCAGCGCCTCCAGCCCGTTGCGCACGGAGTCCTGACGGCTGGCTCCGCCGGACACCGGCGCAGGCAAGCCGAGGCCGGCAACGGCGGCCTCATAAGCGTCGCGCCAGGACGGGTCGATGACCACGCGCACGGCGGTGACCTGGGGGTGACTGAGAAAGGCTTCGACCGTCCGGCGCAGCACCGGCTTGCCGGCGAGGTCGAGATATTGCTTCGGCCGTTCGGCCCCGAACCGCTGGCCGGAGCCGCCGGCCACGATCAGGGCGATGCAGGTGGGCGCGATGCAGGTGGGCATGAGGCAAACCGTAAGATATGATAGCCACTTGACGGAAACGTCGCGGAGCCTAGCCTGTCGCCGTGGTTCCGCCAAGTGCCGAGCCTTGCCGTCCTCGTGCTGCCGGACCATGTCCCGGGCCGGCCGGCATGGTCCGGCAGCAGGATGGCGGAAAGACGGGAGTGCATTCGGGTCCATGTCGCAGAACATCTTTTTGAGCCTGACGGCGCTTGTGGCCCTGGTGCCCGCTGCCTTCTATCCCTACCGCCGGATCGCAGGGCAGGGGGTGGAAGGGCGTGNCTGGTCCTTCTGGGGTGCCTTGCTGCTCGCCGCCGCCGGGCCGGGCATGTGGGCGATCCTGCAGGTTGCCGGCCAGTGGCAGACCGGCTTCTCCACCGCACTGTGGGTAACGACGGCTGCCTGCATGGCTCTGTTCATCGGGCTCAGCCTGTTCCATGCGACCGCCTGGAGGCTGACACCGCTGTTGCTGCCCTATCTGCTGGTGGTTTGCCTCCTGGCGACGCTGACCGAGGATGCGCCGGCTCCGATCCTGCGCGGCAATGCGCCCGGCGTCTGGATCGATCTGCACATTGCCGTGTCGGTCTTCACCTACGCGTTGCTGACGCTCAGCGCCGTCTCGTCCTTCGCCGCGGTGATCCAGACTCGCGCCTTGAAGTCGAAACGGCCCACTCCGCTCAGCCGCTTCCTGCCGCCGGTGGCGGAGAGCGAGCGGCTGCAACTGCGGCTGCTGATCGCGTCGGAGGTGATCCTCGGCGTTGGGCTCGCCACCGGCATGGCGGTGCTCTATTTCGAGCAGGGGCAGTTTTTCCGCACCGATCACAAGAGCCTGCTGTCGCTGGCCACCTTCGTCGTGATCGGCGTTCTCCTGCTGGCGGAATACCGTACGGGCGTGCGTGGCCGGACTGCGGCGCGCACCATGCTGATCGTGTATCTGCTGGCGACGCTTGCCTATCCCGGCGTCAAGTTCGTATCGAACGTGCTGATCGGGCAGTGGACATGGAGCTGAACGGAAGGTCGCCGCAAACCAGTGCTAGTCGGTGCGTTTTCGACCGGGCCTCAGCGTAGTCTTTCGGCTTCGCGCTTGCACACGTCTGTGTCAGCGTGATAATCTGCCCAAAATGACGGCACTTTGTTGATTTGCCCATCAATCGGGCAGGTGAGAATGACCATACAAATCGGACCCATCACGCTCGCCGGACCGGTGATCCTGGCGCCCATGTCGGGCGTCTCGGACCTGCCTTTCCGTCGTCTGGTGAAGCGCGCGGGATGTGGCCTTGTGGTGTCGGAAATGATCGCCAGCCAGGCGATGGTCCGCGAGAACCGTCAGACCCTGCGCATGGTGGAGACCGAGCCGGAGGAGTTTCCGATGGCGGTCCAGCTCGCGGGCTGCGAGCCGGAGGTGATGGCCGAGGCGGCCAAGCTGAACGAGGACCGCGGGGCTGCGGTTGTCGATATCAATTTCGGCTGTCCGGTGAAGAAGGTGGTCAACGGCCATGCCGGCTCCTCGCTGATGCGGGATGAGTCCTTGGCCGGCCGTATCCTTGAGGCGGTGGCGAAGGCGGTCAGCATCCCGGTGACGCTGAAGATGCGGCTGGGCTGGGACGAGACCAACCGCAATGCCCCGACCCTTGCCCGCATCGCCGAGCAGAGCGGAATCAAGATGGTGACGGTCCATGGCCGCACCCGAATGCAGTTCTACACCGGCACCGCCGACTGGACCGCGGTTCGTCCGGTCAAGGAGGCGGTGTCGATCCCGGTGGTGGTCAACGGCGACATCACCAGTTTCGAGGCGGTGGACCGCGCGCTTGCCGAATCCGGTGCCGACGGTGTCATGATCGGGCGTGGCAGCTACGGCCGCCCCTGGTTCCCGTCGCAGGTGATGCATTATCTGCGCACCGGCGAGAAAACGTCCGATCCGCCGCTTCACGAGCAGATGACCACGCTGCTCGAACATTTCGACAGCATGCTTGGCCATTACGGCAGCGACGGCGGTATCAAGGTCGCCCGCAAGCATGTCTCCTGGTATTCGACCGGCCTGCGCGGTTCCAACGAGTTCCGGCAGGAGGTCAACCAGCTGGGCGATCCCGACGCGGTGCGCGAGCGCATCCGTGCCTTCTATGAACCGGCAATCGAAAGGATGGCCG
>NZ_BADK01000369.1 GCF_000333595.1 Azospirillum sp. B506
CTGGCCCTGGGGCAGGCNTTGTGCGAGGAGGGGCGGGTGCCCGATGCGTTCGCCAGTGCCCGCCGGGCACTGGCCGTCACCCCCGACGATGCCGCCGCACTGTGCCTTCTGGGTTCCATCGCCGGGCGGCAGGGGCGAGCGATGGCGGCGCTGCTGTGCTATCGCGCGGCGGCACGGCTTGTGCCGTCTGCCGCCGAACCAAGGGTCGGGATGGGACAGGCGCTGGAGGAGTTGCGGCAGGCGGGTGCTGCGATCGGCTGCTACCGGCTGGCCGTGCGACTGCAGCCGCGCGATGCCGCCACCCGCATCACGCTGGCCAATGCGTTGCGCCGCCAGGGCATGGGTACAGAGGCTGCCGTCGCCTACCGGGAGGCCATCGCGCTGGGGGCCGACAACGTCTCGGTGTGGGCCAATCTGGGGGTCGTGCTTCAAGGGCTGGGGCGGCTGAGCGAGGCGGAAAGCGCCTATCTCGAAGCGTTGCGCCGCCGGCCCGACCATGCGGAGACGCACAACAATCTGGGCTTGCTGCGGCATGCGGTGGGGCACCATGCCAAGGCGCGGGACTCGTTTCATGCCGCCCTGACGCTTGACCCCTGCCATGGTCCGGCACTCGTCAATCTCGGGCTGGCGGACGCGGCCCTGGGGGACCATGGCCGCGCCGAGCTTTGGCAGCGACGGGCCATCGCCCATGATCCCGGTCGGGCGGAAGCCTGGAACAATCTCGCGACGGCCTGCAAGGCGCAGGGACGTCGCGAGGATGCGGAGGCCTGCTTGAAGCGTGCGCTGGCTCTGAAGCCCGCCTTTGCCGATGCGCTCGGCAATCTCGGTTCCGGCCTGTCCGACCGTGAGGCTTTCGGGCCCGCGGTCATGCAGATCCGTCGCGCCATCCGGCTGATGCCCAACCATGCGCCGCTGCATGCCGTGCTGGCCTATGCGCTGAACGGCGCCCGGCGGCCCCAGGAAGCCGGGGCCGCCTGCCGTAAAGCGCTGGTACTGGTACCGTCGCTGGCTGACCCGCTCTGCACCCTGGGGCTGGCGGAGCAGCGGCAGGGGCGCACCGATGCCGGCCGTTGGTTCGAGCGGGCCGTCGCCGCCGCTCCCGGTCATGCGCTGGCCCGCTTCAACCGCGGTCTGCTGTCGCTGGAACGCGGCGCGCTGCGTGCCGGTTGGGCCGACTACGCCTACCGTTTCAAGGCCGGGCGCGTGCGGCCGGAACGGCGTTTCACCATCCCCGAATGGACAGGCGAACCGTTGGAGGGAAAGCGCCTGTTCATCTGGCGCGAGCAGGGGGTGGGAGACGAGTTCCTGTTCGCCTCCTGCTATCCCGACCTGATCAGGATGGCCGGACGGGTGGTGATCGAATGCGACCGCCGCCTGGTGCCGCTGTTCGCCCGCTCCTTCCCCAAGGCGACCGTGCGTGCCGAACAACCGCCCTGCGGTCAGACCGAGGCGGAGGTGGTCGACTGCGACTATCACATCCCGGCCGGCTCGGTTCCACGCCTGCTGCGCGAGCGGTTGTCGGCTTTCCCGACCCGGTCATGCTGGCTGTTCGCCGATGGCAGCCGCATCGCCGACTGGCGCGAGCGGCTGGACGGAGCGGGCGACGACCTGCGCGTCGGCATCAGCTGGCGCAGTCAACTGATGACTGCTGACCGCTGCGGAGCCTATCTGCCGCTGGACGCCTGGGGACCGGTCTTCGCAGTGCCGGGGGTCACCTTCGTGAACCTGCAATACGACGAGTGCCAACGCGAGATTCTGGCGGCGGAGCGGCAATTCGGACAGCCGATCTATGGCTGGACCGGAGTGGACCTGCGTGACGACTTCGAGCAGACGGCTGCGCTGGTTTCAGCGCTCGACCTCGTCATTGCGCCGGCGAATTCGGTGGCCGAACTGGCCGGTGCGCTGGGTGTGCCGGTCTGGCGCTTCGGGCACCGGGATTGGACGCAACTCGGCACCGCCGGCCGGCCCTGGTACCCATCGATGCGCCTGTTCCAGCCGCTGGCAGGGCAGGGGCTGGAACAGGCACTGCAGCGGATCGCGGTGGATTTGCGGCGGGTGGCGGCGGTCTGACCGGCCTACATCAGCCGCGGCGGCTGGTCGCCATCCTCGTCGAAGCCCCGGCTGGACGGCCCCAGGCGGAAGGCGGCGGCAAAGATGCGGTCGGCGAGGTCGGGAGAAGGGCTATCCTCCAAGCGGTCGGGCGCCGATTGCCCAAGCGCCAGTTCCATCGTCACCATCGCATCCAGCATGGCCTGGGCCTTCACCGAACGCAGAAGAAGGCGCCTTGCATCCCTGGCCGCATCGTCCGGCCAGAGGGCGAGATCGCCTCCGTAGCGATCCAACCGATCGCGAAACTCCTCATCCGTCATCGAATGAATCCCTGGCCGCCTGCGCACTTGCGCGCAACAATAGTCTGAGCTGCTGGCGCGCACGCTTCAATAGGGACTCTACCGCACCGACGCTGATTTGCATAACGTTGGCGATGTCGGCGTTGCTTAAATTTTCGTAATAGAACAGCGTCACGGCGGCGCGCTGCTGCGGCGTCAGCTTGGTCTGGGCATCGGACAGGCGCGCGGCGACCTGCTGGCGATGGATGGTGCTGACCGCGTCGGGCGTGTTGTCCGACGGCTCGTCAACCGTTTCCAGATCCTGGCCGACCGGTCTGCGCTTGTGGTCGATGCAGCGGTTCACCACCACGCGGTAAAGCCAAGTGGTGAAGCGGGCACCGCCATCGTCGCTCCATTGGCTGCGGCGCTGCCAGACCTGAAGGAAGGCGTCCTGCACCACATCCTCCGCCTCCGCCTCGTTGCCGGTCAGACGGCGGGCGAGCGCGTAGGTGCGTTTCAGGTGGCGATTAACCAGCGTCCGGTAGGCCGTCTGGCTGCCGGAGCGGATCTGTGCCATCAGCGCTTCGTCGCTGTCCTCATCCGCCGGGGTGATGACGCCGGAGGCACGCCCCCGGATCAGCTCCCCCGACATGGAGCGCCCGACGCCGGAGTCCTCCCGCGGAAGATCAAGCCGAGAGTCCGCCCGAGAGTCCGCCATTTGCATGATCCATCGTTCTCCCGACGACGGATGCATGCGGCCCTTTGGCCGTGGCACCGACGACAGTGGATGGCCCGCCGCGTTCTGCGGCGATGGCCTGCCAGGCCTTCAGCATGAAGGAGGTCTGGCGGATGAGCGAGTCACAGGCCGCCACCGGATCCTTCCGGCTGGCGGCAGCGCCGGCCTGGGCGATCAGCCGGTGGTAGAACCGGCGAAGCGTCAGCGCCATATCCTCATTTTTGTCGAAAACCAGAATGGAATCAAGGCCTGCGAACACCATGATCGCATTTCTGATCGCAGTGTGGTGCGCTTCGAACCGGCGGTCTGCGGCGGCATCGCGGGCGGCATACAGATGGGTCATCGCCCGCTCGTACAGCCGCACCACCGCCACCAGCGGCGGTACCGCGCTGTTGGCGACGGCGTAGGCGTTCAGGGCTTTCGAATAGGCGGAATTGCGCATGGCGCGGTATCCTCATCAATTGATGGGCCGTGACCGGACTCAGCTGTCGTCGCTGCTGTCTTTGTAGGTCAGCTGTTTCAGCAGCAGGGCTGCCGATTCCGCCGCGGCCTCCAGCCTGGCGTAATAGGCGGTCAGGGTGGTGCGGTAGGTCTCTGCCTTGGTCTTGATGTCGCTGGACTTGCTTTCCAGGTCGGTGTCCCGCGTTTCCAGATCGTCGATCGCGGTGGCGAGGTCGCTGTCGTAATCCGCCGCCGCATCGTCGATGACGCCGTACATCTTGTCGGCCAGCCCCTGCGAGAAATCGATGTCCACGCTGCCGCTGTTGCCGGAATAGACCAGCACGATGCCCTCATAGGCCGTGCCGGTCGCGCCGATGATGCGGTTGCCGCTGACGGTGAACAGGCTGCTGTCGCCATTGACCGAGGCCGAGCTCAGGTTGCCGTCGTCGCCGCGCACGATGTCCAGGCTGAAGGACAGGGCCGAGGCGCTGCTGGTGTAGCGCAACAGCGACATCTGGCTGGACGACGAGGTCATGTTGAGGCCAAGCAGCTGCTTGACCGAGTCGACGTCGGTGCTGAGGATGCTGTTCAGCGTGTCCTCGTCCAGTTCCAGTTCGTTGGAACTGTTGAAGGTGATGCCCAGCGAAGCCATCGACAGCACGGTGCCGTCGTCGGTGGTGATCGAGGTGTTGAGCGCGCTGTTGACCGATCGCGTGATCTGCCGCAACAGGGTGTCGGAGAACAGCGTCGCGTCGCTGGACGCGGTGCCGTCGCTGGTCGTCGCCTGCTGAGTCTTCACGAAATCGCGGTATTCGTTGTAGGCGTCGACGAAGCTGGAGATCGCCGATTTGATCGAGGACAGGTCGGTCGACACCTCCATCGAGATCGCCGTGTCCGGGCTGGCGCTGTAGAGGTTGAGCGTCACGCCTTCGATGGCGTCGTCGATGGTGTTGGAACTGCGGGTGATGGTGACGCCGTCCACCTCGACGATCGCGTCCTGCACCGCGACCATCTCGTTCTTGATGGCGCCGTCGCTGTCGGTCAGGCCGAGCGAGGACAGGACGCCGTCGCCGCCGTCGGTCAGCGATATCGCCTCGCCGGTGTTGTTGGAGGTCAGGATCAGCTGATAGCTGCTGTCGCTGACCTGCACGATGCTGGCGGTGACGCCGCTGGTCGATTTGTTGGCGTTGATGGCGTCGCGCAGGTCGGTCAGGCTGTCGTCGCTTTCCATCGAGATGGTGACGGCGCTGCCGTCGGCCGCCTGGAGCGTGAAGCTGCCGGAATAGCCCAGCGCGCTTGTCTTGCTGCTCGTGCTGTCGGCTGCGATCTTGTGCTTCGTCGCCAACTGCTGAACCACGACGGAATAGGTGCCGACCTCGGTATCGTCATCCACGGTGGCGCTGAACACGTCGTCGTCGCCGACATAGGCGGTCCGCTGGCCGAACAGGTTGGAGGACGCGCCGGTCGAGGTGCTGCGGTTGCGCAGACCGTCGAGGGCGGTGTTGACCGCCTGCAGCTTGTCCTGAAGGTCGGTGTAGGCGGTGATCTTGGCTTCGTTCGCGGTGATCTTGGTATCGATGCGGTCGGCCTTGCTGAGCCTTGCGTTGACCTTCGCCTCGATCAGCGCGGAATAGTCGATGCCGGTTCCCGAGCTGCTGGAGGACAGCGCCGAGTAGCCGGTGCTCGCGGCCGTGCTGGTGGATGTGGAACTGACGGTGGTCATGGCAAGGCTCTCCCGGTTCCGGCCGTGGGCGGGGCGGCGGATGGCGCGGCGATGCGGGGTTGTGCGGCGCTGATGAAGGAAGGAAACGGCCGCCGGGAGGCGCGTGCCCCACGAGTGTGTGAGGCTGTGCGGGACGCGGACCCGTGCCCGGCGGCCTTGCGAACCGTCAGCGGAGAAGGGAGAGTAGATTCTCCGGCATCGAGTTCGCTTGGGAGAGCACAGCGATGGCGGCCTGGGTCAGGACCTTTTCGGACGACAGCTTCGATTGCTCCTCGGCCACGTCGACGTCCATGATCTTGGACTGTGCGGCCTCGGTGTTCTCGATGGTGGTGTCGATCATGTCGCTGCGGAATTCGAAACGCGAGATCAGCGCGCCGACATCGGCGCGGGCGTCCGACAGGGTGGTCACCGCGGTGTCGAGCGCGGTCAGGGCGGCGGCGGCGGTGGCCGAGGTGCCGACATCCAGCGTGTTGATGCCAAGACCGGTCGTGGTGACGCCGGTGATGCTCACGTTGATGTTGTCGGTCGACGTGGTGCCGACGCGGAAATTGACGCCGGTCGACCAGTTGGTCGTGCCGTCGAGCAGCGATTCGTCGTTGAAGCGGGTGCCCGAGGCGATGCCGTCGATTTCGTCCTGCAACTGCTGGAACTCGGCATCCAGATAGGAGCGCTCGTTGTCGGTCACCGAGCCGGACAGCGACTGGGTTGCGAGCGAGCGCATGCGCTGCACGATGTCGGAGATGCTGGACATGCCGCCGTCGGCGGTTTGCAGGATCGACGACCCGTGCGAGGCGTTGGTGGCCGCCTGGTTCAGCACGGTGACGTCGGACTTCAGCGAGGTGCCGACGGCGAGACCGGCGGCATCGTCCGACGCCTTGGTGATGCGCGAACCGCTGGCGATCTTCGAGACCGAGTCCGACTGGTTGGCCGAGTTGATATTCAGGTAGCGAAGGGCCGAATTGGAAGCCGTGTTGGTCGAGATGACGGGCATGATGTGGTCTCCTGATCGAACCGGGCCGTTTCGGCGACCCTCACTGGGACTCACGGGGGATGGGGCGAAAGCTGGCGCAGTTTTTCGGTGGGAGTAGCGCTTTTTTGCGTCGGCCCCAGCGTCACAGGTATTTGGACAGGTTGTTCTCTTCGAGGATCTTCATCAGGCTCATGGTCGCCTCCAGCGATGCCTGGAGCTGGGACAGCCTGGTGGTCGATTCCGCCAGATCGACGCTGCGGATGTCGTCCACCTGGGTTTGCAGAACCAGCTGCTCGTCCACATGGCGGTCGATGGTGTTCTCCAGGGACGAGCTGGAGGCGCCCAGCTTGGCCTGCACGATCGACAGCCCGTCGGTGGCGTCGGAGGCGAGCTTCGTCGCTTCGGCCAGCAGATCGTCGTCGACCGGATTGGTCGACATGTTGGCGATCAGGCTGAAGGCGCGCAGCGCCTTCTCGTAAGCCGGCTGGTCGGCGGTGGTGCCATAGGACAGGACGAAATCGTCCGACGCCTGGAAATGGGCGATGGAAGAATCGCCCTGGTAATAGCCGGTGTCGGAACTCGACGGGTAGGTCGCCGCCGTGTAGCTGTCGAGGTCGACCGCCGGCTGGTCGGTGCGTCCGCCGGCGAAGAGATAGCGGCCGTCCTGCTGCGTGTTCAGCAGCCCGCCGAATTCCTGCATCAGCTGGGCGGCTTCGGCCACGACGCCTTCGACACCGGCCGCATTGTCGCCCTGCAAACCGGTGATCAGCGCGCTGAGGCGGGAGGTCAGGTCCGACATGCCGCCGACGGCGTCATACATCGACTGGATACGGCCGTTCACGACCTCGCCCTCGTCGATATACTGTTCCAGCCGGCGGTAATGGCTTTCGAGATTGACCAGCCGGCCGCTGTCCGACGCGATGCCCTTGTAGTCGGTGGAGTTCAGTCCGGACGATGAGCGGATCTGTTCCGCGGCCACCTTGGCCTCGGCCTTCATCATGTACTGGACGAGCGTGTTCTGATGGTTGTAGGTCGCGACCCGTTCCATCGCGGTCTCCTCTACTTGACCATGTCGAGCGCCGTGCTGAACATCTCCTGCAACGTCTTCATGACCGCGGCTGCGGCCTCGTAGGCGGATTGCAGGGTTGAGATCGCGGCGGTCTCCTCGTCGACATTCACGCCGCTCTGCGACGAGAAGGTCGATTCGAGGCTGCTGGTGTAGGTTTTCTGGCTGTCGTAGGCGGTGGATGCCTTGTCGGCGAGCGTCGCTGCACCCTGGATCACCGCGCCGGCATAGCCGGAGAAGGTCGTCTTGCGGGCGCTCAAGGACCCAGCGGCATCGAAGTCGTAGCTGGTGGAAAAGGCGGCCGACAGCGCCTTCGCCACCGATCCCTCGCCGCTGGTCAGCACCATGTCGCCGGCGGTCAGTCCGCTGGTCGAGGACAGGGCGCCGGTGGCGAGCAGGCTGCTGTCGTTGGCAATCCGGGTCGCCACCTTGATGTCGGACGCACCGGTGCCGGTCAGCAGGTCGTTCATGCCGTAGGCGTCGGAGAAGGACCCCGTGGTTCCGTCATTGGCGTCCCCGCCCAGCGCGATGCCGTTGCTGGCGCTGTTGGCGGAGATCACCAGCTTGCCGTCCGAGGAGATCGAGGCGGTGGCGTTGCTCATCGTGTTGATGGCGTCGACGACGTCCTGGAGGGTGGATTTGGTCGAGAGGTCGATGTCGAGCACCTCCGCCGCTGTGCCGGAGCTGTCGGTGACGGCGACGCGCAGCGTGCCGCTCGTCACCTTCAGCGCGTCGCTGGCCGAGACGGTCGCCGTGCCGGTCAGGCTTTGCGGGGCGGGGTAGGAGGTGCCCTGGTTCTGGATTTTGTTCAGCGTGTCCATCAGGGTGGTCGCCAGCTCGTCCAGCTCGGCCTGCTGCGCCGGCAGGTCGGTGTCGCGCAGCTGCACCAGCGCGCCCAGGGAGCCGCCGAGCGAGGAGCCCGTGATGTCGACCCCGTTCAGCATGATGCCGTTGAAACCGCTGCTGCCGCTGGCGCTGTAGACCGTGCTGGCGCTGACCGAGGCTGCCGGCGTGTAGGACAGCTCGTGGACCTTGGTGTCGACCAGCGCCTTGCCCGACGCGGTGGAGACCCGCATCAGCCCGCTGTCGTCGACCTGATAGGTGACGTCGATGTCCTTCGCGAGGCTTTTCAGTGCGCTGTTGCGCTGGTCCTCCAGGTCGGCGACGTTCTGGCCCAGCGCCTTGCCCTTCACGATCTGGTCGTTCAGGGAGTCGATGCTGTTCAACGATTCATTGATGCTGTCGACGGTGGTTGCGATCTCGTCGTCGGCCTGGGCGCGCAGCGACTGCACGGAGGAAGAGGTGGTGCGCAGGGTCTCCGCCAGATCCGACAGATCCTGCACGGTGGCGGCCTTGGCGCTCTCGCTTTCGGGAGAGGTGGCGAGCGTGCCGAGCGTGTCGGCCAGGGAGTCGATCATCGACCCGATGTCGGTGCCGCTGCTGTCGTCGGCGCTGACGCTGCCGAAGGCCGACTGCATCTGGTCGAGATAGCTGTTGCGGGTGTCGGTATAGCCGAGGTCCGACTGGGCCGAGACCAGCGTCTTCAGCAGATAGCGGTCCACATTGCTGCTGGCCGCGGTGATGTCGACGCTGGCGACATTGACGCCGGTGCTGCGGGTGACGTTGGACGCCGTCTTGCGGGTGTAGCCGTCGGTGTCGGCGTTGGCGACGTTGGAGGAGGCGACGGCGATCCCGACCTCGGACGTGCGCAGCGCCGACGAGGCGATTGAACTGGCGACGCGAAGCGACATGGCGGTTTCCTCCCTCTGCGGCCGGCCGTCAGGCCGTCAGGCCGACGGCATGGCCGGTGGTGCGCATCGCCACCCGCGCGCCATAGCGGGCGCCGGGACCATAGGCGACACCATAGACGCCGGCCGGGGCGGTGGACGCGGCGCGCAGGGCGGCACCGATTGCGTTCTGGCGGGCACGGTGGACCCTGATCTGCGCCTCCATTTCCCGCATGCGGGCGGCCAGCGTCGGCAGAACCTGATCGGCGGCGGCCTTGGCGGCGCCGCGCACGGCAGGGGCGACGCGCTTGCTGCGCGTCTGCGCCAGCGCATCGGCCAGCCGGTCCTTCCAGGTCCGCAGCAGCGTCTGCATGTCGCCCGCCGCCAGCAGCGCATCGCGCGGCCGGCCCTCGCGCACCGCGGCCTCGGCGCGGGCGGCGGCGCGATCCAGTTCGGCGACGAAGGCCTCCAGCACATCCACCGCGTCGACGCGGAGGAAGATGCTTGCCGAGGTCGGCTCTGCCGTCTGTGCGACAGGCTGCGCCTTGGTTGGAACGGGTTTCGGCGGGGCCGGCTTGAGCAGGGTTTGCTTGAGCGCCATGGATTTGGCTCCGGAGGTTGGATGTTTGGTTCCACGGCGGTTCGCGGGAATACTGGCGGGATTTTTTGGCGTGGCGTCGGCTTCGATTGCCCCATCCTCACGACCGCTCACCGTCGTGTCGCCATCGCCCGCCCATAGGCGTTGACCGCAAAGTTGGCGACCCGCCCGCGGTGAATTCTCGCCCCCAGCGCGCGCTTCTCCATCTCCAGCCCGTCGATCAACGCGATCAGCTCGTCGGCCATCGCCAGCCGTTCCATCCGGCTGGCGGTCCTCGCCAGCAGGACCCGCGCCTGTACCGTCAGCCGCCGGTGCTCCAGCAGCAGGGCTTCGGCGCGGGCGAACCCGTCGTTCGGCCCAACGGTCATTCCGGCGGTCATGGCGTCACCGCTTCATCGAGATCAACGTGTCGATCATGTCCTGTGCCGTCGTCATCACCTTGGATGCGGCGGAATAGGCCTGCTGGGCGACGATCATGCGGCTGAACTCGTCGGTCAGTTCCACGGTCGAGCTTTCCAGCGAGCTTGCCTCGATCTCGCCGGCCTTGCCGTCGCCGGCGGTGCGCAGTTGGTAGCTGCCGGACTCATAGGTCTGGGTGAAGGTGGTGCCGCTCTCGCTTTCCAGCCCGTCGGCATTGGCGAAGGTCGCGATCGGGATCTGGTAGATCGCCCGCGTCTCGCCATTGTCGAACTTGGCGCGCACGACGCCGCTGCTGTCGATGGTGGTGCCGGTCAGGGTGCCGGGTTCATAACCGTTGCCGGTCGCGGTCCAGTCGCCGATGGAGGCGGTGCTCTCGCCGGACGCGTATTGCGTCAAGCCGGTGGTGCTGTTGGCGCTGCCGAGATTCAGCGAGATCGTGCTGTCGGCAGCGCCGGTGGTCCAGCCGGCGACGGAGATGCTGATGGCGGAGGGATCGACGCTGGTTGTGGTGCCGCTGCTGTCGGTCTGGGTGGCGCTGGCCAGTGATCCGTCGCTGTTGAAGGTGATCGAGATCGGGAAGCCGGAGATCGTGCCGGTGGTGGTCGTGCTGTCGGCCGAACTGGTCGGGTTCGATGCGTTGAGCGACCAGGTGTTGTCGGCGGTCTTCTCCCACGTCATCGTCACCGAATGGCTGTTGCCCAAGGCGTCGAACAGCTCGATGTCGGTGGTGAAGCTGTCGCCCGTCGCAGCGTCGGAGGGCAGGTTCGCCTCGATGTCCTCGGTCGACGTCGCTTTCGGCGTGCCCTTGATGCGGACAGAT
>NZ_BADK01000368.1 GCF_000333595.1 Azospirillum sp. B506
CGGCGACCACCGCACTTTCAGGCGTTCGTCGGTGTCGGCGCTGAGCATCCGTGTGATCGCGCGCGCGGCGACGACCGTCGCGCGCACCTCCTGCATCCGGCTTTCCACCTCCTCGCGCTCTTCGCTCAGGATGGTCCACGCTGCCAGGGCGGCCCGTGCCGGTGGCAGGTCGTGGCTGTCGAGCCAGACGGGATCCTCGCGCACCAACAGCGATCTCCAGCGAAGGTGTTGGAGGAAACGGTCGCTCAGACGGTGGTCGTTGTCATCGACCGCCACCGACAGCAGATATTCCTTGAGCGCATCCACCTCCACTGGAGGAAGCTCGCGGGCGAGATAGTCGTAGACGCCGGCGAACCGATCGTCACGGGCAAGCGCGAAGCGCTCCTCGGCCATCGCGTCGTCCAACAGCGCGAAGTGGCTGTAGAAATCACGGATCTTGTCGTGGCGGAACTGATATTCGACGGCCGATTGCCCGTCGGGCAATGGAACGCTGACACGGCGGATCTGCTTGTGCTCCTCCAGGATCGCCACCTCGATGCCGAAGAGGGTAGGGTCGATTTCCGGCTTTTGGGCTTTGCGAGCGTCGAGCACCGCCCTTGCGAAGGCGTCAATGGGAAACGGGCGCTTGACACGGTCGCGGTATCTGGCCTCAACCAGCTTGAATTGCTGCTGCTGCAAGCGCAGGGGATCGGGTTCGACATCGCGTGCGAGCAGATAGGCCGCCGTTTCGAGATCCATGGGATTGGCCAGCGTGGCAAGGAAGCCGAGCGCCAACTCCCGCCGGCGTCGCTCGGCCGGATCGGCGATCGGGTCCGGCGGTTCTGTTCCCGCTGCAGCGCCTTGCGCAACGCGGCCGTCTGCCGCTTCAATCAACTCGGTGATGAACGCCGTCGCGCGTTCGCGGAAGTCCTCACCGGTGATGGAGGCATCGCCTTCCAGCACCGCCTCGCGCCCCGCCAGGAACTCGACCATCTGTTCCCGAGTGAGCGGCAGCAGATAGTACGTCCTGAGCCGCGACGGCAAGGGAATGCCGACCTCCTGCGTGGCCACGAAAATGTTGCCGGCGTAATGATCGACGAGAGCCTTGGCGATCGTTTCCTGGACCTCCCTGTCGACTTCGTTCAACCCGTCGATGTAGACATCAAACCGACCGGCATGCACAAGACTGGCGATCAACTTGTCGTCCTTGCCGAGTCCTTCAAGCCGGTCGCAGATCGCCTTGATGACTCCTTCCCGGCATTCAGATGCCCGAAGGTAGACAAAAGGAAAGCGCGGCGTGTGGCCATCTCCGAGGATGTGGCGGAGATAGCTCGTCTTGCCGCGGCCCGACGGTCCCAGCAAGCATGTCGGCCCGCGCCAGCGTGCCAGCGCGTCGATGATGCCATGGCCGGGCGCGATCCCGCCCGCGACGGCGGTGCCCTCCATCTCCCTGATCTCGCGGGAGAGGTCCGCCCGGTTGACCGCCGCGACCTCGGAGCGCGGGAAATAGGCACCGGTCCGCGCGTTCGGCGCCAGTCGGCCGAGGTCCCCCAGAAGCCCCTGCCGGAACGGTTGGAACAGGCGGCGGCGCAGCAGCGGAACCACGCTCAGTATCATTCCGATGTAGCCCAGCCCCAGGACGGTCCGGATCAACGGGTTGTAGAAGAACTGGCTGCGGATGGCCAAACTGTACGGATAGACGGCGACGAGAAGGCCCCAGGCGGCCATGTGGACCGCAAGGGCCATGGGGATCGCGGCAAGCAGAAGAACGGCGGCACGCAACAGCGCTTGCCAGCGCACGGACCCGGCCTGATCCGGGAAATCGCTGGCAAGGCGCTCGAGCCATGCGTTCAGGGCCGCCTGGTCGGCAATGCTTGCATAGGCCGTGTGCGGCGCGATGCGCGTCACGTGGGACGCAATGATGCGCTGGATCCGACTGCCAACGAGGAACCGTCCAGTGACCGCCCAGACATCGCCCAGGCGCTCCAGCAGTACGCGGGGACCCAGGGTCGACTCCAGTTCCTTCAGCGCACCCTCGTCGGCGAGGGCGACCAGAACCTCACCGGCCGGGGTGAGCCGGGCGTCCTTGGAAGGGGACAGCCACCGCAGGCATATCGTCGGCCATGATGGTTCCGCAGTGTAGGTCTCCTCCGCCTGCCACGCGAGCACGTACAAGGCGGACTCCGGCCCCGTGACCGGCCCCAGTGTCGCTGCCTGGAGACACAGCGGAACCGGCCGCGGGCCGCTTGGCTCCCGCACGGCACGCAGGAGCGCCGCATCCACGATATGGTGGTCGGCAACGAACGGCGCCGACGGCGGACGCCGCTCCAATGCCCGGAGCGCGCTTTCGCGCAGCCCGTCGTTCGTCAGGGCGGACGCAATCCATTTTGTGCGTGCCTGGGTGAAGAGCTGTTGCGGTGCCGGGCTCGTCTCCGCTGCCCTGGCGAACGCCGCCAGCGCCCGCAACGCCATTTCCGATGGCGGTCCTTCGGGGGCTGGCGGCGGCGATTTGGTCAATTGGTCGAAGAGGGTAACGAGATGGCCTGACGCTCCGGCCGTCACCAGCACGCCGGTCGCGGCGCGCGCGGCGTCCGCGCTGGCTTCATGCAGCGCGGCGATGCCGGCTGCGATGGCGAGGTCCGTGTCGCTCCAGCCCGTGGCGCGTTGCGTGAGCTTCAGGATCCGGACGGTCATCGGCTCGTTCTGATGGACGCGGTCGGTCAGGCTCTCGTTTGGGGCTGGTCGCAACTCCGCCCTGAGGGCGGACAGCGCCGGATGATCGTCGGGCAGTGCCAGGACGAGCGCTGCAGCAAGGATAGACAACTCACCGGCGCCCCGACTGCTCACCAGCCCTCGGATCCGCTCGGGATCGCGGCTTAGGACGGCGCGGGTTCGGCCCGCCAGCCGCAGGATTGCGGTGACGCTCCGTACGTTTGGATCGTCGGCGATGTCGCCGCGCCTCCCGGCGCGGTCGGAGGGGGCCGCGGCCGCATCGGCATAGGCCCGCGCGATGTCCTCACTTTTGACCGCACCCGAAGCGGTGACCGTTTCGATGAAGCCATCGAGCGCGGCGGCGATGGCCGCCGCATCGCATGCTTCTTTTTTCATGTCGCGGGAGGCCAGATCGGTCAAAAGGCCGGCGAAATCCTGCGCGAGACCGGCCCGCGGTACGTTTGCGGCATCAAGGGCAAGCATTGCGGGAATCATCCGGCACCGGCCGGCACCCATCATGTCATCGATGGGGATTCCGTCCAGCCGGGACAGCAGGAGAGGTCGGGTCGAGTTTCCCGCCGCAAGGGCCGCGAACAGCGCGAGGCCCCGAGCGCCGCTCCAATCATCCGGGTTCCGGGCGAAGGCCCGCTCCAACGCCTTCGGTGCCGCGTCCGGCCGCCCTTGGAAAGCCAGGCGGAAGGCCCGCTCGGCGTCGGCTGCCGATGTCCCGTCCCGCTCGGCGAATCCGATGAGATCATCCGCGAGGGATGGCAATTCACCCGGGCTCGTGTTGCCCCGGACCAGATGGTCGAGCGCTGCTTTGGCGCCGTGCTGAGCGCCGCGCAGCGCGCTCCTGAGCCTATCCAGGGGAACCGGCTCGCCGACGGCCACCGCGAAGCGGAATGCGAAGGACCGGGTTTGTTCGGTGACACCGGGGGTATCCGGCGCGAGCAGGCTGATGACTTCGGCGCGCAACGATGCAAGAAGCCGGGGACGTTGGAGAACGGCCTGGATCAAGCCCTCCGCCCCATTCCCCTGGTCGGCCTTGATGCGGTTCAGCAGCGCCCGTTGCACGGCGGGTGTTGGGTGTTGCAGGCGGCGCAGCACCGTCTCTGGAATCGGTTGCCGTGTGCCGGGCGCCTCCACCAACGCCGCGGCGAACACATCCGCGAGTTGCGGAAGCTGCTGGGTAAGCTGCACATAGCGACCCCAGTCCTCGCCTCCAATGAGATGGCGGTCCACAAAGGTGCGCAAGGCCCCCTGCACACTGGGATGCTCCAGGATGGCGTCCGAGATGCCGGCCCAGTATCCGTCGTCGGGGGTGATCCGGTAGGCGCGCTGTGACGCAAGGGCTTCCAGGGCTGGGAGCGCAACGTTGTGGCGGTCGATCAGGAGTTCGGTCAGCCCTTGGGTGAGGCGCTCGACGGCATTGTCCGGAATCTCGACCGCCCTTGCCCGCGAGACTGGAAACGCAGCCAGCGCAACAAGGATCAGGCAGCCGGCGGCTATAAGCGGTGGCCCGATCCGCCCGTACCCAAAGCGCTGCCCCACCTGCATGAGTGCGCCTCCGTTAGAATTTCCCCACATAGGACAATAGAATCCCACTTCCCACAAGCGATCGTTGGTGCTGTATCGACCATCAGCAAGCATGTGCTGCCGGTTCGCCGCCAGGCGACGGAATGGCTGAAAGTTGGATCGAGCCAAGCCGTGTCGGACTTCAAAGGTCGGCACTTTGAGGGTGGGATCAGTTTCGGCGGTGCGCTGCTACTGCCACTACGGCATCGGCACCTTGACCTTGCGCAGATGCTGGCCGAGCGTGGTGTCATGGTCGAGCATTCGACCCTTTACCGCTGGATAGGCGATCGAGGGTTTTTGACGTGATGCGGGCGCTTCGCAAGGGCCAAGCGTCCCGATTGAACATGCAGCTTGAACTCCTGGCCGCGAAGCATCGACAGTGATGCCGGTAGGCACTATAGGAAAAGTTTGCAACCGAGTCGGTCCGCGGTCTCCGCCCTCAAGGTCGGGCATAGAAAACCTGTCACTCCTCCCGGAAGGCGCGGTGGAAGCTGTCCGCGATGGGTTGGATCAGATAGCGCAGCAAGGTTCGCTCCCCGGTGACAATCATGGCCTCCACCGGCATTCCGGGCAGCAGACGCACCCCGTCCGGCAGCGGGCCCCCGGCCAGGTCCACGCCGATGCGGGCCGAATAAAAGGGCTGGCCGGTGCGCGCATCTGTCAGGGCATCGGCCGATACCCGGATGACGGTGCCGTCCAGCTGCGCCGTCGTTCGCCCCTTGTATGCGGTGAGCGCCAGCCTGGCCGGCAGGCCGGCATGAACCACGTCGATGTCGGTCGGATTGACGCGCACATCCACCACCATGCGGTCGTCCGCCGGCACCAGATCCAGGATCGGGGCGCCGGCAGTCACCACGGTTCCCGGTACAATCGCCCGAAGGTTCAACACGATGCCGGATTCCGGGGCCAGCAGGTCGCGACGGGCCAGGCGCATGCGGGCGGCCGTCACCTTCTCCATGCACTCGGACCGGCGCGCCTGGGTATCGCGCAGGTCGGTGGCGACCGACGAGTGGAAATCCGCCTTAGCCGCCAGGATTTCCTGTTCAGCCTGCGCGATCGCTTCCCGGGCCTGGGCAATGCGGTTGGCATGTTCGCCGATGGTCCCCTCCAGCCCGGCGGACTGACGCATCAGCGCCAGCAGGCGCGACTGCCGCTCGTAACCTTTCGCCACCATCTCGGCAACCGCCTGTTCTTCCCGCGGGATCAGGTCGCGCCTGGCGGAAAGCGGCGGCCCCCTGGGCCTCCAGGCGGGCGATCTGCGCCTCAAGCTGCGCAATCGGGCGTCGGGCAACCGGCTTGGGACCGTCCAGCCCGCCACCGCGGGCTGTCAGGATCCGGGCCTGGAGGCCAGGATGGCCGCGACTTCGGGGTCCGACACCACCGGCGCCAGTGCGGCGGGAAGCACCGGCACCTCCAGCCCGTCGCGTTCGGCCTCCAGCCGTGCCTCCTGTGCCAGCAGCGACCAAAGCTGTTCCTCAAGCACGGTCACCGCCAGACGGCTGTCCAGATCGTCGAAGCGCAGCAGCGGCTGGCCGGCGATGACGCGGTCACCCTCCGTCACCAGCGCTTTGGCGACGATGCCGCCATCGAGATGTTGGATCGTCTTTCGGTTGCTGTCGGCGGCGACCACGCCGGGCGCCAGGGCGGCACTGGACAGCGGGGCAAGCGCTGCCCAGCCGCCGATTCCCCCGAATCCGACAAGCAGCAGAGCGAGTCCGGCGGCGACGGCGCGTCCGGTTGGCGGTGACGGAGGAACCACTCCGGTGCCGGCGATGGTGGCAGTGGGGGCGGGCGGCATGGTCGCTGCCTTTCCTATTCGGCAACTGCCGGCGCCGGGCGACGGGCTGGCGGCTTGACGCTGTGCAGGGTCCGGCGTTTCAGCGCCTCCATCACGTCGGCGCGCGGCCCGAAGGCTTCCACCCGGCCGTCGCGCAGAGCGACGATCCGATCGGCCTGGGCCAGAGTGCCCGGGCGGTGGCCGATCACCAGGACAATGGCGCCACGGTGCTTCAACGCCGCGATGGCACGGGTCAACGCCTGTTCGCCGTCGGCGTCCAGGTTGGCATTCGGCTCATCCAGCACCACCAGCTTGGGGTCGCCATACAAGGCGCGGGCCAGACCGATCCGCTGGCGTTGGCCGCCGGACAGAAAAATGCCGCCCTCACCGATGTCCGTATCGTACCCCTTGGGCAGCCGCTGGATCATGGCATGGCAATCGGCCATGCGGGCCGCGGCGACAACCGCCTGCGGATCGGGGCGGTCCATCCGGGCGATGTTCTCCGCCACGGTTCCGGCGAAAAGCCCGACATCCTGGGCCAGATAGCCGATGTGCCGGCCGATGTCGTCGCGGCGCCATTGGAACAGGTCCGATCCGTCGAGCCGCACCGTCCCGATCAGGGGCGGGTGCAGCCCAACCGCCAGCCGGGCGAGCGTCGATTTGCCGGCGGCCGACGGCCCGACAACCGCCACCGCCTCGCCGGGGGTCGCCTCGAATGACACGCCGTTCAGCACCGGACGGTCCTGGCCCGGCAACCGATAGACGACACCCTGCACCTGCAACCGGCCGGCGGGGGGCGGAAGGGACAAGGCGTCGCCGTCGCGCCGTGGCGAATGGTTGAATGCGGCGGTCAGGCGTTGCCAGGCCTCCCATCCGGTGGCGAGCTGGCGCCAGCCGCCGACGGCCTGCTCAAGCGGGGCGAGGGCACGCCCAACCACCAGCGAGGCGGCAAGCATGGCGCCGGCCCCCATGCCGTGCGACAGCACCAACCAGGCGCCCGTTCCGAGAATGGCCACCTGCATGGCTTGGCGCATCGCGCGCGTTGCCGCCAGCAGGATCGACGCCGACCGCGCCGCCGCCATTTGCCGGTCGAGCGCCATGCCGTGGTCGTGGCGCCAGCGCCGCTCCAGGCCGGGCAGCAGATGCATGGCCTCAACCGTCTCCGCGTTGCGCACCGCAGCCGCGACCGTGCCCCGCGCCAGAAGGGATGCGTCGGTGGCCTGCTTCACCGCCGGCCGGGCAATGCGGTCGTTCAGCAGGGCCAGCGCCAGCAGCAACAGGGCCGATGCCGCGGCCACATGCCCCAGAAGCGGATGCAGCAGATAGATCAGCCCCAGATAGACCGGCACCCAGGGGATGTCGAACAGGAAAATGATGCCGCTTCCCAGGGCGCCGCACAGCTTTCCCAGATCCTGCAGCAGTTCCCGCCTGTCNGGGGCGGCCTGCCAAGGCACCCTCCCCGTCCGGCCCAGCAGCACCGGCCCAATCCGCCGGTCCAACCAGTCGGCGGCGGTGCCCAGCAGACGGGAGCGGACAGATCGAGCGCCCCCGACAAGGCGATGGCGGCCAGCGCGATCAGTGACAGGTAGGTCAGCGTCGCCATGCTGCCGGACGCCAGCACCCGGTCATACACCTGCATCATGTAAAGCGAGGGGGTCAGCGCCAGCAGGTTGATCGGCAGGCTGAAGGCGGCGGCCCACCCCAGCGCGGCGCGGCAACGGGCCAGTGCCTGCGCTGGCTTGATGTCATCGGTCATGCGGATTTCCGGCAGGGCGGGCGGAACCGATCCTCCGTCGCATACCTCGGCACACCGAGGGAGCGGCCGCGGTGGATGAGAGGCGCCGTCCGCATCCGCTGCATCCTGCGTCATCAAAGCTGCGATGGTCGAGAGCGGTCAAACGACGGTGTCGGTCCGGCCGGCCGCGGTTCCCTGGCCGGCAGCCTGGCCGCCGTCCTTCAACGCTTTCGTCAAGGCCGCCAGAGTGGTGTCGCTGCCGGTTGCGCCGCTCGGCGACGGTGCGTTCCGCAAGCCTTGCACTCCCTGCCAATCCGGCGTCTTCTCGGCATTGGCCTTCAACAATGCCATCATCGCATCGTTTTCAGGGGTCTTCAGGGCCGAGGGGACCGGGCCTGTCGATGTCGCGTCGGTCTGCGGGACGGCATTTTCCGACATCCCTTGCTCTGCCTGCTGTGGCGTCGCTGCTTCGGCCGCCGGCATGGCAACACTGTTGGAAGAGGTCTTCTGCACGCCGCTCAGGTCGATCTCGGCGACGGCTGCCTTCGCCGCACCTGCATAGACCACGGAATCGAAACCGAGATCGATCAACTTGCTCAAGGATGCCGTATCGGATTTCGAGAAAAACTGGCCATCTCCCTCTTCGGAAAAGAGGGTCGAATCTTTCAGATCCCTCACGGATTTGGCGATATAGCTCTGATCCTGACTATAGTCCAGAACAGCAAAATCACCGTTCTCTTTCTTGAAGTTCTCTGCGTAATCCTGTGCGGATTGCATCATCTCTTTTGTCCTGGACGCTGAATCGTCAGTGCCCTCCAGCCCGGCTTCGGCAAGATTCGTCATGATCTCGGCCGCACCATCCATAAACTGCATCTGCTTCTTGTAATTTTCTTCCCTCGCATCGACGGCTGATGCCTTCGCCCCGCCATCCTCCTCCCATAACTTGTTCATGTAGCGGTTTTGCACGGCCTCCTTGCCGATGGCTCTGAGACCGCCGACAACCTCCTCAGCCGTCATGACCCCGGCCTTGACATACCCCTCCAGCATGCCGCGCGCCTTGTTGTCCAACCTCTCGAAGACCTTGGCGGCGACGCCGGTCAACGCCTTGCCGAGCGGACTGACGGTCACGCTGTCCGCCCCTTGCGCAGACGGTGGCGAAAAGGCGGTTGCGACAAGACTCTTGCCGGCGCTGTCCGCCTTGCTCACCGGCTTCCATGTTCCGGCCTGGGTGGTGGGCGTGGTCGGGAACAGGCTGTTCGCATGGAGAGACATGACGGTCTCCTGGGTTGATGGCAGGGCTCTGCAACTGCTGGAGAGGAGGGCTTGTGCCCGAAATCCGAGCATTAATGATACATATATTCCCGTGACTGGCCAATAATTTCTCGTATTCGGTCGAATATTCTTTATTACTTTGAAACCTATGCATCCTGGAGCTGTCCGAGCAGCCGAATCTGGCGGTCCAGGCAGATTGGCAGATCATAGGAGTCGATCACGCTTTGCCGGGCGGCACTGCGCAGCTGCGCGAAGGCGGCCGGCTCGGCCAGAACCTGTCCCACCCGGTCGGCAATTGACCGCGGGTCGAAGAAATCCGCCAGAAGTCCGTTTTCGCCGTGGCTGATCACCTCGCGCACCGGGCTGGTATCCGATCCCACGACGACGCATCCGGTTGCCATGGCTTCGAGAACCGACCAGGACAACACGAAGGGATAGGTCAGATACACATGGACGCGGGAAAGCTGGAGAACGGCACGGTACCGGTCATAGGGCAGGCGGCCCAGGAAGTGGACGCGGCTGGGGTCTACCGGAACCTCCCGCAGCATTGCCTCTCGCCAGTTGCCTCCATCCGCGGGGGCGGCGCCATAGCTTTTGCTGTCGTCGCCTACGATCAGGACAACGGCGCCGGGGTGCTCGTCGAGAATGTGGGGGATCGCCCGCATGAAGGATGGAAAGCCGCGATAGGGCTCCAGGCTGCGCGCGACGTAGGTGACCACCGGATCGCTGCGGGTCAGCATCGGCCCCCCGGGCAGCATGACGCGCGCGCCGGTGTCCGGCCGGAACAGGGCGGTGTCGATGCCGTCATGGATGACCTGGATCTTGGATCGCAGCGGTTCTGGATGGGTCGACCGTTGCCAGTTCGTCGGCGACAGACCGCAATCGCACGCCTCCAGTGCCAGCAACAGCGGAGCGCAACGCATGCGCAATGCCAATCGCGCTTCCGGTCCTGCCGGGTAGAGTGGGTCGAAGCCGAAATCCTGTCCCTCGGCCTGAAAATAAAACTCGCAATAGTTCACGTAACGACAGCCGGGGAGGATGTCCTTGACGAACAGGGTCTCGCCCCAGCCGGAATGGCCGACGACGATGTCGGGGACGAAACCGTCGCGCTTCAATGCCAGCAGCGTATGCGCAACCGCCTGTCCGTGGTGCAGGGCACTTTCGGTCGCCCGCAGATGGGCATGGATGGGAGCGTCGGCCGGACGCCTGACTCCGTAGCATACCCGCCTGACCGATGGTATCTGGCGGTCCCGCCGCCGAGTGATGAACACGACCTCGTTTGCGGGATCGCACGCCAATGCCGCCGCAAGATGAGCGAACTGGCCGGGCATATTCTGATGAATGAAGGCGATTTTCATGGCGTGTTGCGATGCGGCCTTACCGGAAAAAGGCCAAGGCCGATCGAATCGGCCTTGGCCGCAAGGCGTCACGCCGCGTTTGCCAGCTGGGTGAGCGAGTAGTAACCACCATCGATTGTCAGTATTTCAACGGAATTTTCGGGCGAATCCCAATAGTCGTTGATCAGGACAAAGTTACTGATTCCGTTGCCGTCATTCGCATCGGTTTGGGAGTATATCAGAAGATCGTAATAATCTCCCGGCGAACCATTCAACAAAACAAGGTTCCCTCTTCCGAATCGGAGATCAGAATAGATGGTCCCACTTATGTTGATCGAATCGTAATCACCGCCGGTCTCGATGATATAGTCCTGCTGGCCATATTCAAAACTGAACAGATAGAGATCGTTGTCCAGACCACCGACAAGAGTATCGTTCCCGGAATCGCCGGACAGAACATCTTGCCCGATCTCCCCGGATTGATCTCCTACAACGAGATCATCGCCGGATCCACCATACACGGTGTCATTGCCATTTCCACCGTTCAGTGAATCATTGCCAGACAAGCCATACAGATGATCGCTTTCGGTGCCGCCGAGAATCACGTCATTCCCGTCTTCGCCATACACGAAGTCATCGCCGCTGCCGCCGTCGATCGAATCGTTTCCATCGCCGCCGTACAATGTGTCGGCATCGCTGTCACCGAAGAGCGCGTCGTTTCCGCCGAACCCGTAAATGGTATCGCTGCCTTCGCCGCCGTGCAGCAGATCGGCGGAATCGACGCCATCCAGTCCGTCATTGCCGCTGATCAGGTCGTTGCCGGCATCGCCGTAGATGGTGTCGCTGCCCACACCGCCATAGAGCGAGTCGGCGCCATCACCGCCACGAATGGAATCGTCACCGGCGTCGCCAAGGATCAGATCGTTGCCGGCATTGCCCAGCAGGATGTCCTGCCCTGTTCCGCCGGACAGGTAGTCGTCGTCGATGCCGCCGTCGAGCTGGTCGTTTCCATCCTCGCCGTAAAGGGCGTCGGTGCCGGCACCACCCAACAGGCTGTCATCGCCGATACCGCCCTGGAGCTGATCGTTGCCGGCGTCGCCGGACAGGGTGTCGTTGCCGGCGTCACCCACCAGCAGGTCGTCGTCGTCTTCCCCATACAGGAGATCGTTGTCGTCACCGCCCAACAGGCTGTCGTTGCCATAATAGCCGTACAGCGTGTCGGCGCCCGTTCCGCCGGAAAGGCCGTCGTTTCCCATGTTGCCGTCGAGGAGGTCGTTGCCGGCGCCGCCATACAGGATGTCGTTGTCGTTGCCGCCGTCCAGGGCGTCGCCGCCATCTTCGCCATACAGGATGTCGTTGCCGTCGCCGCCCAGCAGGATGTCGTTGCCGTAATAACCATACAGAGTGTCAGAGCCGGCGCCGCCAGAGAGCGAATCGTCGCCGTAATAGCCGTCCAGATAGTCGTTGCCGTCCTCGCCCAACAGCATGTCGCCGGCGGTGTAGCCATACAGTGTGTCGTTGCCCGCACCACCATAAAGGGTATTGGCGCCGGCATACGGCCCCATCACGTTATCGCCGGCATTCCCGTAGATAATTGCCATTGGAAGCCCCGTGCAAAAATATAAGACGCAATTTGCTGTTAATATCTCTTTATAATAGAGTCAATAGATCGTTTTATCCTAATAAGTAGTTAGAAAACTAAGTGTGATCTTTTCCGGCGGGGGTCCCGCCTTGGAATGTGGCAGGTTCAGGCGGTCACCGAGGCC
>NZ_BADK01000367.1 GCF_000333595.1 Azospirillum sp. B506
CATCGGCGAAGGATGAAGATCGTCATGCCCTGGGACCGGGTGACGCTGTATGACCTGCGCATCAAGGAAACGACACAAAGCTATGACGCGCTGACTGCGGACGGCCTGTCGGTACAGGTGACCTTCTCCATCCGCTTCCGGCTGAACGGGGCGCATCTCGCCGCACTGCAGCAGGCGGTCGGCCAGCGTTACGAGGAGGTCATCGTTATCCCGACTGTCGGTTCGATCGCCCGCCATGAAATAATTCAATACAATGCCATCGAACTTCTGAGAAACCGGCAAAAAATTCAGGAAGGGATTATTGCCAAGACTTCGGAATACATCGATAACGACCTGAGAGAGTTCATCGTCCGGCATGGTGGAATCTCGGAAGATGGCTCGGCGATCATCCTGGTGGATGTCCTGATGACTTCCATCAACCTGCCGGAACTGGTCAGTCTGGCGATCCAGCAGAAGCTGGTGGCCAAGCAACAGTCGGAACGCTACAAATTCATCCTCGAACAGGAACAGCAGGAGGCTGAGCGTAAAGCGATCGAGGCGCGCGGCATCAAACAATTCCAGGACACGGTGTCGTCCGGCATTTCGCCGGATTACCTCAAGTGGAAAGGCATCGATGCCACGGTGTCGCTCTCCAAATCGCCGAATTCCAAGATCGTGGTCATCGGCCAGGGCGAGAAGGGGCTTCCGCTGATCCTGGGCGGTTTCGAGTCCGCCGTCACGCCGTCGCAATCCGCCAATCCTGTGGCGCCTCCGCCAAAGAACAGCGAGGCCAGGGGGGGCGAAAGCGGATCCGATATGTCGCCCATTCACGATCAGGCAGTTCCGGTCCGGGACAATATGCCCGACGCACCGCGCACCGGGACGGTGGTCGGCACGTTGAAGACCATCATCCCCGTGATCGAGCAGAAGCTGCGCAGCACCATCCTGCCCGGCACTCCATAGTGCCGGACGGGACCTGGGGGCGGATGGCGGATCATCGCTGCCGCCATCCGCAATATCCGTCACTTCACCGGTTCAGGGGTGACGATCGGGAACAGCCCGGCTTCCAGCTTGACCGGCGCAGTCGCGGGATCGAAGGAAACCCCTGCGGGGTCCTTGCCCTCAGCAACCAGGCGCGCTTCGCGCAGCAGCAGCTTGCGCAACATGATCACGCCGCGGTCGCCCTGCACCAGATGTTCTTCCGAATGGAAGGTGATCGGTCCCTGGCCCAGCTCCGCCTCGTAGTCGGCGGGGTAGGCCCGGTGTTCCTCCTCCGTCATCTCCTTCCAGAGCTTCCCGTTCATGCGCAGGCTGTTGGCCCCCACGGCGCCCGTCTGCTTCACCCGGGCCACGGTGAAAATGCGGTGATGGGTATCGTCGAGCGGCACCAGCCAGGCGATGGATGTGCCGGCCCGTGCGAGTGCCGCGTTTTCCAGGGGATTGGGTACGGCGCGCACGGCCGGCAGCATGAGCTGCATCACATAGCGGAAAACGGTGCCGTCGGGACGCTTTTCCAGCGCCACCGACTTGACGCTGTTGGGTGTCTCTTCCCATAGCAGTGCCTTCAACACCTGATGCGGGTCGATCGTGGCACCGGCCTTGGACAGGCGGTTGCGGTCGCCGAACTGCGGGCCGCTGTGGAGGATGTGAAGCCACATCAGGTGTGGCGAGTCGGCAAAATTCTCGAAATTCTGCAGCCAGTTGTAATCGATGATCGGTGGGCCGCCGCCATTCAGGCTGTCGCCGTTGGCTTCCAGGAATTCGTCCTCGGCCAGATTTTCCAGCTCCTCGTACCGGGGGAGAACCGGCTTCCTGTCGGGCGGGCCCATATAGGCGAAGACAAGTCCGTACCGCTCCTCCACCGGATACCAGGGTTGGCGGTAGCGTTCGAGACGACGCCCCCCCTCAAGCTCACAGGCCTGTTCGACGCACCGGCCCTGCACATCGAACAGCCAACCGTGATAGCAGCAGCGGATACCCTGTTCTTCGACCCGGCCATAATAGAGGCTTGTGCCACGATGCATGCAGCGATGATAAAGCAGGCCGGCGCGCCCCTGCCGGTCACGGAACAGAACCAGATCCTCGCCCAGGATCCGGACCATGCGCGGCGTGTCGGTCACCTCCGATGACAGGCCGACCGGAATCCAATAGCGCCGGAACAGTTCACCCATCAGGGTGCCGCGCCCGGTTTCGACGAGATCGCGATTATAGCTGGGTTCCGCCATACCGTAGGCGGTTCCCTCGTCAATGGGTTGGTCGATTGTCGTCATGTGCCGATGGCTCCCTCTGATGTGGCGGTAGCGATGGGCCATTTCTACAATAAATAGGTTGCATAAGATAAGTGTGTTCGCGCAAAATAATTCATCAAAATCGTGAATACCCTTTTATGATGCTTGATCTGGCATGCCAGCATATTTCATTTTGTCTGGACAATCCGAATGTGCAGCGATCCTTGCGATCATGACCGTGTATATCCCCGCGCCGTTCCGCAATATTCAGTTCAATCAAAAGCATACACGACGTATAAAAAAATTATACTCAGTAATTTTCGTGGAGATGCCATGTTATATTTATTGAATAGTGGGTCATCCATAAAGAATTAATTTATATTTTGCAAGAAATTGATTTATATATCAGATATTCTGATGGTTTTCCATTTAATAATTAGCAGTTTGTGATTTGTTGAAAGAAAAGCTCGAAGAAAATTCGGCTGCGAAGGAGGCCAAATTGCATCGCGAGAATGATTCCAGAACTGAACATTCCAGCTTCGTCACCCATCTCGAATGTTCATTGACCGGCGAACAATATCCCGCCGACACCATTCAGAACCTGTCGCGAGCCGGCAAGCCTCTGCTGGTTCGCTACGATCTGCCCGGCATCGCGCGGGTGCTGAGCCGGGACGAGCTGGCTCGCCGACCGGCCGATCTGTGGCGCTACCGTGAATTCCTGCCGGTCCGCCGAATGGCCGACATCGTAAGCCTGGGCGAGATGATGACTCCCCTGGTGCCGCTCCCTGAACTGGCTGCCCGGCTGGGCGGTGGCGAGTTGCTGGTGAAGGATGAGGGACGGTTGCCGACCGGCTCGTTCAAGGCGCGCGGCATGGCCATGGCCGTATCCATGGCGAAATCGTTGGGCATCAGCCATATGGCGATGCCGACCAACGGCAATGCCGGGGCGGCGCTGGCCGCCTATGCCAGCCGGGCCGGTATCCGGTCGACGATCTTCTGTCCGGACCAGACCCCCAAGGTCAATGTCGCGGAAATGGGCGCTCAGGGTGCCGGGGTCTATCTGGTCAACGGGCTGATCGATGATTGCGGCCGGATCGTCGCAGATGGCAAGGCGCAGGCCGGCTGGTTCGACGCTTCCACCCTGAAGGAGCCGTACCGGGTCGAGGGGAAGAAGACTATGGGGCTGGAACTGGCCGAGCAGCTTGGCTGGGATGTGCCCGATGTCATCTTCTATCCCACTGGCGGCGGTACCGCACTGATCGGTATGTGGAAAGCGTTCGAGGAGTTGGAGGCAACCGGTTTCATCGGCTCGAAACGGCCGCGCATGGTGGCTGTTCAGGCCGCTGGCTGCGCTCCCATCGTGCGGGCCTGGGAATCCGGGACCGACCATGCCGAACGGTGGGAGAATGCCCATACCATGGCATCGGGCATCCGGGTGCCGAAGGCGCTCGGCGATTTCCTGATTCTGCGTGCGCTGCGCGAAAGTGGCGGCTTCGCCATGCTGTCGATGACGGTGCCATCGGCGACGCCCGTGACGAAGCGGCGCGTCTGGCCGGCCTGCTGATGTGTCCGGAAGGGGCGGCAACCTATGCCGCCTACAAGAAGGCGTTGAGCGATGGCCGGGTACGCCGGGATGAACGGGTGGTTCTGTTCAACTGTGCCACCGGACTGAAATATCCACTGCCTCCGGTTCACCGGACGCTCGATCAGCATCGGCCGATCGACTTCACCACGTTTTGACGGCATTGGCGAGATGGCGGTGTCGGGCCAAAGCAGACGTGCTTCCAATTCCGACATACGCGGCATGAGGCAGTACGGTATCCAGTAATGGCTAAGGTGACTTTGCCCCGGTTTGGTGGCACCTCAGCTGAGCTTCGCGTCCAGCGGGAAGGTGTCTGATGACGAAGACGAGGCGGTCCATGACGGATGAGTTCAAGCCCAAGGCCCGCCGCGGCGCTCACGGTCCGGTGCCCCTGCCGTATCCGCTACCGCCATGCCGGCGAAGCCGGACGAGCAGGCGGCTGGTTCTGTCTGGCGCCTGTCCTCGATTTGGCGACCCGGAGGACCGTTGGGGGGTGCTCGACCATGTGCGCGCCGTTGAAGGCGGCCAGCATGCGGAAGTCCATGTCGCGCCTGGGATGCTGCATCGACAATGTTCCCATGGAGAGCTTCTTCCGCACTCTCAGTGTCGCGTTGGTCCACCGCACTGGGTTTGAAACCTGCGACCAAGCCCGCCGGCAGGCGTTCGCCGACATCGAAACATGCTGCAATCGCCAAAGCGCCCATTCGGCTATCGGATATACCACCCCCGAACAGGCCGAGCGGAAATCCGCGTGAACCCATGTCCACCGAACCTGGGCAAGATCGATCTGGTCTCTTGGCATCTCTCATGGGAGGGGAGAGCGGGCCTCGATCGTGGCCATCGACGGGTAGAAGCGAGCATAGTAAAGGTCGAACACCGACTGGTGGGCGCTGAAGGTGACAACGATCGCGATATCGTTCTTGACGGTCGCGAAGTAGTCGGTGACGTACCCCGGCACCTCGGATTCGTAATGGCGCCCGTGCACCCAGGAATGGTCAGCGATTATGTCCTCACGGACGAATTTGACGCGGGACATCCGGCCGGTCGGCCGCCCCTCGGAGTCAGAAACGGCCCTCGGCGTGGAGAGATGGTCTTGGTAGAGGTCGAGCCGGTCTCCGTCGCCGCGATGCTTGGCAGTCAGGACGATGATGGCATCGCGGGTGCCCGCCTGGGCGGCGTCTACGCACACCCAGGCCGCAACATCCTCTGGACCTTCGAGACTGCACGTCCAGCCGGACGGCGCTTCGAATGCGATGAAACTGTTGACGAAGCGCGCGGTATGCCCGGCAGTGGAGGCCAAGCCGACGAACGCCATGGCGAACACCATCGCGCCGGCCCGGATGGGTGAGCTGCTTTTGGACATGGCGTCTACCTTTCCGTGTCCGGGGCGAATCCATTCGCGGTGGCCGGCGATGCCGGTGTTCGCTCCAGATCCGCGAGAAGGGCGTTCCAGAACCCCGCTGGGCTGCCGGACTCAGATGCTTGATGGACGAGTTGGAGCAGGTCGATCGAGGACAATGCGATTACCATGGCGCCCGTCACCGCCCCCTTCCCGGACGCCATTGAGGCCAGCGAGGAGTACGACGACCGCGCCTCCGCCCAGTTGCGCTCCTCTGGAGGAAGCGACGGCAGCGGGTTGTAGACCAGCAGTTTCGGACGGGGCACCGAGCGGCAACGGCTCCTGATTCCAATCTGTCCGCCGACAGAGTGGTGGCGGTCGCCCGCGATGCAGACGAGGGAGAAAGCGTCTTCGCCGTGCGTCAAGAAGCGTACTCCTGGCGCCGGTGTCTGGTC
>NZ_BADK01000366.1 GCF_000333595.1 Azospirillum sp. B506
GGGGCCGGCGTCGGTGGAGCCTGCATGTCGATCGTCATGTCCGTCGGCAGAACCGCCGCCAGCGCGCCGGTGCGCCGGCCCGCCAGCACGCCGCTGCCGGTTATCGACACGCGCTGATCGTCCGGGATTGGGGCGATCTTCGCGATCAAGCCGTCGGCCAGCGCCCGCGGGATGCCGGCGGCGCGCAGGCGGCGGCCCAGCCCTTCGCGCACCTCCTGGATCGAGGCGCCGGGCGCAGCCAGTTCCGCCGCGGACTTCACCCTGTTGAACTCGTCGGCGACGCGCTGGATGACGATGCTGATCTTCTTGCGGCCATAGTCGCTGGCGCCAAGGTCGAGCAGATAGCCGAGACGCCCGGCCGCCGTGCCGAACCGGCCGGCCAGCCGGGTCACCGTCTCCTCGAACGGCAGGTCGGCGCCGCCGGTCGCCCACACGGTCTTGCCGCGGCGGGTCAGCGATTCCGCCATCGCCGGGCCGCCCATGTAGCCGTCGAAGGCGATCATGCCGTCGGCGATGGCCGCGAAGGCGCGGGCGTCGCTGGCTGCGCCGGTGCGGGTCAGCGGGGTCAGACCGTCCAGGCCGCCGCGGATGCGGTTCAGCAGCGCCGCGCGCGCGCGGGCGAAGCCGAACCCCGTTCCATCCGACGCCAGGGCGTTCGACAGGGCCAGCAGCGGTTCGGTATGGGGCAGCCGGTCGTCCAGATCGCCGCGCAACACCGCCAGCAGCGCCAGGATGGCGGAGCCGAGGTCGGGCGCGTAGCCGATCAGGGCACGGATCGGCTCCCGCCCGTCGACGATCTCCGCCGCGAACTCGTCCACCAGACGGGTGTTCTCGCCGTCCTCCTCCTGGTGCAGGCGCAGGACGGCGGTCAGCTTTGCCCCCCACTCGCGATGCGGCTCCAGCAGGGTGCCGACGGCGTGGGTGACGATGCGGTCGCGCTCCTCCACCGGACGGTCGACGGCGGCCAGCAGCAGGCCGGAAATCCCGCCGCGCATCAGCGCCTGATCGAAGGGGGCCAGCGTGTCGGACTTCTGGGCGAGGTCCTTCAGCGCGGTGAACAGCCGGACGATCTGGTCGTAGCGTTCGTGCGGCTTCTGCCCCAGCATCGGCGCCTGGAGGGTGGCGAGCCGGCTGACCGCCGGGTTGAACAGCAGCGCCTCGCGCTCGAAGTAACGCAATGGATAGTAGCGGTGGAGCTGCTCCGAGGGAATGACGCCCTGGTCGTCCCAATAGCCGCGCAACAGCCGCAGCAAGGTCATCCGGCTGTCGAAGGAGAAAAGCTGCAACACGTCGGTGCAGAGGTTGGCCGTCTCGATCGGCGAGATGGTGGTCAGCTTGTTGCCACCGGAGGAGGATTTCTGGAAGATGGTCTCTTCCCGCCCGGTGCCTGTGACCTTCACCACGCGCACCACCGGGAATTTGGCAAGGCGCAGCAGGAAGTTGGCGCGTTCGGTCGCCGACTTCTCATCCTCGAAGACACCGTCGATGTTGGGCTTGCCGCCCTGTTCTACCACCACCTCGAAGCGCGCTTCGCGCCGCTTGGACATTGCCATGCCGTCCCCCTTGGCCCGCCCGCTTGGCCTGCACCTGTCGGACCGTCCCGATCGGATCTCCCTGTCCGACTTTCGGGCCGGCTACGTCCCTGTTCGCAATTTCCAGCGATTTTTCCCTAAACTACTTTATGAAAGCGTCCACCAGAAGCGGAAAGACCCGACCTTTGGCCGCAAATCCGTCCGAAAATTTCCGCCCCGGCGATCGGTTCCGCCGGCCGCTGCCGGGCCGCCGCCGGCTCCTCCATCTTCTGGGGACGCTGGCCCTGCCGGCAACGGGAATCCCGATGCCGGCGCTGGCGGCTGCCGCCGCCGCTGCCGATGGTTCGGAAAATGCGGCGGTCGGCTTTATCCTGTTCGATCCCGACAGCGGCCGGACGGTGGAGGCCCGGCGGGTGGACACCCCCTTCATCCCGGCGTCGGTGGCGAAGCTGCCGACGGTGGCGGCGGCGCTGGCCCTGCTGGGGCCGGACCATCGCTTCACCACCCGGCTGCTGGCAGCCGGACTGCCGGAGACCGGGGTGCTGCGCGGCGACCTGATCCTGCAGGGGGGCGGCGACCCGGCGCTGGCGACCGAGGGGCTGCTGCAGCTGCTGGGCGGGCTGGCCGCCGCCGGGCTGCGGCGGGTGGAGGGGCGGTTCCTGTACGACACCGCGCTGCTTCCCGAACTGGCGGAGATCGATGCCGGGCAGCCCTGGGCCGCTCCCTACAACACCGGGGTCGGAGCGCTGTCGCTGAACTACAACCGCGCCCTGCTGAGCTGGCGGCGCGGCGGCACCGGGCCGGAGGTGCTGACGGTCGCCGATGCCGGCCGGCTGCCGCTGGACAGCGTCACCGTGCGGCCGATGGCGGCGGGCGGCGGCTTTCCGCTGCTGCCGGACGGGGCCGACCGCTGGCTGATGGCACCGGCGGCGGGGGCTTCGGGGGAGGCGGCCAGCGCCTGGGTGCCGGTGGCCCGGCCGGGTCTGGCGGCCGCCACGCTGTTCCGCCGGTTGGCCGGCGATGCCGGCATCCTCCTGCCGGTGCCGGAGGCCGGGCGGGTGCCGGCCGGGGCAACGACGGCGCTGGCGGCGCTGGACAGTCCGGCGCTGAGCGACCTGGCGCGCGGGCTGCTGCGCCATTCCAAC
>NZ_BADK01000365.1 GCF_000333595.1 Azospirillum sp. B506
ACCCGATCACCATCACGCCGAACGCCACGGTGGCCGATGCGCTGCAGTTGATGGCCGACTACCGCATCTCNGGCATCCCGGTGGTGGAAAGCCGCGACCAGCTCGGCAGCGGCAAGCTGGTCGGCATGCTGACCAACCGCGACGTCCGCTTCGCCACCGATCCCAAGCAGCCGGTCAGCGAACTGATGACCAAGGAGCTGGTGACGGTCCGCGAGGGCGTCAGCCAGGAGGAAGGCAAGCGTCTGCTCCACCAGCACCGCATCGAGAAGCTGCTGGTCGTCGACGAGGATTACCGTTGCATCGGCCTCGTCACCGTCAAGGACATCGAGAAGGCGCAGGCCTATCCGAACGCCTGCAAGGACAGCAAGGGCCGGCTGCGCGTCGCCGCCGCCACCGGCACCGGCAATGACGGTCTGGCCCGTGCGGAGGCGCTGTTCGATGCCGGCGTCGACGTGCTGGTGGTCGACACCGCCCACGGCCATTCGCTGAAGGTGCTCGATCAGGTCCGCGCCGCCCGCGCTCTGTCGAACTACACCCAGGTCATCGCCGGCAACGTCGCCACCGCCGAGGCGGCCAAGGCGCTGATCGATGCCGGTGTGGACGCCGTCAAGGTCGGCATCGGCCCCGGCTCCATCTGCACCACCCGCATCATCGCCGGTGTCGGCGTGCCGCAGCTGACCGCGGTGATGGATGTGGTGGAGGAGTGCGAGAAGCACGGCATTCCGGTGATCGCCGACGGCGGCATCAAATATTCGGGCGATCTGGCCAAGGCGATTGCCGGCGGCGCCAGCGTCGCCATGCTGGGCAGCCTATTCGCCGGCACCGACGAAAGCCCGGGCGAAGTCATCCTGTTCCAGGGCCGCTCCTACAAGAGCTATCGCGGCATGGGCTCGGTCGGCGCGATGGCGCGCGGTTCGGCCGACCGTTACTTCCAGCAGGAGGTTTCGACCATGAAGCTGGTGCCGGAAGGCGTCGAAGGCCGCGTCCCCTACAAGGGTCCGGTGTCGGCGGTCATCCACCAGTTGGTCGGCGGCCTGCGCGCGGCCATGGGCTACACCGGCAGCGCCTCGATCGCCGAGATGCGCGAGAAGTGCCAGTTCGTCCGCATCACCAACGCCGGCCTGCGCGAAAGCCACGTCCACGACATCACCATCACCAACGAATCGCCGAACTACCGGCAGGGCTGATGAGGTTTGGGGCGGTCGCCGGTTGACGACCGCCCCCAGCCTTCATACCCCCTCCGCCACCAGCTTCCAGGGCTGCCACCCACCCAGCCGCACGCCGACGGCGAGACTGGTGAAGGGAATCCGCAGTTCGATGTCCCGCGGCTGGAAGAAGGTCAGACGTTCCGGTTCGCCCCGCTCGTCGAACTCCAGCCGGGCGCCCTTCGGTTCGGGCGCGTATTCGTCGCTCATCACCTGCCAGATTTCCAGATCGGTGCCGTGGTTGGTGATCTTGTACTGGCCGCAGCGCCAGGTCGCCGCTTCGCCGACGCTGCCCTCCACCACTTTCTTGTCGCCCTCCATCCGCACGTCGCCGACCCCGGCGGCCTCGCCCTTCATCGACGGTCCCTGCCGTTCGGCGCGGAAGCCCAGCCGCAACCACGCCGAGCGGCTGTGCGGGATCAGCCGGCGCACCGCGCGCGCGTCGTCCGCCGCGAAATGGTCGGGGTCGTCGTAGAGGATGCGGTCCAGCGCGGCGGCGATGACCATGCGGTCGTCGATGCGCAGGTCCGGTGCATGGGCTTTGCTCATCAGGCCAGCGGACTCCGAAGGGTGTGCCCATACTATATAGGGACTTGTTCCCGTCGTCGCCCCGATGCCGTCCCCGCTGAGGCGTCCCCGCGTCCAGACAGACTCCAGACAGACTCCCGAAACCCTGTTCCAGGCGCTATCCTGCGCGGCCCTTCTCCGGAAGACCCCGATTCGTCACGAGACGCGCCATGCAGGACCTGTTCGACACGCCGCCCGATCCCCGCAGCATCGAAGTCGATGCCCTGACGCCGGAACAGGCCGCGGCGGAACTGGCGGCGCTGGCCGCCGAAATCGCCCATCACGACCGGCTCTATCATCAGCAGGACCAGCCGGAGATCTCCGACGCCGACTATGACGCGCTGGTCCGCCGCAACCTCGCCATCGAGACACGCTTCCCCGATCTGCGCCGCGCCGATTCGCCCAGCCTGCGCGTCGGTGCCGCCCCTGCCGCCGGCTTCGGGAAGGTGCGCCATGCCATCCCGATGCTGTCGCTGGGCAACGCCTTCGCCCCGGAGGATGTGGCCGAGTTCGATGCCCGCGTCCGCCGTTTCCTTGGCCTGTCCGACGACGCCCCGCTGACCTTCGTGGCGGAGCCGAAGATCGACGGGCTGTCCTGCTCGTTGCGCTATGAGAAGGGGGAGCTGGTGCTGGCCGCCACCCGCGGCGACGGGGCGGAGGGCGAGAATGTCACCGCCAACGTCCGCACCATCCGCGACGTGCCGCAGCGCCTGCCGGCGCCCTTCCCCGATGTGCTGGAGGTCCGCGGCGAAGTCTATATGAGCCGCGACGACTTCCTGGCGATGAATTCCGCCCGCGCGGAGAAGGGCGAGCAGTTGTTCGCCAACCCGCGCAATGCGGCGGCGGGCAGTCTGCGCCAGCTCGATCCCGCGATCACCGCGTCCCGCCCGCTCTGCTTCTTCGGCTATGCCCTGGGCGAACTGTCCGAGCCGATCGCCGACACCCAATGGGGCATCCGCGAGCGGTTGAAGGGCTGGGGCTTCCAGCTGAACCGCCCGGCGGAGCTGTGCGACGGCAAGGACAAGCTGCTGGCCTATTACGAGGGCATCGGCCGGCGGCGGGCAGGCCTGCCCTTCGACATCGACGGCGTCGTCTACAAGGTCGACAGCCTGGAGCTTCAGCAGCGTCTGGGCTTCGTCAGCCGGGCGCCGCGCTGGGCCATCGCCCACAAATTTCCAGCGGAACAGGCGCAGACCCGGTTGAAGGCGATCACCATCCAGGTCGGGCGGACCGGTGCGCTGACACCGGTGGCCGAACTGGAGGACATCACCGTCGGCGGTGTCGTGGTCAGCCGTGCCACCCTGCACAATGAGGACGAGATCGCCCGCAAGGACATCCGCGTCGGCGACCTCGTGGTGGTCCAGCGTGCCGGCGACGTCATCCCGCAGGTGGTGGAGGTGGTGCTGTCGCAGCGCCCGGCCGATTCCGTGCCCTATGTCGCGCCGGAAACCTGCCCGGTCTGCGGCAGCCTCGCCATCCGCGAGGCGGGCGAGGTTGTCCGCCGCTGCACCGGCGGCCTGATCTGCGCCGCCCAGGCCAAGGAGCGGCTGCGCCATTTCGTCTCCCGCGACGCCTTCGACATCGAGGGGCTGGGCGAGAAGATCATCGAGGAATTCTGGGACGAGGGCTTCATCAAGTCGCCCGTCGACATCTTCACCCTCGAAGGCCGGGTCGAGCTGATCGGCCGGCCGGGCTGGAAGGAGAAGTCGGTCCAGAATCTGTTCAAGGCGATCCAGCAGCGTCGCGACGGCATCGACCTGCACCGGGTGATCTACGCACTCGGCATCCGCCATATTGGCGAGGTCACCGCCAAGTCGCTGGCTCGCCAATACAAGACGATGCAGGGCTGGGTCGATGGCATGCTGGCGGCGGAACAGGCGATGCCCGGCCAGGAGTGGCGCGACTTGCATGCGCTGAGCGGTGTCGGTCCGGTCACCGCCGACACCATCATCGCCTGGTTCGCCGATCCGGAGAGCGGTTCCAAGCTGGACTTCTATGCAGGCAACGACGCTCTGCGGCTGGAGACCATCATCAGCTCGCTCGGCATCAAGCGGCTGAACACGCGCGCGGCCCAGGCGCTGGCCGAACGCTACGGAACGCTGGCCGACTGGCGGGCGGCGATGGAGCGAGCGGCCGGGCAGGCGCCCGGACAGGCATGGCTCGATCTGGTCGCCACACCCGATGTCGGCGAGGTCGCTGCCGAGGAACTGGCCGGCTTCTTCGCCGAGGAGCGCAACCTCGTTATCGTCCGTGGTCTGATGGAGCGGTTGACTGTGCTGGAGGCCGAGGTGCCGAAGGCCAGCAACTCCCCCATTGCAGGTAAGACGGTGGTCTTCACCGGCACGCTGGAACGGATGACGCGGTCGGAGGCCAAGGCTCGTGCCGAATCGCTGGGCGCCAAGGTCGCCGGGTCGGTGTCCGGCAAGACCGACTATCTGGTCGCCGGGGCTGATGCCGGCAGTAAGGCGGCCAAGGCAAAGGAGTTGGGCGTCGAGATCCTGACCGAGGACGAATGGCTGGCCAGGATCGGCGGCTGATCCCGACGGCGCCGGTCTGCATCCGCCAAAATGTCGCATCCCCGTTCGCCTGGATTGACGGACGGGGATGGGGGGAGTGAGATCAGATAACGCTTATAGTCATGGTCGGAACGATGCCGGACAGGCGGCCCGACCCAGGAAGACGGGCGGTGCCGACGAGCGGTCAACGCTCGCACCCGTCCGTCCGGCACCCAACAAGGGGGACGAAGGAAACGCCATGGAGCCAATTCAGTGGTCACGCTGGATGAGTGTGGGCAACGATGCGCTGGATGAGGATCACCGCGTCCTCATCGGTATCGTCAACAAGTTGTATGACGATGCCAACCGTGAGGATCCGGCCCTGATCGAGGCCATTCTGGATGAACTGATCGCCTACACCCGCCACCATTTCGCGGAGGAGGAGGCGCAGATGGAGCGGCTGAATTATCCGACCTTCGCCGCGCACAAGGCCCTGCACGACCGGCTGACCCGGCAGGTCGAAAGCTACCGTGACGAGTTCCGCGCCAATGGTGGTCGTATCAGTGGAGAGGAGGTGTTCCTGTTCTGCTCCGACTGGCTGGGCAAGCACATCCTGAAGGAGGACACCCGCTTCGGCGAATATGCCGGCACTGGGGCGGAGATGGTGGCCGCGGGGTAGGGGAGGATGGCCCTCTTCCACTTGCTTGAAGTTTCACATGGGGAAAATTATCTAAAATATTGAAATAGCTCAAAAAGTGGCAAATTATCCGAATTTGTGCATGGCGCTCGTCCCGAGAGGGGAGGGCGCTTTTCTTTTTGCGTGCCTCAGCCGGTCGGCAGGGGAGGGGAGTCCGCGCAAAGAAAAAGCCCTCCCCGGTGGGGGAGGGCAGGGGCAAACCCAATCGAAAACCGGTGGCGATCAGGCGACCGCCAGCTGCTTCAGGCCATGGTGGGCAACCGGCAACGACA